>NZ_KV802452.1:0-128869 GCF_001810695.1 Corynebacterium sp. HMSC065D07
TACGCACACCCCCAACAAACAACAAATCCCCAGGTGACACACCAAAAAGGTGCGCCACATACGGACGTCGCCAAGCAATGCTCCTTAGTAGAGCTCCTCCTCTTGAGTGCGCTCAATGGTGGCGCCCAAGGCCTGCAGGTTCTCTACAAAGTTGGGATAGCCGCGGTCGATGTGAAAGACATCGTGCACGGTGGTCGTCTCATCCGCACACAAAGCGGAGAGGACCAATCCGGCACCTGCGCGGATATCGGAGCTCCAGACATGCGTCGAGGACAGGCGCTCTTGACCGCGGATAACCACGTGGTGTCCATCCACCTGGGCATCAGCGCCAAGGCGGAGCATCTCATCGACGAACCGGAAACGAGACTCAAAGACATTTTCCGTGATGATGGATGTACCTTCCGCGACCGCGGAGAGCCCGATGGCGATCGGCTGAAGATCCGTGGGGAAGCCGGGGTACGGCAGCGTTTGGTAGTCCACTGCAGTTGGGCGCCGGTCCATGCGCACGCGGAAACCATTGACATAGTCCTCGATATCCGCACCGGCGGACTTTAGCTTCTCCAACGGCAGGTGCAGGTGCTTGGGAGCAATGCCACCCACCGTGATATCCCCGCGAGTCATTACGGCAGCATATGCCCACGTACCCGCAACAATACGGTCACCGATAACCTCGTGCTCCGTCGGTTGCAGCTTGTCCACTCCCCGAATGGTGATGGTGGATGTCCCCTCCCCAGAGATGTCGGCGCCCATTTCCTTGAGCATCGTGCACAGGTCCACAATTTCCGGCTCGCGGGCCGCATTGTGGAGTTGGGTTTCGCCATCCGCAAGGACTGCAGCAGTAAGAATATTTTCGGTAGCGCCTACCGAGGGAAAATCGAGCTTGATGTTCGCGCCATGGAGCTGATCTGCCTCCGCTACAACGGCGCCGTGTTCGATGCGCGTGCTAGCGCCCATCTTCTCTAGCCCAGATTGGTGCATGTCCAGTGGGCGGGAACCAATGGCGTCGCCACCTGGCAAAGCTACCTTTGCGTGACCACAACGCGCCGTCAGCGGCCCCAATACACACACCGACGCGCGAAATTGGCGCACCGCATCGAAGTCTGCATTGGAATGCAACGTGGCCGGCGTGGTGATCTGCACGGTGTGGCCATCGATTTCCACTGAACAGCCAAGGCCTTCAAGGACCTTTCGCATCAGTGGAACATCAAGGATTTTAGGACAGTTGGTCAGCGTGGTGGTGCCCTCCGCCAACAGTGCCGCAGCCATCAGCTTCAGCACACTGTTCTTGGCACCGTCCACCTTGACGGTGCCCTGCAGGCGCGCCCCACCGGAGACAATAAATTGGTCTTTCACGCCCACCCAACTTACCTACGATCAGGGCAACGCGCCTATACGACGGGCCGCATTGACCGCCTCATAGCGAGTATGTGCACCCAGTTTGCGCATGACAGAGCGCAAATAGGACTTCACCGTTTCGGCGCCAATACCCATTTCCTCGGCCGCCTCGACATTGGTATGCCCCAATGCCACGCAGGAAAGAACATCCAGCTCGCGAGCAGAAAGCTTGGTGGACTGCTTAACGCGCACCGGGGAGACCATCTGGTCGCAAAGAGCCTCTAGTTCCTTACGGAGGTCTTCATCGTTGACTCGGTTAGCCAACATGCGGAGCTTGGAGTGCGTTGAGCGCACCTGCTCCCACTCAGCCCCGTTCATCACGTGACCGCGAGCAGCGCCGCCCTTGCCTCCGTCGGCACGACGCAACGCGGAATTAACGGCCAGATCCTGCTCGAGGCACCGAGCGGTCATGGTGACTTCCTCGATTACCTTGTCGCCCAAGCGCACCGGCGAGTGGACGCCAACATAGAGGACACCGCGGATTTCACGCTGAACGGTGACCGGCACCGCCACGATCGAATGCAGCCCCTCATCTTGGATATGGCGATCATTCTCATGGCTAATTGTGGTGGCACGAGTGTAGTCGGACACACCAACCGCGCGGCGAGTGCTGACAACGCGCCCGCCGACGCCCACGTTCGCGTCAATCACCAAATTCTGCAAGGCCGGGGTCCGCAGACCTACCCACTGGGTAATCTGCAGGCGATTGTCCGGCAGCAAGGTCCCGTACATCGTGACGGGGATTCCCGTTGCGGTCTTTAGTGACGAGAGCGCTGCGCGTACGGCTTCGTCGTCATCCTTGAGTCGGTGCGGCTCCATGAGACTCTCTCTTACTCGGGGGTAACCAGCAGGTGCACCCACATTTCCCGCCTGAAACGGGGGTAGGCGAACACTATTTGCGAAGTATAACCGGCCGACGGGGGTAATTCTAAATCACGCCTCGCCCTCATGAGACGCCTCAAATCCCACATGCCATGCCCGACTGATCTGTTCAGAATCTATATACCACTTGGTCTATTGACACGGTGTAGAGTGTCTGCTGTACATCAGAACTTATCTTCAAGGAGTCCACATCGTGGCTGTATACAACAATATTCTCGACACCATCGGCGGCACCCCGCTTGTCCGCCTCAACCGCCTGACCGAAGGCCTCGGCGCCGAGGTACTGGTGAAGGTTGAGTCTTTCAACCCCGCTAATTCCGTCAAGGATCGCATTGCCAAGGCAATTGTCGACACCGCCGTAGAATCCGGCGAGCTAAAGCCAGGCGGCACCATCGTTGAGGCCACCTCCGGCAACACCGGCATCGGCTTGGCACTCGTCGGTGCCGCCCAGGGTTACAAGGTCATCCTCACCATGCCGGAGACCATGTCCAACGAGCGCAAGGTACTGCTGCGCGCTTATGGTGCTGAAATCGTGCTCACCCCGGGCGCTGCCGGCATGAAGGGTGCTGTAGAGAAGGCCAACGAAATTATCGCTGAGACCCCCAACGCCATCCTGGCTTCGCAGTTCGCTAACGAGGCAAACCCGAAGATTCACGAGGCAACCACGGGCCGCGAGATCTGGGACGACGCTGAGGGCAAGGTCGACGCTTTCGTCGCTGGCGTCGGCACCGGCGGAACCGTCACCGGTGTGGGCCGCTACCTGCGTTCCCAGAACCCCGACACCTACCTGGTCGCCGTTGAGCCCGCCGACTCCCCCGTCCTCTCCGAGGGTCACGCTGGACCCCACAAGATCCAGGGCATCGGCGCCAACTTTGTTCCAGAGGTTCTGGACCGCGAGATCCTCAACGAGGTGCTCACCGCAACCACCGAGGAATCCGTTTCCACTGCCCGCAAGCTGGCCACCGAAGAAGGACTGCTCGTCGGCATTTCCTCCGGTGCCAACGTCTCTGCGGCACTCAAGCTGGCTGCGCGCGAAGAGTTCAAGGGCAAGACCATCGTCGTCGTCGCCCCGGACTTCGGTGAGCGCTATGTCTCCACCATCCTCTTCGAGGACATTCGCGAGGCCTAAGGAAAACGCTAACGTGGCTTTCCACGGGACGTCGCCAAGCACGGCGCCGTGGTGAGCCCTCCGAATAAAAGCGCCCTCTGTGCTAGGGGGCGCTTTTTCTTTCTAGATAGGATGGTTCGCATGCACATCTTGAAGATGATTCGTGAAGACCTCGCCAACGCGCGCGAGCATGATCCGGCCGCGCGCGGCGACGTCGAAAATGCCGTGGTCTACTCCGGCCTTCACGCCATTTGGGCGCACCGAATCGCCCACCGCATGTGGAAACGTGGATGGCGTGGGCCAGCCCGTATTTTGGCGCAGCTTAACCGCTTCTTCACCGGAATCGAGATTCACCCCGGCGCTACCATTGGCCGGCGCTTCTTCATTGACCACGGCATGGGGATCGTCATCGGTGAAACCGCCGAAATTGGCGATGGCGTCATGCTTTACCACGGCGTCACGCTCGGTGGTCAGGTGCTGACACAGACTAAGCGCCACCCAACAATTGAGGACAACGTCACCATTGGCGCGGGCGCTAAAGTGCTCGGCCCGATTACCGTCGGCCACGGCTCCGCTGTGGGTGCCAACGCCGTGGTGACGAAGGACGTGCCACCGGAGCACATTGCCATCGGTATCCCGGCCACCAACCGCCCGCGCAAGAAGGATGAGCGCATCAAGCTGGTGGACCCGGACTACTACATCTAATAGACCGTGCCTTTACAGGCTGCCTTCACGGGCAGTCAGCCGCTGGTAATCGGGATTCTTCTCAATGAAGCGCGCCACGGCGCTGCACGTTGGAATGACTTGGCGGCCGGCCGTTGAGTCATCATCCAGTGCCGCTTTAATAAGCGGCTTGGACAGTCCTTGGCCCTGAAATGACTCGAAGATTTCCGTGTGCGTGAATTCCCGTGTGGTAGCGGAATCACTGTATTCGGCGAAGCCTGCTTCTTCCCCATCAACGGTGATGACGAAACGGGATTGATCGGTTTGGTGCGCAACTGAAGTAGTCATGCCGCCCATTAAACCAAAAAGAGCAACAAAAAAGCCCCTTCCAATGGAAGGGGCCGTCTTGTGGCCAGAGCCAGGATCGAACTGGCGACCCCACACTTTTCAGGCGTGTGCTCTACCGACTGAGCTATCTGGCCAGAAGCCACGAGGACTTCGGCGACCCTGACGGGACTTGAACCCGCGACCTCCGCCGTGACAGGGCGGCGCGCTAACCAACTGCGCCACAGGGCCATTTTCAATTATCTGTTGTGCGCTGGGCACGAATAAGTACTCTACACAAAGCTAGATAAGCACACCAAATCAGCATGTCATTCACCGTTTTCACGGTGATGCAGCCCCTCAATACACACTGTCACCACAGCGCCTAGACCTATACAGATCTATGCGCCATTTGCGACGTTGCAGGAGCCTCCACACACCACCATAAAACGACACAAGCCCCGAGGCATATGTTCTATAAACAATGCTCCGAGGCTGAAATATGGCGACCCTGACGGGACTTGAACCCGCGACCTCCGCCGTGACAGGGCGGCGCGCTAACCAACTGCGCCACAGGGCCATAAGTATTTTCTTGTGCACCAACACAAAAGTGTTGGTACCCCCAACGGGATTCGAACCCGTGCCGCCGCCGTGAAAGGGCGGTGTCCTAGGCCGCTAGACGATGGGGGCCCGTTGCCTTGAGGCAACTTTGTAAAAATATACTGGAGACATCCTCACTTAACCAAATCGTCCTGGCAGAAAGGCAGAAAACCATGGCTGACCAGCGAGATACCTGTTCCTGTCACGAGCCGGGTGTGCACGGCTACAACTCCGATGATGAGCAGAAGGCAAAGTACTTGGCTCGCCTCAAGCGCATCGAAGGCCAAACCCGAGGCATCCACCGCATGATCGCGGAGGACCAATATTGCATCGACATCATCACGCAGATCTCGGCGGTTACCTCAGCACTCGAGAATGTCTCTCTAGCGCTGCTTGAGGACCACATAGAGCACTGTGTAGCGGGAGCCGCCGCAGAGGACGGCCAAGTAGCCACAGAGAAGCTCGAAGAGGCCATGCGGGCCATCAGGAAGCTCGTGAAGAGCTAGCCCTGAACCCAGCCCTGCGCTTGGGCCCCAAAACAAAAAAGAGCCGCCCGAAGGCGGCTCTTTTTGTGGGCCCTGTGGGGATCGAACCCACGACCTGCGGATTAAAAGTCCGTAGCTCTACCAACTGAGCTAAAGGCCCAACGCTCACCTATCCTAGCCGGTGGCACCAAAGAAAAGGAAATGGCCCTCACCTTCAGTGGTAAGGGCCACAACCTTGCGGGTCTAAGACTTAGCCGCGCATGTCACCCTTCTCCATGAAGTTCACCTGGAAGTCGAAGGCCGTCTTCAGATCGTGCGGGGTGTGCTGGAACTTGTTAGCCTTGGCGCGCTCGAAGTACTCCTCCAACATCGGGCGGTAATCCGGGTGAGCCACGGCGATAACCTTCTCCACGCGCTCCTTCGGGGCCAAACCGCGCAGGTCCGCAACGCCATACTCGGTGATGATGACCATGGTGTCGTGCTCGGTGTGGTCGGTGTGAGAAACGAAAGGCACGATAGCGGAGATAGCGCCGCCCTTGGCCACCGACGGGGAGACGAAGGTGGAGATGTAGGCGTTACGGGTGAAGTCACCCGAGCCGCCAGTACCGTTCATGATGCGGGAGCCGGAGACGTTGGTGGAGTTGATGTTGCCGTAGATATCGCCCTCAATCATGCCGTTGGAAGAAATCAGGCCCACGCGGCGAATAACCTCCGGGTGGTTGGATACCTGCTGCGGGCGCAGGATGATGTGCTTGGCGTAGCGATCAGCCTCAGCGTTCATCTTGTCCGCGTACTCCGGGGACAGGGCGAAGGAGGTTGCGGAGGCGACGGTCATCTTGCCAGCGTCGATAAGATCCAGCATGCCGTCCTGGATAACCTCGGTATAGGCCTGAATGTTTTCGAACTTGGAGTCCAACAGGCCTGCCATCACGGCGTTCGGGACATTGCCCACACCGGACTGCATGATGAACTTGTCATACTCTAGGCGGCCGGCAGCAACCTCGCCCTCGAGGAACTCGATGAAGTTCGCAGCAATCTTCTCAGAAACCTCATCCGGGGCCTTGAACGGAGCGTTGCGGTCCGGGGCATTGGTCTTGACCACAGCCACGACCTTCTCCTCCGGAATCTCGATGTAGGTGGTACCGACGCGGTCAGCCGGCTTGGTAATCGGGATTGGCTGGCGGTTCGGCAGCTTCTCGATCTTGTAGATATCGTGCATGCCCTCGAGGTTGAGGGACTGCCACTCGTTGATCTCAATGATGATCTTGTCGGCGGCATCGATGTATTCGAGGTTGTTGCCCACGGCGGAGGACGGAACGATATTTCCGTTCTCATCAATACGAACGGCCTCAATAATGGCTACCTGGAAGTCACCGTAGAAGCCCTCTTCCACCTGCTGGCCAGAGTGCGAGAGGTGGATGTCCTGGTACAGGGCGGAGCCGTCGTTGAAGCGGCCGCGCAAAACCGGGTCAGAGTTATACGGAGAGCGGAAGCGGATGGCGTCTGCCTCAGCCAACACACCATCACAGTCCGGAGCGGTAGAGGCACCGGAGAAAACATCGATCTTGAACTCCTCGCCCGCCTCATGAGCTGCCTTCGCCTTCTCCGCGATGGCAGTCGGCAACGCCTTAGGGTAGCCAGCGCCGGTAAAGCCGGAGATTCCCACACGGTCACCGTGGTTGACGAACTTTGCGGCCTCGTCAGCGCTCATCACGAGCTTCTCAAACGGTGCGTATGCAATTCTCTCAGACATTAGTCCTCCTTTTATGTGCAGAAACGACCTACGTTACGGTCCTTTCCTGTTAGTTACATGCACCACACTAGCGAATCGGTGGAGGATTTACCGCACTCTGCCCCAAACTGTGTGCACCCCTCACTTTCCTCGTAAGAATTTGCCACCCCAGGCTCTTTCCGCGCACAATTGGCGGCGTGACTCTTGCTATCGGAAAAATCCAGCTCAACTCCCCCGTTGTCCTCGCCCCCATGGCGGGCGTGACCAACGTGGCCTTTCGCGTGCTGTGTCGCGAGCAAGAGATAGCGAAGACCGGCACCGTCTCCGGCCTTTATGTCTGCGAAATGGTTACCGCCCGCGCCTTGGTAGAGCGAAATCCCAAGACGCTGCACATGACCACTTTCGATCCACAGGAGAATCCGCGCTCGCTGCAGCTGTACACCGTCGATCCGGAGTACACCTACAAGGCGGCGAAGATGATCGTGGATGAGAATCTGGCTGACCACATCGATATGAACTTTGGCTGCCCGGTTCCCAAGGTCACGCGCCGCGGCGGAGGCTCCGCACTCCCCTATAAGCGCCGCCTCTTTGGCAACATCGTCGCCGCAGCGGTCAAGGCCACAGAGGGCACCGATATCCCGGTCACCGTAAAAATGCGCGTGGGCATCGACGAGGATCACCACACGCACCTCGACGCCGGCCGCATTGCGGTGGAAGAAGGGGCGTCGGCAGTCGCGCTCCACGGCCGTACCGCCGCGCAACGCTACTCGGGCCATGCGGACTGGAATGAAATTGCGCGCCTTAAGGAGCACTTGGCCCATACCGGTATCCCTGTCTTGGGTAACGGCGATATCTTCAAGGCCACGGATGCCCGCGCCATGATGGAACAAACGGGCTGCGACGGCGTCGTCGTGGGACGAGGTTGTCTGGGTCGTCCTTGGCTCTTCGCGGAGCTCTCCGCCCACCTTCGTGGCGAGCCGGTGCCGGCCGAGCCCACGTTGGGTGAGGTCACGCAGATTATGATTCGCCACGCAGAACTGCTGGCGCAGCACGAGGGCGAGGACCAGGCCAGCCGCGATATCCGCAAGCACATCGGCTGGTACCTACGCGGTTTTCCCGTGGGAGGTCAGGTCCGTGCTGGCCTGTCCCGCGTGAACTCCCTCGACGCTCTCCGGGAGCTGCTCGAGCCGTGGGCTGATTCGCCTGCGCTTGCCGACGACGCCGATGGCGCCCGCGGACGCCAGGGATCCCCCGCCAAAGTGGTCCTTCCCGAGGGGTGGCTCGACGATCCGGAGGATGCAACCGTGCCGGAAGGCGCGGAGATTATGCATTCCGGCGGCTAGCCACGAAAATTCCCTTTTGTGTCGCTCGACAGGCACTAGACCAATTGTTCAGCTAAAGTACGTGACATGCGCGCTGCCTACCGTGAACAGTTGGACAACTTTGCCCATGACCTCATCATCATGAGCACTGCGGTTCATAAGCTGATGACTCTTGCCTCTCAGGCATTAATCGAATCCTCCCTGCAACCAGCCGAAGAGGCCTTGTCGTTGCGCGATGAGTTGGATGAAGTCCGCTCGCGCTGCGAAGACCGTGCGGTGTCCCTTCTGGCCTTGGAAAACCCGATGGCCAAGGATCTGCGCCAGGTCATAGCTTCCATCTATATTGTGGAAGACTTTTACCGCATGGGCCGCTTGTCTCAGCACATTGCCACCAGCGCCCGCCGCCGCCACCCTGAATCAGTTGTTCCGTCAGACATTATGGGCTATTTCGAGGAATACACACGTCTCGTTCTCGACATGTCCTCAGGCCTCAAAGACATCCTCATCACCCGCGATCCGGAGCTGGCGCTCCGTTTGACCGAGGACGACGACGCCGTCGATGACATCAACCAACACCTGCTTCGTATGTTGACGCAGCGGGAGTGGAAAGGAACGGTGCGCCAGGCCGTGGAAACCTCGCAGCTTTCGCGCTACTACGAGCGTTTCGCCGATCATTGCGCAGCAGCTGCCGGCCGCATCATTTACCTGGCAACGGGCTTGGACCCCGACCGCTACATGCGCAAGCGCGATCAGGAGCAACGAGAGGCTGAGCTGGAGGCCCGCATGGCGGAGCTGGAGCGCCAGTTTCACCGCTAGCCCCCCCTACTGCTCGCCACACCTAGCGCACAGTGCATGCACAAAGCCGGCACCTCTTCTAGACCTTTAGAAGAGGTGCCGGCTTTCGGCGCTGTCAGTGTTTAGCCGAAGCGCATGTTTAGCCGAAGCGGCCAGAGATGTAATCCTCGGTATCCTTCTTGGATGGGTTTTCGAAGATCTTCGTGGTGTCATCGAACTCCACCAGGTGGCCAGGCCGGCCGGTAGCTTCCAGGGAGAAGAAGCCGGTCTTGTCCGACACGCGGGCTGCCTGCTGCATGTTGTGAGTAACAATAACGATAGTGAAGTTTTCCTTCAGCTCATGGATCAGGTCCTCCACGGCCAAGGTGGAAATCGGGTCGAGCGCCGAGCAGGGCTCGTCCATCAGCAGGACTTCCGGCTCCACGGCAATCGCGCGAGCAATGCACAGACGCTGCTGCTGACCGCCGGACAGGCCGCCGCCCGGCTTGTCCAGGCGGTCCTTAACCTCATCCCAAAGGTTGGCGCCGCGCAGGGACTTCTCGGCGACCTCCTTCAACTTCTTCTTGTTCTTTTCGCCGGACAGCTTCAGGCCGGCAACAACGTTATCCTCAATGGACATCGTCGGGAACGGGTTGGCCTTCTGGAAGACCATGCCGATAGTGTTGCGAACGGACACCGGATCGACCTTGGGCCCGTAGATGTTCTGGCCGTCCAGGAGAATCTCACCCTTGACATAAGCACCAGGAATGACCTCGTGCATGCGGTTCAGGGTGCGCAGGACTGTGGACTTACCACAGCCGGAAGGGCCGATGAAGGCAGTCACGGCCTTCGCCGGGATCTGCATGTTGACGTTCTGTACGGCGTGGAAGTCACCGTAGTAGATGTTCACGTCGTTGAGCTCAAGCTTGGACATGAGTAGTGCTCCTATGGGGTAGGTAGAAAGTGAATACGGTTACTTCTTGACGGAGAACTTCGCCGAAACGATGCGCGCGCCAATGTTGAGAATCGCGATGAGGAGAACCAACGTAAGGGCGGCACCCCACAGCTTGTCCAGGACGGCCGGATCAGCGCCGGACTTGTACATATCCAGCATCATCAACGGCAACGAGGACTGCGCACCCTTGAGTGCGTCCCAGTTGATGGAGGAGGTGGAGCCCACCAACACCAGCACCGGCGCGGACTCACCCATGATGCGGGCCACGGCCAGCATGATGCCGGTGACAATGCCGGACAGTGCGGTCGGCAGAACGATGCGCGCGATGGTCTTCCACTTCGGCACACCGAGAGCATAGGAAGCCTCACGCAGATCCATCGGGACCACGCGGAGCATCTCTTCGGTATTGCGGACCACAATCGGAATCATCAGGAGCACAAGCGATAGCGCCACCGCCATACCGGAACGCTTGAAGCCGAACAGAGTAATCCACATGGCGAAGATGAACAGGGCCGCAACAATGGAAGGCACACCGGAGAGGATGTCCACCATGAAAGTAGTAAGACGGCTCAGCGTTCCACCGCGGGAGTACTCCACCAGGTAAATCGCGGTGAAAATGCCGATCGGAACGGAAATGACGGTCGCGATGACGGTCTGCACAAAGGTACCGATAATAGCGTGGAGCGCACCGCCGCCGGCCTCGGTATCAAGGATTCCGCGTTGGGAGTGGGTCCACCATTCGGGGCTCAGGATAGCGCCCGAACCGCGAGAAATGAGCTCGAAGAGAACCCACAGCAGCGGAATCATGGCGATGATCATCGTTGCCCACACGAGAACGGTGGCAACAGTATTGGTGGTCTTTCGGCTCGAGGAGATATCCAGGAAGGTCGGGCCGGAAGATGCCGGGACAGAGTTGGAAGTTGTAGTCGTAGTCATCTCTGAGCCCTCCTTACTTGCTCTTCACGATGGAACGGGCAATAGCGTTGACCAAGAAGGTCAGAAGGAACAGCATGAGGCCAGCGGCGATATACGCACCGGCACGCATCTCATTACCGAACTCAGCAGCCGCCAGGGCAATGGCCGTTGCGAAGGTGGTACCGCCGTCGAACAGCGAGAAGCGGAAGTCCACCAGCGGGGAGACAACCATGTAGAGAGCCATGGTCTCACCCAGCGCGCGGCCCAGACCCAGCATGGAGCCGGCTATGTAGCCGGACATGCCGAAGGGGAGAACCGTCATGCGGATGACTTCCCACCGGGTGGCGCCGAGGGCCAAGGCGGACTCGATTTGACCGGGAGGGGTCTGCACAAAGACTTCGCGGGCGGTGGCAGCGATGATCGGCAGGATCATCACCGCCAGAACAATGCCACCGGTGAGGACGTTGCGGCCCGTCGCAAAGTTCGGGGAGTTGTCGTAGACCTTGAAGAGGAAGAAGCCACCAGCCCAGGAGTGCAGCCAGGTGTAGAAGCCGGACAGCGCAGGGCCGAGCACCTGCCAGCCCCACAGGCCGTACACGATGGATGGCACGGCGGCGAGCATGTCTACCAAGAATCCCAACGGCTTGACCAGCTTGGCCGGCGCGTAGTTGGACAGGAAGATGGCAATACCGAGCGCGACCGGCATCGCAATGATGAGAGCCACGATGGAAATCAAGACGGTGTGGCCGAACATGGTCGGGATACCGAACTTCATAGCATCGGTGTCGTTGGTCTCCCAACGGTCACCGTAGGTGAAGAAGCCCAGAATGCCACCCTCATTGACGGACAGAGAAGGAACCGCACGCCAGATCAGGAAGGCCGCGATGGCAGCGATCATCACCGTGATCAGCGTTGCGGACGCAGTGGACAAGAATTCAAAAATGCGATCACCAGGGCGCTTCACACCGGACTTGACGGCGGGCGTAGAGGTGGCGTCCGCCTCGGACGCATGCGCGCTAGGGCGGGTCGCTGAAACGGCATCCTCCTTCACGGACGACGCTGTGGTGAGATTGTTGTCTGCCATGAGACTAGGGAATCCTTTTCAACGGAAACAATGAAAATACGGGACATGCTGCCGCCCCCAAAGCGCTCGTGAAGGGCGGGTTGGGGGCGGAAGTGTGTGTTCAAACGGACGCTACGGGGGTTCAAAGAAACCCGCGTAGTAACGCGCTCTTACTGGATAGCCTCGACGGCTGCCTTCAGGCGCTCCAGGTGGTCACCGGAAACCGGGATGAAGCCTGCCTTCTCCAGCTCCTCGGACTGATTGTCCAGGACGGTGTTAAAGAAGGCCTTCACCAGAGCGGAGGTCTCCTCGTCGTAGCCAGCGGAGCAGACGATGTTGTAGGTGGTCAGGATGAGCGGGTAAGCGCCCTCATCCTTGGAAGCAAAGAGCTTGTCGGAGTCAACGACCATGTCGTGCTCGGAGTTGGTCTCCTTGAAAGCGAGGTGGTCGAGAGCGACACCGACGGACTCAGAGCTGAGCTCAACCGGGCCGTTGCCGAAGTCAATCTTGGCAATCTTGACGCCATCGGCTTCCTTCTGATGAGCGTAGCCAGCCTCAACGTAGGTGATAGCACCCTCGATGGAGGCAACCTGGTCAGCCACACCGGAGGAACCGTTAGCACCCTCACCAACAGAATCCGGGAACTGCTTGCCTTCGCTGTCCCAGTTGCCGGTAGCGGACTTCAGGAACTTCTGGAAGTTATCGGAGGTACCGGACTCGTCAGAGCGGAAGATGACGGTGATGTTCTTGTCCGGAAGGTCGGTGCCCTCGTTCTCAGCCTTGATGGCGTCATCGTTCCACTTGGTGATCTCGCCCTTGAAGATCTTGGCGAGGGTTTCGGTGGAGAGGTTGACCTCGGTGTCACCCAGGTTGTAGGCGATGGCGACGGGGCCAATGGTCGTCGGCAGGTGCCATGCGTCGTTGCCACCGCAACGCTCCTTGGCGGCCTCAACCTCGCCCTTATCTTCCTTCAGAGCGGAGTCAGAACCGGCGAAGTCAACGGTGCCGCCGTTGAAAGCCTTCACACCAGCGCCGGAGCCGGAAGAAGTGTAGGAGAAGTTAGCATCCGGGTATGCCTCCAGGAATGCCTTCTCAAAGACGGACATAGCGGACTTTTGGGAGGATGCGCCCTCACCAGAGAGGTCGCCGGAAACCTCTGCCCCATCGGAACCGCCTTCAGCGGAGCCAGATTCGTTGGACTCAGAGCAGGCAACGAGAGCAGTGGAGGTGGCGGCGACGATGCCGAAGATAGCGGCGGTGCGCTTGAAGTTGCGGATCACGGGAAACCTTTCCGGTGCGGATACAAGAGAATGATTGTCCGAGCAAATCGCCCTCTACTCTTCTTTGAGCGATCTTCTTGAGACGAGCGCGATTAACTCACGTGTTGTAAAGCTATACAGGGCGGGTTAACCCCACAGGGATCAAGAGATGAACAATCGGTGAACTTGTACCAAAAGCCGGTGAGGCTAGTCACTTTTCGCCCAGACGCAGTGTTCCTCAGCGATGCCAAAGCCCAAACGCTCGTAGGCCTTTACCGCCGGAGCGTTATCAGCCTCGACATACAAGATGACCTTGTCCGCACCTTTAGCCGCCATGCGCTGCAGCCCAGCGCTCAGCAGCGGTCCACCGAGCCCGCGCCCGCGATAGTCCTCACCCAATCCCACAACATAGACCTCACCGAAGGCTGGGGTAGCCTCGTCGTGCCACTTCAGCCAGTGGAAGCCAGCCATTACCGGGTGGCTGTGGGAGTCATTCGGAGAATCCCACAGGAAAAGCACGTCGGCCGGATCGAACCACTCTGCCTCCATCCCGCGGTGCAGGCGCTCCAGATCCCAGCCTCCTTGCTCCGGATGCCAGGAGAAGGCTTCGTTATTGGTGCGTACCCATTCCGCCTCGACGTGCTCGCGCCCGAAGCGCTCCACTGACTCGGCGTAGGTCTGAATCTCTAGGCCATCAACCGTTGCCGGCGCTTCCTCGGCCGCGCGCAAGTCCTTCCCCTCAATCGCCATGACAAGCAGGCGCCTGACGACGTCCATCTCGTTGCGCTTCGCCAGCGCTTGCGCAGCGGGAAGATTGCCATGGGCCCAGATTTGGGGGGAGGTTGGGAGGGCGTCGACAAGCGCCTGCCCTACCCCTCGCCCACGGTGTTCCACGCCAACAAAGAGCTCTACAGTCTGCCCATCGAGGGCAGCCACGCCAGCTACCGCACCATCTTCAATTGCGAGAAGATGATGGTGCCCAAGGCGTTCATCCCTGAGCCCTAAAAGAAACTGCTCGGAGAGGGGCGCAAAGCCGTCGTGAGCTTCAGCAGCAGTGGCCAGCTCCTCCACGCGCTGGGCCACATCTGGGTTCAGTGGCAGAGTCTTGGTCTCAATATTCATGCTTCCCACCCTACGTGCGGTAGTAATAGAGGGGTGACTGTCATCTACCTCAACCGCACTGCCGTACGCCTTGCCGCCGTTGCGGGTGTGGCCCTGACAGCATGGCTGGCGGATTCAGCGGTGGCGATGCACGCAGAACACACCGTGGCCCAGAAAGCCAAAGCCAGCTCCCAATTGGAAAACACCCCGAATGTCTACATCGGCGGCGTCCCCTTCTCCCTTGCCGCGCTAACCAAAGAGATTCCATACCTGGAGGTCAACTCCTCCGACGTGGAAGTTCCGAAACTCGGCATGGTCAATGCCTCCACAACACTGCGCGACATCACAATTAACCCCGAACAACTCTTCAGCGGCGAACTGGAAGGCTCACCGGTATCCACCTATACGCGCAGCATCAGCCTCGACGGAGTGGCCTTGGGCCGCATGCTGGGTATTACTGACCTCTCCATTGCCAACCCCGATAATATGTCCCCCACCGGCGGGCCCTCCGCCGAGGCTGAGCTCACTGGCACGCTGCCGGGGGATACCACCAAGTCCACCGCGACGGTGACGCTGCGCCTCGTCGGCCCAGAGTTTCGCATGAGTGTCTACGGGACTGATGACGAACGCTTGAAAAAGGCCTTCGGCCTGGTCTTGGACACGCGCCAACTCCCGTTGCCTTCTCAAGCCACCTCCGTGAAACTACACGGCGGCTCCATCACCTTCGAGGTACAGCGACGCAATATCACGCTAAAAACAGCACAACTCTCCCCGCTGGAGATCGATGGTTCGGAGGAGAAGGCCGTCGAGGATGCCGCGCAAAAAGCGCAAGACACCGCCAACGAAGTGGGCAGCGCGCCGACGACGCCGCCGAGCTGGCGCCAAAACAGGCAGAACTAAGCCGATGCAAAACTAAGCCGACGGTGCACCAGCGGTACCCGCACCGCAGACTTGTTACTACCGCCGGCTACTTAATACGGATGAGATCTCGCAGGACTCGGCGGAAGCTGCGGTGAATGGGCGGGGCTGGGTCGATGGGAGCAAAGACTTCCAGCGCGTCTGCTTCCGACTCCAAGTGCACCTCCGTAAAGGTGCCTTCCGACTCCCCGTCCGCTTGGAAGCGGTGCGGCTTGGGGCAGACCAGGTCCACCTCAACGGCATCCTCAAAATGCAGCGTGCGGGCATCCGTGACCTTATTCAACCAGTGACGGTGATCCACGCCGAACAGGTGGAGAACGCCCACGAGGCCATCAATCCCGCCGAGGTCCGACACACCAAAAAGGCCAAGCCCCTGATCGAAGGAATTGCGCGGATTGGTCACCACCGGCAGCGGCCCCAGGAAGGTCCACGGGTTGGTGTTGGAGGTGAACATGACGGGAACGTCATCGGCCGCGAAGGTTTCGCCCGAGCTCGAGCGCGCACGCACATTAATGCGCGGTGGGCGGATGCGGGCGCGCTGATAGGCCTGAAAGGCCACCGCCAGGTAGCGCAGCGGGGTGGCTGAAAAGCCCATCTCCCGTGCACGGTCCACGCGAGCCAGCACGTCTGCATCCAGCCCGAAACCAGCATTGACCGCAAACCACCGGTCATTCCACATACCCAACGACACGGTGCGGCGGGTGTTTCGCTCCAGCATCCGGGCCAGCACGTGCGCCGCCTCGACGGGGGTATTGGGGAAACCAAGGGCGCGGACGAAGACGTTTGCTGAACCAGTAGGGATCACCGCTAGCGCCGGGATCTCCTGAGGGCTAGGGCGCTGGGCGAAATTCGCCGGGCCGAGCAACCCGTTGACGATCTCATTGACCGTGCCATCGCCGCCGAAGACCAGGATGACGTCAAAGTCCTCCCGGGTCATACCGCGCACCATGTCTTCTGCGTGGCCCGGGTAGTGCGTGAAGCGAGCAAGCAGCTGCAACCCATCCACCTCCCGAATGACGGGCAAAACCTCTCGGAAGAGAGCCGCATTCTGGCTCGTAGAATTAGGGTTTGAAATCAGCAAAGCGCGCATGGCTCCCTAGACTACTGGAGCCTAGTGGTTTCCGCGGCGCTGCCACGACTACGCTGGGGCAGCATGAGCGAACAGACAAATAGCGAGAAAAACACGGAAAACACCCACCCGGAGAACACCAAGGTAGACGGCAACGCGGCCGTCAACCAGGCAGCGGAGGCATGGAAGGATGCAGCCTCCCGCAACATTCCCACCGTTGATGTAGCAGATAATCCCCTGCCGGATGAGACGGCGAACTTGCGCCAGGGTCCGTCGCTGCACGATGGTCTGCTCGGGCTTCTCCCCCTCGTCGGTGTATGGCAAGGGGAAGGCCAAGCCCACAGCACCGACGGTGAACAGTACGCCTTTGGCCAGCAGCTCATCATCGCCCACGACGGTGAGAATTACCTGACCTATACGTCCCGCACCTGGAAGATTGATTCCGAGGGCAACCCGGTTGGCCCCGATGTCCGCGAGTCCGGGTTCTGGCGCATCTCACTCAAGGACGAGATTGAGATGACCTATACCTCGTCCAACGGCATCAACGAAATCTTCTATGGTTCGCTGTTTAACGAGCGCGCCTGGCAGCTCGAGTCCGCGTCCACGATGGTCACCGAAACCGGCCCCGCCAACCTCGGCCCCGGCAAGCGCATGTATGGCCTCATGCCGAACAACAACCTCGGCTGGGTGGATGAGCGGCTTGTCGACGGCGAAATGCGCCCTTACATGTCCGCCGAGCTCACCCGTGTGGCTGGCTAACTAGCAATGCGGCGAAGTTAGCGTGCCAGGGCGGCGTCGATCAGCGCGCGTATCTTCTCCGCGTTCGCCGGCGCCTTGAGCTTCTTTTCATTCAGGCGCGTCACACGCACCGCAGTGCGCACCGAGGAGACGAGCCACACTGAGTCAGCCTCCTCGAGGTAGCGCAGATTCAGCTCCTTCGCCTTGCAGCGATATCCCTGTTCAGAGGCATACTCAAAAAGCGCAGCTTGCGTGGTGCCAGGCAGTATTCCCTTGCCCGCCGGGGTGCGCAGCTTTGTACCCTTGACCGCCACCACGGTGGAGGTGGCCCCTTCCAAGACCAGCCCCGTATCGGGATCGGTAAAAATCACATCATCAAATCCACGCTCGCGGGCCAGGCGCAGCGTGGCCATCGTGGCCGCATAATTCAGCGTCTTCGCCGGCAACTCTTCCGCCACCTGCCACAGACGCGGCGTGCTCATCACCTTGACGCCGGTATCACGCTGCGCCACAACGTCATCCGGAATCTCCTGAACCACCACCCATGCCGTGGGCACCCCAGTCGAGGCCCGCCCGCGGGTATAGGTCCACGTGCACTTGGCCTCTCGCGCTAAACCGTCCTCGCCTTCCCCGGCGGCGGGACCACAATAGTCCGCGATGGCCAGCTCGGTGGCTTCTTTCCACTTGTGGATGGGTGGCTCCGGAAGATCGAGAGCACGCGCGGAATGCCGGAAGCGCTCCGCGTGGCGATGAAAATTGGCCGCCTTGCCGTCACGCACGAGGAGGGACTCGAAGATACCATCACCGCGTGTGACCGCAGCATCGTCCCAATAGACCAACGGTAGGTTCGGCATATGACGCCGCACCGACCCTCCAAACGGTTCCACGACGTAGATGACCGGCTCTTTCCTACGCTGAAGGCTCATAGACCCGATTATGCCCTACCATCGGAGGGCGTGAGTTATACTTCGCCACTTCTTTCCCGGCCCGGGGCCGCTGAGTTCCAGGGCACCACGCTTGTCGACGTCTCCGGTATCCCCTGGCATTACGGCAACCCCCTCGTGGAGCAGCGCGCGGTGGAGACAGGTTCCGCCATCATCGACCGTTCCCAACGCCGGGTCATTGCCGTTTCCGGGCCCGATGCCCGGGCTTTCCTGCACAACCTCCTGAGCCAGAAGCTCGATGACGTGGACGCCGGATTCTCTGCCGGCGCCCTTGATCTAGACATGCAGGGCCACGTCCTACACCACATCGACCTGTCCTTCGACGGAGAAACCTTCTACCTCGATGTGCCACCGGCCCAGTTCGAATCTTTGCGAGACTTCCTCACCGCCATGATTTTCTGGTCCCAGGTCACCGTGGAGGAAGCGGACGCGGCGATCATCACCGTGCTGGGCAAGCCGCTACAGAAGCCTTCCAACGCCGTGATGGAGCGCTGCGTGCACTGGCCGGGCTGCCCGCGCCAGGATTTCCTCGTGCCGCGGGGTGAGCTGGAGACAGCAGTCGCAGAGTTGGAAAAGCAAGGCGGAAGTTTAGCGGGGCTCATGGCCTATACCGCCGAACGAGTGCGCGCACGCGAACCAGAATTGGCCGCTGACCTCGATGCGAAAACCATCGCCCACGAGGTTCCCCAGTGGATCCGACGCAGCGATGATAACCCCGCGTTCGTCCACTTGGAGAAGGGCTGCTATCGCGGGCAGGAGACGGTCGCGCGCGTAGAGAACCTCGGGCGCTCTCCACGCCTGTTGATCATGCTGTACCTCGACGGCTCCGCTCCGGAGCTCCCCGTAAGCGGGGCGGATATTTCGCTGGGGGGACGGCGCGTCGGCAAGCTCGGCACCGTGGTAGAGGATTGCGATTATGGCCCCATCGCGCTTGGTCTAGTGAAACGCAGCGCCCTCAACCACGGGGATCTGAGCATTGGTCCAGTGGCGGCATCGGTCGAGCCGGACTCCATTCCCGCCGACGAGGGCCCCAAGGCCGGGCGCGCCGCTGTGGACCGGCTGCGCGGAAAATAGTGGCGAAATGCACACTGCCCGTTGGCCGCGGGCTAGCGCACTTTTCCACGCACCACTGGGGGTAGTTCGGAATTTTTTCTTCACACAGGCTATGGTGTCTTACAGGAACATACACATATCTGACTAAGACGATGGGGCGGCCAAGAATCCCTGGACCGCCCTACACACCTCAAGGGGGTCATGCACATGGGACGCGGACGCGCAAAGGCAAAGCAGACCAAAGTTGCACGCCAGCTGAAGTACAATTCGCCCGAGATGGATCTGGATTCGCTCCAGCGTGAGCTCGCCTCACAGAACTCCAAGCGTTCCCACAACGAGGACGAAGACCCATACTCGGAGTACGCGGATTACGAGGACTACGCAGATCGCTGGGACTCGGATGAGTGGGATGAGGATGATTCCGACGCGCGCTAGGCGCGCGAGTCACTGTCCCACCCTGTACATCACCTAAGCGAAAGGCCGGAGCCGTCTCCCCTCTACTTAAGGGGAAGCGCCTCCGGCCTTGTTCCTTTTCTCAGGACTTAGAACCCTGGGTGCTCGCCGGTCATGACAACGCGCGGCTCGCCCTCTTCGGCAGCACGAACGGTGCCCAGTTCCCACGCCTCCACGTGGCGGGCGGTCATCATAGCCAATGCTCGCTCGCGGTCCTCCGGCGCAACGACGGCGATCATGCCAACGCCCATGTTGAAGGTCTTCTCCATCTCCTCGAGGGCAACCTTGCCCACCGAAGAAATGGTCTTGAAAATCTGGCCCGGAGTCCACGTCGAGCGGCTCACCTCAGCGCTCAGGCCCTCCGGGATGACGCGCTCCAGGTTGCCGGCAAGGCCGCCTCCGGTGACGTGGCAGAAGGTAGACACCGCACACTCCGATGTCAGCGCCAGGCAGTCCTTGGCGTAGATGCGGGTAGGCTCCAGAAGTTCCTCGCCGAGGGTGCGGCCTAGGTCTTCCATGTAGCCGTCGAGCGGAAGACCCGCCTGCTCCAGGAGCACGTAGCGTGCCAAGGAGTAACCGTTGGAGTGCAAGCCGGAGGACTTCATGGCGATGAGAACGTCGCCTTCGCGCACCTTATCCGGGCCGAGCAGCTCATCAGCCTCTACAACGCCAACCGCAGTAGCGGAGACATCGTATTCATCCTTGCCCATCACCCCTGGGTGCTCGGCGGTCTCGCCGCCGAGGAGCGCTGCACCAGCCTGGACGCAGCCCTCAGCAATGCCCTTGACAATCTCTGCTACCTTTTCCGGCACTACCTCGCCCACGGCGATGTAGTCCTGCAGGAAGAGCGGCTCAGCGCCGCACACGACAAGATCATCCACGCACATGGCAACGAGGTCGATGCCGATGGTGTCGTGCTTGTCCATGGCCTGGGCCACAGCCAGCTTGGTGCCTACGCCATCAGAGCCAGCCGCAAGGACCGGTTCCTTGTACTCCCCCAGCTTGAATAGGCCGGCAAATCCGCCGAGCCCGCCCATAACCTCGGGGCGGGTGGCGCGCTTGGCGTGGGGGGTGATTAGCTCTACTGCGCGGTCGCCTTCCTCAATGTTGACGCCGGCGGCAGCATACGTGTTCTCGCTCATGAGTGACTTAGTCCTTATTCGTTAGTTGTCGTCGAGCCCTGCAGGGTGCGCACGGCCTCAGCATTGGGGTTTCCGGCAGGCAGTCCGAGTGGGTACTTACCGTCGAAACATGCGCAGCACAGTTCGTTGCGCGGCTGTTGAGTAGCCGCCACCATCTCATCGGTGGAGACAAATCCCAGCGAATCCGCACCAATCGCGGTGCAGATGGTCTGTGCTACCTCTTCCGGATCATCGGAAGGGTTGGCGTTGGCAATGAGCTCGCCCGGGGAGGCGAAGTCGATGCCGTAGAAGCACGGCCACTTCACCGGCGGGGAGGCGATGCGCACGTGGACTTCGGCAGCACCGGCTTCCCGCAACATCCGGATCAGCGCGCGCTGCGTGTTACCACGCACGATTGAATCATCCACCACGACGATGGACTTGCCTTCAATGACCTCCCGCAGCGGGTTAAGCTTGAGGCGAATACCCATCTGGCGCTGGGACTGCGTGGGCTGGATGAAGGTGCGGCCCACATAAGAGTTCTTCACCAAGCCGTGCGCGAAGGTCAGCCCGGATTCGCGAGCATAACCGACGGCAGCCGGGTTGCCAGACTCGGGAACGGGGATCACCATGTCCGCATCGGGTGCCGGGTACTGGCGCGCTAGACGACGCCCAATTTCCACGCGCGTGGCGTTGACAGAACGGCCCTTGATATTCGTATCGGGCCGCGCTAGGTAGACGTATTCGAAGACGCAACCATGGCGCTTGGTCTCGGCGAAGCGCTCGGAGCGGATTCCGGTCTCATCGATGGCAACGAGCTCGCCCGGTTCGATCTCCCGGATAAACTGCGCGCCGACGATGTCGAGCGCACAGGTCTCGCTGGCTACCACCCAGCCCGTGTTGAGCCTGCCCAGGGCAAGCGGGCGCACGCCATGTGGGTCACGCGCCGCATACAGGGTGTGCCCGTCAGTGAAGGTGAGGCAGAAGGCACCTTTTACGGTAGGCAACAAGTGCAGGGCCGAATCAAAGACGGTGTTGTCCTCGTTGACGCCGTCCGCCAACAAGATGGACAAGCACATGGAATCCGAGACGGACTCTTCCTGTGGCTTAATCAGCCCGCGCTGCACGGCCTCTGCGCGCAGCTCCAGGTAATTTACTAGGTTTCCGTTGTGGCCAAGCGCGATGTCAACACCGCTGGGGGACGTCCCAAACATCGGCTGCACATTCGACCATTCCTTGCCGCCTGCAGTGGAATAACGCGTGTGGCCGACGGCCACGTTTCCATGCAGCGAGCTCAGGATTGATTCATCGAAGACATTGGAGACAAGGCCCATATCCTTAAAGACGACGATGCGATCATCATCGCCCACCGCGATACCGGCGGCCTCCTGTCCGCGGTGTTGGAGGGCGAAAAGCCCGAAGTAGGTTAGCTTCGAAACCTCTTCTCCTGGTGCCCAAACACCGAAAACTCCGCATTCTTCGCGGGGTTCCGGATCCAGGCTGGGATCCGTCGACAAGGGCTTAGTCATGCTCTGGACGTGTTCAGCTACCACGGCGCCAATCCTAGCTGTTTGGGCCTGTGAAAACTAACGGAATCACGGGCAAACAGGCTGCAATGTCGTGGGAGCGGGATCCGGAGGCGTCCACGCGGCCGGCGTTAAGCGCCTGCTCCCAGCCAATGACTCCCGTTGCCAGCTGCAGCCATGTCAGGGGATCCATCTCCACCACATTCGGAGGGGTACCCCGGGTATGGCGGGGACCGGCGATGCACTGGACTGCCACGAATGGGGGGACCCGCAACTCCACGGAATGTCCCGGCGCGTCCGCCTCCACCAGGCGGGCTGTTGTGCGGGTGGCCTTCGCCAGAGCAGAGCGACCTGGTTTTTCGGTCCTCTCAGGGTCACGGATCCACTCCGCCACCGCTTCGACGGCGGCACGGGTGGTGGCGGCATCAACGGCCTTTTTCATACGCTATGCACACTCCCTGATACTTTGTTATCCATGTCACCAACCATGCCACCAAGCTCCTCGGAAGAAAAGAAGCCTGTCCCGACTGGGAAGTCCCCCTCCATCACGCTGCGGTTTATGGCCGCCCCGACAGATCTCACCATCGCCGGCGCCCAAGGCATCGGCGGCGGGCGTGTTTTGGAATGGATCGATAAGGCCGCCTATGCGTGCGCGGTTCAATGGTCCGGTACCTACTGCGTGACGGCCTACGTGGGCCACATTCACTTCACGCGCCCGATCCCTTCGGGCCACTTGGTAGAGGTACGCTCGCGCATCGCGATGACCGGGCGGTCCTCCATGCACATCGTCAACGAAGTGCTCTCCGCTGACCCGCGCGATGGCATCTTCACACGCGCCTGCGACTGCCTCGTCATCTTCGTGGCCAAGGACACTGAGACCGGAAAGTCGATGGCCGTTCCGCCGCTCGTTCCGGATTCCACTGAGCACCAGCGCGTATGGGAGGCTGCAGAGTCCCGCATCGAGCTGCGCAAAGCCATCGAAGCGGAGATGGAAAAGCAGACTTATGACGGCCCGTCCGACGCTCCCCGCATGGTCAACCGCTTCTTGGCCAAGCCCACCGACGTCAACTGGGGCGGCAACGTCCACGGCGGCACCGCCATGGAATGGATTGATGAGGCGGGCGCTGCCTGCACCATGGAGTGGTCCGGCGAGCACACCGTCGCGGTCTATGCCGGCGGAATCCGCTTCTACCGGCCAATCCACATTGGAGATCTCATCGAGGTGGATGCCCGCATGATGCGCACGGATACCCGCTCG
This sequence comes from Corynebacterium sp. HMSC065D07, assembly GCF_001810695.1. Lineage (NCBI taxonomy): Bacteria > Bacillati > Actinomycetota > Actinomycetes > Mycobacteriales > Corynebacteriaceae > Corynebacterium > Corynebacterium sp. HMSC065D07. The sequence continues at coordinate 23,659 of NZ_KV802452.1, forward strand.
ATGCAGATGTCCGTCCACGTGCGCTCAGGCAACCCGCGCGGCGGCCGCGAAAAACTGGAGACCGCCATCCACGCCACCGTCTCCTACATGGCGATGGACGCTGACTGGCAGCCGCTAGCTGCCCGCCAATTCACTCCCCGCACCGAGGAAGACAAGCGCCTCTGGGAGCACGCCGGCATCCTTCGCGGACTGCGCGGCAAATACTCCCCGAAGCCACTGGTGGTGGCACCAAAGCACCAGCACGTGGATTAACAAAAGGATGAGCCCGAGGCTCATCCACTGGGCCGCGCCTACTGTAGAGGCTCAACCCGGCACGCCACGTGGAGGGAGCTTGGGTCCTTGGCCTTGCGCAAGGTGACGGTGCGGGCTTCACCACCGCTGTCCGTGGTGCCGCCGGGCGCTACGTAAACTCCCGTGGTCGCCGGAAGGATGACGGGCTTGTAGAAGTCCGCGCTGATGCGCACAGCACCGGGGAGGGTGCCGTCGAGCACCGACAGCATGCGAGCGTGCGTGTACATGCCGTGCGCGATGGGCGCGGGGAATCCGAAGAGTTTGGCACCCACCGCAGACACGTGAATGGGGTTCTTATCCCCCGATGCCGCGGCATAGACGCGGGTACTTTCGGGGCTAAAGCGCAGCGTTGCCGCAGGCGTTCCCGCCTCATCGCCGGGGAAGTCGAGGAAGCGCTCAGCCTCCGGACGTGTTCTCACTTGTCGCGGGGTGTCCTTGGTGAACTTCGCCCCCTGGCCTAGGAAGACTGATGTCTGGCGCCAGATCTCCTCGCCGCCAACGCTGTACGTGGTCACCATATCGATGACCAACCCTTTGCGGTGCGGGCGCAGGTTTTCCGCGTGCACGGCGATGTCACAGCGCTCGTCGACGCGCAGCGGGCGTTTCTGCTCGATGCGGTTGGACAGATGCACCACGCCCACGGCTGGGAACGGAAAGTCCGGTGCTGCCATGACCTTGATGGCAAGCGGGAAGGCCAGCGCGTAGAGATAGGTAGCGGGCAGCTCGTTACTCAGACGCAGGCCCGTGGCCTGGCAGTAGCGAGCCAGGTGCTCGGTGTCGACGCCTACGCTGTCGACGCGGTACGCGGTCTGCGGGTCCTCAACCTTGCGCTTGCCCGCCCCCAGCCCGGGGATGGGGACCGCACCCAGCATGAGGCTGCGGTACAGGGCGGGAAGGTCCGGAATCTCGTTGAGTGTGGTGACGTTCATTTAGGCTCCCATGAGGTTCTGACCGCAGACGCGGACGGTGTTGCCGCTCACCGCCGCGGAGGCCGGCGAGGCGAAGAAGGCGACGGTCTCCGCGACGTCGACAGGCAAACCGCCCTGTTGCAGTGAGTTCAGGCGGCGGCCGATCTCGCGCGGCCCGGTCGGCATCGCCGCGGTCATGGCGGTTTCAATAAAGCCCGGCGCCACGGCGTTGATGGTGGAGCCGTTCTCCGCCAACACTGAGCGCAAGGAATCAACGAGGCCAATGATGCCGGCCTTGGTTGTGGCGTAGTTGGTTTGGCCGCGGTTGCCGGAAATGCCAGCCATGGAGGACACACCAATCACAGCGGCACCCGGGGCGAGGGAACCGGATTCCAAGAGGCTTTCGGTAATGCGAACCGGCGCCAAGAGGTTAACGGCAAGAACAGAGTCCCACTGGCCTTCATTCATGTTGGCCAGCAGCTTGTCACGGGTAATTCCGGCGTTGTGGACGATGACGTCAATGGCTCGGCCGTGGCGCTCCTGCGCGTGCTGGGCAATCTTGTCTGCGGCTTGGGGGTCGGTGACGTCGAGAGGCAGCGCGGTGCCCTTGACCTTGTTCGCGGTCTTGGCCAAGTGCTCGCTGGCCTGCGGGACGTCGATGCAGATGACGCTCGCACCATCGCGCGCCAGCACCTCAGCAATGGTGGCGCCGATGCCACGGGCAGCACCGGTCACCACCGCCAGCCGCCCGTCGAGCGGCTGCTCCCAGTTCTGCGCTTCGCCATTGGCCGCCGGAGAATCGTGTCCCTGGGCACTGACGCGCACAACCTGCCCGTCCACGAAGGCCGACTTCCCAGACAGGAAGAAGCGGAGCGTGGACTCCACCTCTGCGGTGGCAGCGGGGTCTGCCCAGACCAAGTTCACGGTGCCGCCCTTGCGCATTTCCTTGGCCAGGGAACGGGTGAACCCTTCGAGTGCGCGGGCGGCAATGCGGGCGTCGATAGTGTCCGCAGCTTCCGGGGTGGTACCGATGACCACCAAGCGCGCGCACGGCAGAAGGTTGCGCATCTGCGGGTTGAAGAAGTCATAGAGCTCACGCAGCTGCTCTGGGGTCTCCAGGCCGGTGGCGTCGAAGACGAGGGCGGCCCGCTTCGCCTCCGCGGAAGCATTGATGACCTGGTAGTCCACGGCTAGCTGAGAACTCAGAAACTCAGCGATGCGCCCCTGGCCGCCAATGACGATGGGGCCATCGAGCGCTGGTTCCCCAGCCTTGTGGCGGCGCAGGGGATGACCTTGGGGTACTCCTGCTTTGGCGGCGAGCGGTGAGTTGATGAGCTTCTCAGCAATTGTGACGTTCGGCATAGGCTGGCATGTTCCTTTCTCGATTCTTCACAACCTTGCGAGCTTTGTTGAGCTGGTTGCAAGGTTAGTTAATTGAGTGATAGAACTAACAATATCACTTTAGTTGTGACGCGAAACGAACAGCCGGGTTGCTACCCCCCTCCCGCTGGGATGATTCGCACGAGACCACTCGCGAAGGAGCTTTTTAATGACCAACCCCCCGCACCGCGTAGCCATCCTGGGTGGCAACCGCATCCCATTTGCTCGTTCCAATAAGCAGTACGCCCACGCGTCCAACCAAGACATGCTCACCAGTGCGCTGGATGGACTCGTCGCACGCTACGGGCTTCACGACGAACGTCTCGGCCTCGTCGCCGCCGGCGCTGTGCTCAAGCACTCCCGCGATTTCAACCTCACCCGCGAGGTCGTTCTAGGCTCCGCCCTCGACTCCACGACCCCCGCCATCGATGTACAACAGGCCTGCTGCACTTCTCTTGCGGCAGCTATCCACGTCGGTGATGCCATTGCCCAAGGCCGAATCTCCACCGGCATCGCGGGCGGAACGGACACCACCTCGGATGCCCCGCTGGCCGTCAATGACACGCTGCGCCGTACGCTGCTCAACCTCACCCGCGCCAAGACCGCTGCGCAGCGCGCCCAGCTCATCGGCTCTATCCGTCCCTCGCAGCTGGCCCCGGAACAGCCGCAGAACGGTGAGCCGCGCACCGGACTCTCCATGGGTGATCACGCCGCCATCACCGCCCGCGAATTGAACATCAGCCGCGAGGCCCAGGATGAGTTGGCGCTCGCCTCCCACCAGAACCTCCACAAGGCTTGGGAGGAGGGCTTCTTTGATGACCTCACTACGGGCTTCCTCGGCGTCAACCGCGATACCAACCTGCGCCCGGATTCCTCCCTGGAGTCCTTGGCCAAGCTCAAGCCGGTCTTCGGCAAGCGCGATGCCGAGCAACACGGCACGCAGGCCACGATGACCGCAGGCAATTCCACGCCGCTGACCGACGGCGCCTCCGTCGCCCTCCTCAGCTCCGAGGAATGGGCGGCCGAGCACAACATCGAGCCCCGCGCCTTCCTCGTGGACTCAGAGACCGCGGCCGTCGACTTTGTCCACGGCCCCGACGGCCTACTCATGGCCCCCACCTACGCGGTTCCGCGCCTGCTCGAGCGCAACAACTTAAGCCTGCAAGATTTCGATTTCTACGAGGTCCACGAGGCCTTCGCCTCCCAGGTCTTGGCCACCTTGTCCGCATGGGAGGACGAGACCTACTGCCGCGAACGCCTCGGATTGCAGTCCGCACTAGGCCCCATCGACCGCACCAAACTCAACGTCAAGGGCTCCTCCCTGGCCGCCGGCCACCCCTTCGCCGCCACCGGCACCCGAATCCTCGCCACCACCGCCAAGATTCTCGAAGAAAACGGCGGCGGACGGGCCCTCATTTCCATCTGCGCCGCCGGCGGCCAAGGCGTCGCAGCCATCGTCGAACGTTAAGAAAAGCCTCCCAGAAAGGACCACTCATGCCACTGACCAAGTCTTCCGCTGACAAAAAGTCCATCTCCCCGGAGCTCAACAACCAGGCCTCCACCGACGCCCCCAAGGCCGAAGCCCGCAGCCCACACCGCCTGCCGACCACCCCGAAGCCTGCTGTTGCCACCGAACTTGCCGCGCTTCTCGACGGCCCCCACGCCGCCTTCCGCCAGGAGCTGCGCACCTTCCTCAACGATCCTTCGCTCTTCCCGAACCCGGATCTGCCCATGGCGGAGCAGCGCCAACACACCTTTGAGAACCTCTCCAAGGTTCGTGACTTCGGCGGATTCAACCACGGCCTGCGCCGCGCGCACGGCGGTGCCGGCAAGCCAAATCTCTCCACCTTCACCCTCGAAGGCTTGGCGTGGGTCGACGGTTCGCTGGCGATTAAGTCCGGTGTGCAATGGGGCCTGTGGGGTGGAGCGCTGGATCAGCTAGGCACCGAGCGCCACCTCGAGTGGGTTGAGAAGGCCGCCAGCCTGGAGTTGCCGGGCTGTTTCGCCATGACTGAGCGCGGCCATGGTTCCGATGTGCAATCCCTCGAGACCACCGCCACCTTCGACCCGGAGACCGATGAGTTCATCATCAACACCCCCTCCGATTCCGCGGTGAAGAACTACATCGGTAACGCCGCCAAGGATGGCCGCGCCGCAGTCGTCTTCACCCAGCTCATCACCCCGGATAGCGACGGCCGCTCCCACGGCGTCCACGCCATCATCGTCCCCATCCGCGACGAGGAAGGCAACGAACTGCCGGGCGTTGCCTTGGGCGATCATGGCCACAAGGGTGGTTTGGTAGGCGTCGATAATGGCACCCTGCGCTTCGACAACGTCCGCGTGCCGCGCGAGAACCTACTCAACCGCTTCGCCGATGTGGACGAGAAGGGCAAGTACTCCTCCCCCATCGAGTCCAAGAATGCTCGCTTCTTCACCATGCTGGGCACTCTCATCCGCGGCCGCATCGGCGTATCCGGCGCAGCGGGCGCCGCCACCGAGGCTTCCCTGGACATCGCCATCCGCTACGCCAACCGCCGTCGTCAGTTCGAGGGCGCGACCGGCGCCGAGAAGCGCCTCATTGAGCACCGCCAGCACCGCCGCCGCCTGCTCATTCCGCTGGCCCGTACATACGCGCTGCACCTGCTCTACAACCAAATTCTGGAGCGCTACCAGGAGCAAAACGATCAGCACGAGGCTGGCACCTGGTCTGTGACGGAGCCGACCGAAGAGCAGAAGTTTGCCTCCCGTGAGATGGAATCCCTGGCAGCTGCCATCAAATCCGCGCAGACCCAGCACGCCACCCGCACTATCCAAGAGTGCCGCGAGGCCTGCGGTGGCGCCGGCTACATGTCCGAGAACCGCCTGACCACCTACCGCGCCGATTCCGATGTCTTCGCTACCTTCGAGGGCGATAACACTGTGCTCATTCAGATGGTGGGCAAGAACCTGCTCACCGCCTATGGTCGCGCGATGAATGACATGAGCCCGTGGGACACCGTGAAGTACGCGGCTACCACCGCCACCGATGTGGTTCGCCGCCGCTACGGGTTCACTACTCGCCTGCAAGGCCTGGTGGACCGCGTGAATCCTTCAGAGGCCTCGCTTTTCGACGCCACCTACCAGGCCAAGCTGATCGACGATCGCGCCCAGTCCATCCTCTTCTCCCTCGTGCGCCGCATCCAGCCGGCTCGCAAGGCCGATAAGGTGCAGGCCGCCGCCATCGTGGATCAGTGCCAGGATCACCTCATCGCCGCCGGCTGGGCCCGCGTGGATACCTTGTTGGTCCAGGCCATGATTGAGGCAGAAGAGCGCCTTGAGGAAGGTTCGCTGGCACGCCAGGTCTTCGAGCAGCTGCGCCACCTCTTCGTCTTCGACACCTTGGTTCAGCACGCGGGCTGGTACCAGGAGCACAACCTGATTCCGGCCGGCCGCATGAAGGCCGCCCGCGCTGCTATCAACGACCTCGTCGATTCGCTCGCACCATGGTCCGTCGTTCTCGTGGATGCCTTCGGCGTTCCGCCTGAGGTACACAACATCCCGATGCTCACCGAGGCCGGTGTGGATCCGCTCCACGTCTAGTCACGCCACGCATCTCGAGGTCACCTCCGCCACCTGGCGGGGTGCCCTCCCTGCTTTCAACGACTGTCAGCATCACGCATCTACCATCCACAGGCATGACCACACCACACTCCATGTTCTCCAGTTCCTTCCCGCCTTCCGAAGACATCTTGGTCTCCGGAACCCTTCGCAACGACATCTCGCTGCATCTGTGCCACGGCCATTCACGCCAGGACATTCACAACGACTTTATTGAGCTTCTCGACGATCCTTCCGAGTGGACGACAGTGCGCACGGATCCCTTCCCGGAAGATTTCGATTCCATCATTGACGAAGTTGCCGCTAAGTACGCACAGAAGGTCACAGAGAAGTCCGCAGACGCACAGCGCCTCGACGCCCTCCGTGATGAGCTGCAACAGCGCAACCTAGCCTTCAGCTTCGACGAGGGCTGGGACGCCTCCGACGGCGCTGAATGCGGCGCCGAAAAGGCGGAAGAAGACGGTGCCGCAGGATATGTTTATTGCCACATGCAGGACGTCGACAGGTTAATCCACACCGGAGACCTCTTCTTTGGTTTCGGCACCATGAGAACCGATGCCGAGCTCAGCACACCTGTGGCCGTTGGCGAGCTACTCGTCGAAGCGCTGCGTGCGGTTGGCTTTAATCCCACGTGGGATGGCAACCCTAACGCACGCGTGCTGTGCCAAGGCCTAGTCGTCGAATTCCCCCTCGCGGAGGACCTCACCGACGCTGAATAAGCTCCATCCCCATAAATTCCGTGAAGCTAGCCCCCGTATTCGGCTAGCCCGCAACAACCATCCAGATGGCTACCATGTGCACCACCGCCGCGGCAATCGTCGCGGTGTGGAAGTGCTCGTGGTAGCCATACCAGCGCGCGTTGCGCCCCGGCCACTTGAAGCCGTACATCAACGCACCCACTGAATAGACCACGCCGCCGGCAAAGAGAAGCCACACCACAGCCGGTCCTGCGGACTGCCACAGGTTCGGCAATAGCGGCAGGATGAGCCAGCCCAGCACGAGGTAAACCACCACGTCCAGCCAGCGTGGGTGATTAATCCACACCAGATTCAAGATGACGCCCATGATGGCGCCCACCCACGCCGAGGTCAGCATCCATAACGCCTGCGTTGGCTCCAGCACGATGGCGCACAAGGGCGTGTAGGTCGCCGCGATAAACACCGAAATCGTCGCATGGTCAGCACGCCGCCACCATTGCACCGCACGCATAGACACCCACGGCCAGCGGTGGTACAACGCCGAGACCGTAAAGAGGCCCACCACGCCGACGCCGTAGACCGTCACCGCGAGCCCCTGCCACCACGGCAGCGTCATCCACGCAAAGGTAATCAGAACCGTCGATGCGATCAGGGAGGCAATGGCCGCAAAGAAGTGCCCCCAGCCGCGCGTTAATGGGCGCGGGCCGCGGTCCGCCATCCAGTACGTTCGCTGGATGAGCTGCTCTATCGTGCTGCTTTCCTGCACAGAGCCTTCTTCAACTGGAAATTCTTGCGGGGACGATTTCTGAGCACTGGGTGCGTTCATAGTGGGGGCCTTGCCTTGCCTGAGATGCGGGTCATGCGTATAACGCATTCACTCCCAAAACTTACGTACCCGTAACTATACGGACGAGCATTGTGGCAGACAAGGGTGGAGCAACAGTTTTCACCAGTTTTTCTTCCAATATTTGCAGTTCGAGGGCGCTGGCCACGTAAACTACCCACATTATGCTTTCCTTTGTCTCACGCTCTCGCCGCACCGCGGCGCTGTTCGCAGCTGCCATGGTGGCGCTGGGGGCGGCGTCGGCAGGCGTCGGCTCCGCTTCCGCACAGTCCAGCACCATCGGCGAGGTTTCCTCGCGCGTGACCAACCCGCAGCCCTGGCTCGGTGACAAGGCCTTCATTACCTCAAAGCGCCACATGGGTGGCAACCACTGGGTGGTAGACGTGTGGTCCCCTGCCAACCGTGCGGTGATTTCTAATAACGTCCTGCTCCCCGAGGGCGATAAGCCGCGCCCCTCCTTCTACCTGCTGCCCGGAGTGGAAGGCGGCCAGGCCGGCATGAACTGGATGACCCACTCTGATATCCGCAATTGGGCCGTGGGCAAGAACGTCAACGTCGTTATGCCGCTCGGCGGCGCCTATTCCCTCTACACCGATTGGAATGCCGAGGACCCCATCCTGGGTGTCAACAAGTGGAACACATACATGACCGCTGAGTTGCCCCCGCTGATCGACGCCGAATTCCACGGCACCGGCCGCGATGCCATCGGCGGCATTTCTTCCACGGGCGGCGCCGCACTCGACATCGCCGGCCACGCCCCACAGCGCTACAAAGCAGCAGCCTCCTACTCCGGCTGCCCGGTGCGCTCCGGTGCGATTGGCTTCCCCACCTCCACCGCGATGATCGCCTATGGCGGCGGATCCTCCTTCAATGCGTGGGGCCTGCCGGGCTCCCCGCAGTGGTTCGAGCACGACCCCAACGCCAACCCTGGGCGCCTGCGCGACGTCGAGGTCTTCGTGGGCTCGGCCTCCGGCACCCCGGGTCCCATCGATGGGACCAATAACCCCGGCCAATGGCTCGGACCCCGCGCGGTAGAGACGGTTGCTAACCAGTGCTCAGAGGAATTCACCCGCAACGCCCGCAATGCCGGGGTGCGAGTGAACCGTTACTTCAGCCCCCAGGGCTCGCACACCTTCAACCTCTTCTCCCACCAGATGAAGCTGAGCTGGGACCAGACCATCGCCCGCACCATCGGCGCTTAATTGGTTGGTTCCTAGGAGGTTGCCGCCTCACGGCGGGCGGGGCCGGCCCCTCGCTCCTGCCTTCGGCATTTCCTAATAGCTCCCTTGCCTCCCCACACGATGAAGGTCTAAACTCAAGGCGAAAGGTTCCGCCCCACTGAAAGAGCCCCTGAAGGCTTTCCGGCTTACGCCGGTAGGTGGGGCGGTCGCTTATTTTCGGACCGGGCCACTCCAGTAATAGGTCTTTCCCGCCGAAAACATATTGAATTGATCCCAATTGTGCCGCTGCGAAAGTGCTTGAACGTACTGTCCCTTGCCTCGTTCCATTTTCTGAAACCAGGACCAAGAAAAGTAGTCAGCAATCTGACCGTTCAAATCCTGTTTTACTGGATGAAAGAGCACACGGAACTTTAGCTGTAGACCTTTCAACAGAGGCTTTATCCTCTTTTCAAATGCCGATCTTTCTTTGCCTGTAAGAACCGAGTCGAAAATCAAGATTACTTGGCTTACCTCTGAGTCTCCCCACACCGCATTAATCCACTTCCCCATTGCACCAGCAAAGAGCCCTAAAAGCTGCGGTGGAGACTGGTAAGTCGGATGCGTCATTCGCTTATCCACCCAGATCGTGTGGACACGGCACCGATCAAGCTCATTAATTCGGTCTATTACCCGCTTTCGCGTTCCCTTCGAATTCTCTGTTGCATGAAACTCAAGGTCTTTACTCCCCGCTGCCATAAGTTCATACTTCAGCGCTTGCAGTCCTATCGCAGTGCCTGCTGGATTGAAAGTGCAAAATGCTGTGATTAGGAAGTGCGTGGAGGCTTTTGCACCAAACTGCATATCCCCCGACTCATCGAGAAAAACATACAAAGCTCTTTTTCTCTTCACGTCTTCCATCTCTGTTCCCCGGCCCCCGTACGCAGCTATTACTAATAGTCTACAACGCTGACTGGAGCAATTAGACAGTGCGGGCAGGGCCTCGCCTTGGCGAGAACCCCGCCCGGTTGCAGTTCTGTGCGTGAGGTCTACTCCACGACGGAGTTGGCACCCACCGCGTGGCCAAAGAGGTCCGGCAGGGTTGCTGCCCAGGCCTCACGAAGCTCGGAGACAGCAATGGACTCGCCGCCGAGCTCAAACTCGCCGTTATCGGTGGTCTGGCCGATGATGACGGCCGGCACACCGCACTCCTCAGCGCGGTGCAGCAGCATGTCGACGCGGTCAGCGGTCGTTGCCACGAGCACGCGGGAAGCGGACTCGGAGAAGGCAGCCACGAAGGCATCCTCATGGACCTTGGACAGATCCAGGCTCAAGCCCACGCCGCTGCGCTTGGCCATCTCGAACGCGGTGACGGCGAGGCCACCTTCGGAGATATCGTGAGCGGCGGTCAAGCCTTCGCTGCCCACGAAGAAGTCAGCGAGGCGCTGCTCATTAGCCAGGTCGACCTGCGGCGGCAAGCCGTTGAGCCCGTTCTTCGCCTCATGGCCCTGCTCATGAGCGCTCACCTGCTGCCAGATGGAACCGCCGAACTCATCCTTGGTCTCACCCAGCAGAACGAGCACCTCCGGTTCCTCCACGAGGCCGAGCTCGTTGCCAATGGACGCGTGGACGTCATCGATGACGCCCAGGACGCCCACGACGGGCGTCGGCAAGATCGGCTCCTCGCCGGTCTGGTTGTAGAAGGAGACGTTGCCACCGGAGACGGGGATGCCGAGTTCCACGGCGCCGTCGGCAAGCCCGTGCACGGACTCGCGGAACTGCCACATGACGTCCGGGTTCTCCGGGGAGCCATAGTTGAGGCAGTTGGTGATGGCGACCGGGCGGGCGCCGGTGACGGCCACGTTGCGGTAGGCCTCCGCCAGAGCCAGGCGTGCGCCCATGTTCGGGTCCAGCTTGGTGTAGCGGCCAGACGCGTCAGCCGACACCGCGATACCGCGGCCGGTCTCCTCATCAATGCGCAGAACACCAGCGTTCGCGTGGTGGGACTGCACGGTGTTGCCGCGCACGTAGCGGTCATACTGCTCAGTGATGAAATCACGTGAACACAGTGCCGGGGAGGCCACGAGCTTCTTGAGCGCCACAGTGATGTCCTGCTTTTCGACGCCCTCGAATTCCTGCAGCGCATCCTGCCACTCCGGGCGTGCGTACGGGCGGTCGTACACCGGGCCCTCGTTGGCGATGGTGTGTGCCGGGGCATCGACGACGACCTCGCCCTGGTGGCGAATGATGAGGTGCTTGCCGGTGGTGACCTCACCGATCTCGGCGCAGGTGACGTCCCAGTGCGCGCAGATCTCCTTGAACTTCTCCACGTTCTCCGGGGTCACCACGGCGCACATGCGCTCCTGGGACTCGGAAGCGAGGATCTCTGCTGCGGTCATGTTCTTCGCACGCAGCGGGACGTTGTCCAGGTTGATCTCCATGCCGCCGTCGCCGGACGCAGCCAGCTCGGAGGTGGCGCAGGCCAAGCCCGCACCGCCCAAGTCCTGGATGCCCACCACGATGCCGGACTTGTACAGCTCCAGGCAGCACTCGATGAGAACCTTCTCCGCGAACGGGTCACCCACCTGAACGGCTGGCAGCTTGCGCTCCGCGCCATCCTCGAAGGTGTCAGACGCCAGCACGGACACGCCACCGATACCGTCGAGGCCGGTGCGCGAGCCAAAGAGCATCACCTTGTTTCCGGTACCAGAAGCGAAGGCCAGCTTAAGGTCCTCGACCTTCAGCGTGCCCACGCATAGCGCGTTGACCAGCGGGTTACCAGCATAAGATTCATCAAAAACGGTTTCGCCGCCAATGTTGGGCAAGCCCAAGCAATTGCCGTAGTGCGAAATGCCGTCGACAACACCCGGCAGAACGCGCTTGGTGTCGGGCGCATCCGCCGGGCCGAAGCGCAGCTGATCCATCACGGCAATCGGGCGCGCGCCCATGGCCATGATGTCGCGGACGATGCCGCCCACGCCCGTCGCGGCGCCCTGGTGCGGCTCCACGTAGGAGGGGTGGTTGTGACTTTCCACGCGGAAGGTCACGGCGTTGCCGTCTCCGATGTCCACCACGCCGGCGTTCTCACCGATGCCGGCGAGGATCTTGGAGCCCATCTCTTCCGTCATGGTCTCGCCAAAGTAGCGCAGGTGCGCCTTGGAGGACTTATAAGAACAGTGCTCCGACCACATCACCGAGTACATGGTCAGCTCGGCATCGGTCGGGCGGCGACCCAGGATCTCGCGGATGTGCGCGTATTCGTCATCCTTCAGGCCCAATTCGCGGTAGGGCTGGTCCAGTTCAGGCTGCGCGGATGCCTGCTCGACGGTGTCGTTGTGTACGGTCATTGTTTCTCCTTTAACCGTCGGCGCGGGTTAAGCGACGACCTTGAGGGCGGACACAAACAAACCCAGACCGTCGGTGGACGGGCCGGTGAGAAGATCGATGGCATGCTCCGGGTGCGGCATCAACCCCACCACGTTGCCGGCCTCGTTGGTGATGCCGGCAATGCCATTGATGGAGCCGTTGAAGTTATCGGTATAGCGGAAAACCACGCGGCCCTCGCCCTCCAAGCGCTCCACGGTCTCCGCATCCGCCTGGAAACGGCCTTCGCCGTGCTTCGCCGGGATGAGGATGCGCTGCCCCTGCGCAAACTCGCTGGTCCAGGAGGTCTGTGCGTTCTCCACCTCGAGGTAGGTATCCACGCAGTGGAAATGCAGGCCCTGGTTGCGGGTCAGGGCGCCGGGCAGCAGGCCAGCCTCCGTCAGAATCTGGAAGCCGTTGCAGATGCCGAGCACCGGCATGCCCTTGTTAGCGGCATCGACGACCGCGCGCATCACCGGGGCGAGCGCCGAAATCGCGCCGGAGCGCAGGTAGTCACCGTAGGAAAAACCGCCGGGAACCACGACGGCATCGACGCCGCGCAGGTCCTCGTCCGCATGCCACAGGGACACGACTTCGGCGCCGGCGGTGCGGGCGGCGCGGGCCGCGTCGACGTCGTCAAGCGTGCCGGGGAAGGTAATAACGCCGATCTTCATTACTGGATGACCTCGTAGTCCTCGATCACGGTGTTGGCCAGCAGGGTGGAAGCAACCTTCTCCAGCTCCTCGGTGCTGACCGAATCATCGACTTCAATTTCAAAGCGCTTGCCCTGGCGCACGTCGCTGACACCAGCAACCCCCAGGCGGCCCAGCGCGCGAACAACGGCCTGACCTTGCGGGTCCAAAATCTCGGCCTTGGGCATGACATTGACAACTACACGAGCCATGAAAATTTTTGCCTTACTGTGCGTGAGTATAGGTGCCCCGCCAGTCTATCCCGCCGGCAAGAAAGATTCGGAATCTTTGGGGGTGATGAATTCAAACCAAACGGCTGAAGAATTCTTGGGGAATCCCACCTTAACCCCCAGCTCACCTAGTGCGCTCCGGTATCACTCGGTGCGAAACCCGGGTAGAACGAGATGCATTGTCCTGTTCTCACCTATCCAAGGAACCTCTCATGCATCTCAAAGGCATTGGCTCACTCGCCATCGCTGCTCTTGTCTCTACCTGCATCGTCGCACCTCAGGCCGGTGCGGCGGCGGACGGCTCCAACGCCGTTATCTCTGAGGTCTACGGTGGCGGCGGCAACAAGGGGGCGGCGTTTACTAAGGATTTCATCGAGCTTTATAACCCCACCTCCGCTGACCTCGACCTCACTGGCTGGTCCGTGGAGTACCTATCCGCTTCTGGCAACTCAGGCGGAAAGCACGAGCTATCCGGCTCCCTCCCGGCTGGGGGCTACTTCCTCATCCAGGAAGGTGGCGGCGACACCGGGGAGCCGCTTCCTTCCCCTGATGCAGAGGGGAACCTGAACCTGTCCGGCTCCAAAGGATCGGTGAAGCTTTACGACGCCTCCGGGGCCGAGGTGGACCTCGTGGGGTACGGAGAGGCGTCGCTAAGCGAGGGCTCCCCCGCCCAAGCCCTGAACAACTCCACCTCTGCGCAGCGCGACGCCGAGGGCACCGACACCGATAACAACGCTGCTGACTTCAGCAGTGCAGCGCCGACGCCGAAGTCTGCCGGCGGCGCAGCCCCGCAACCGGACCCGTCCCCGGCCGAGCCGGGTTCCACCGTCACCATCCCGGAGATCCAGGGCACCGGCGCGGAGTCCCCGCTCAAGGGCCAGAACGTCACCACCCAAGGTGTGGTGACCGCGGTGTGGCAGGGCGAGAAGTCCCTCAACGGCTTCACCATCCAGACCCCGGGCACGGGCCAGACCGCGCCGACCGGGGCCTCCGAGGCCGTCTTCGTCTACACCGGTGGAACCGGCTTCTACCCAGAAATTGGGGATTCCGTCGAGGTCACCGGCACCGTTGATGAGTACTTTGGGCAGACCCAGATTGCCCTGAGCGCCGGCTCCACGCTTGACGACGCCCTCCCCGCCGTCACCCCGCTCGCCATCGATGCCCTTCCGGAAGGCGATGAGGAGCGCGAGAAGCTCGAGTCCATGCTGCTCAAGCCTGGCGTGCACACCGTGACCGACAATTACGGTCTCAACCGCTACGGCGAGCTGGGCTTGGCTCCAGGCACCGAGGCTCTGCGTCAGCCCACCGACATCGTCTCCCCGGGCACCCAAGAACAAAAGGACATGGAGGCTGCTAACGCGGCGAAGTACGTCATTTTGGACGACGGCTCCACGCGCGACTTCTCCCGTGATGGCGCCTCGACGAAGCTGCCCTACATCATGCAGAACGGCTCGGAGGTCAAGACGATCCGCACCACGAACCAGGTGGAGTTCGCGGACTCTGGTGTCATCCTGGGCTACGGCCACAACCAGTGGCGCTTCCAGCCCACCGCGATGATCACCGGTGACTCTGCCGCCGCGGACCTGCCGATTACGTGGGACCCGGCCCGTCCAGAGGCCCCGCAGGTGGCTGGCGATTACACCGTGGCGGCGTTTAACGTGCTGAACTTCTTCATCAACCTGGGCGAGGATAACGGCGCAAAATCCTACAAGGACCGCTTTGGCAACGGCGTGGGCTCCGATAGCGGGACCTTCCGTGGCGCCTGGTCCGAATCCGCGTTCAACGACCAGAAGGGCAAGATCCTCACCGCGCTGGAGGGCCTTGATGCCGATGTCATTGGCCTGTCTGAGATCGAGAATGCCGCGAATACCGTGGGTGGCTCCTACGATGACGCCGTGAAGTACCTCGTGGGTGAGCTCAATTCCCGCGCGGGTTCTGAGAAGTGGGATTACGTCAAGGCCCCGGCGAACGCGTCAGCCGATACGGACGTCATCCGCACCGCGATCATCTACAAGAAGGACCGCGTTAAGCCGGTGGGTGAGGCCACCTTGCTTGAGGACGCCCGCTTCAAGGGCACCGCCCGCACCCCGCTCGCCGCGGAGTTCCAGCCTGTTTCCGATAGGTGCGCTGTTGAAGGTCCCGATTCCTTCGTGGTGGTGACCAACCATTTCAAATCCAAGGGATCGGTAGCGAACGGTGATGCCGATACCGGCGACGGCCAAGGCAACAACCCCAACGTGCGCAACGCCCACGCCCAGGCCGTCCTCGACGGGCTGGCCAAGCAACCGCAGTGGCAGAAGAAGGCCACCTTTGTCATGGGTGATTTGAACACCTACTCCAAGGAAGATGCCATCTCCGTCTTCCGCAATGCGGGCTACACCATCCCGGTGGAAGAGCTCAATGCGCAAGAGGACTGGCAGAACGTGGCCTCCTACCAGTTCTCCGGCCGCCTCGGCTCCCTGGACCACATCCTGGCCAACGAGCACGTCGACGCGCAGGCCGCACAGACCTGGAACATCAACTCCGACGAGCCCATCGCCATGGAATACTCCCGCCGCAACTACACCGGCGGCGATGTCTTCGAGGCCGATAACCCCTACCGCTCCTCCGACCACGACCCGGTCAAGGTGGGCTTTAACCTTGCGGCGGTGAAACGTTCTGCGGACGAGCTCAAGGATTGCGAGACCCCCGAAGAGTCGGACCCGTCGGAGGAACCAGATCCGGCGGAGGAGCCAGATCAGACCGACGATGACGACAAGGTTGGCACCAAGCCCACTCACAGTTCCAGTTCTTCTGCCGGCGAGCGTTGCCTGCCGACTGCCCTCGGCCTCACCATCCCCGCAGCCCTCGCCATTCCGGTTGCCTTCCTTGGGTTTGCCAACACGCAGTTCAACATCCCGGGCTTCGAGCCTGTCCGGAAGCAGATTGAGTCGATGACCCGCAACATCCCGCGCGAAGCTCAGTACGCTGCTGGTGGCCTCGGCCTGCTGGCTGCGCTTGGCATCATCGGCGCGGCCTGTGCCCCAACCGAATCTGAATAGAGACCAGCCGGACCCGATGAAACACGCGGCCTCCCCTCCCCTATTGGGGGGGAGCACAAGGCAACATCAAACCGCCTGACGGTTGCAGCCCCTTTTTCGATGCCTCATAATTCACTACAAGGTGAATGGGACTTACCCCAGCTCACCCCACAAATCTTCTCTCTCCTGCAAAGGACACTCATGAAGTTCTCTCTTCGGAATCCTTCATCCAGGAACCCAAACTCGACTTTGCTATAGCTTAGACACCACAGGCGGACAAAGCGGTTCTCCGGTCTATGCCACAGACAACGCTGCCATCGGCATTCACACGCATGGCATCAGCGATCTCGGCTGCCCTGAAAACAGTGCCCTACGTATAAGCCCAAGCATGCTAAATACCTTCAATGACATTAAGGAGATCCAAAACAATGCAACCACAGATCCCGGTTCCAGCTCAGATTCAAGCTCTCATTAATAACCCCAGTAATCTTCTCGGACTCATTGGTACCGTTCTGGGCATTATTTCCCTAGTTGTTGCAATCAGTGTCGGCCAAGGCCTCCCCAACGATGGGCAGACCAAGCCTAATGCAGGAGAATCAACGATTCGCGTTGTAACCTCCAGTGGTAACCCGGCAGGCGAATGTAAGCTTATTGGCCTTTCGCAGGAAAAGGTACACACGACTAATGCCAAAGGCGTGTACTTCTACGCGTTGGAACCTGGTTCGCATACCATCAACGCATCTTGTTCGGGGCTTTCCAGCCTTTCCTCCGCGCGAGCGCTCGAGGGCAGCCAGGAAGTAACGGTGAATGACGAGCCGGTAATGGTAAAGATTGTTGTTAAGTAGATTGGCCCTAGCTTTCTTGGTTCTAAAGAGCTAAGAGAAACACGCGTGTGCCCCCAGGGAAACCTCCTGTGGGCACACGCTTTTCAATGAACCACACCTAATTCGAGAGGGAACCGTACCTTCGTACGCGCCCGTATGAGAAGCTGCGCATTTAATGACAGCAGCAAAACATCATTTTCAAACAAATGAACGCTTTTAAACCTCTGCCCCAAGAGCGCCAAACGCTTATCTGCATGTGTTTACACGGGCAGTTGGCTGTAAACCTGTAAAGACCCCATCACCTTCAATGCACATCGCGATGATCTGTTTGAAGTTAGCCACAAGAACTAGCTTTTCCAAGTAGAAGTTGACGCAACGCCACCGAGTCGTAGCGCCTCCAACACCCCCATGTAGTACCGAGTAAGCGCTAGACACCGCCAACAGTGCAGCCGGACGCCCGCCAGCATTACTGACGGAGCTCCCTGCCACTTACTCACTGACCCGCGACGCCGGAATACTCGCTAAGTTCGTCTCTGCTCAGCCAGGTCAAGCTCCTCATCAGAGAGGCTTTTCTCGCTCCGATTGCGGGTGGGGCAATTGAAACCTACGTCCGCTACCGCAATTCGGGGATTGCGCTCGTGAAACACGCAGCCAGCACACCCGACGGGTTCACAAACCTACACCGCGTCTAATTCGGCCACACCCCAAAGAAAAAGAGGTTGGTGGGCTATTCGGCGTGCGTGAAAACGGAATAGTCGGCGGGTCGAGCACCAGCTGCCATGGCGCGCTCGGCGGCTTTGAGGAAATCAGCAACTACCTTGCGGTCATCGAGGTTGCGGCCAGAGATTGACAGGCGCACGGTGTTGCCGCGCTGTGCAGAGCGCTCTGCTGCGCGAATAATGTTGCGGCGCCACCACTTGGCCGAACCGAAGCCCTCACCAAATGACAAGTTGCGGGCTTGGTGGAGCTCGCCTGTGCGAAGGTCGTGGATGCCACGGGTGGAGGCGGCAAAGTCGAAATCAAACTCGGGAAGGACTTCTAGTGTTCCCTCCGACATTCGCCAGCGCGGTGGTGCAAAAATGGTCGGCTCAAAGCCGATCTTGGCCATCTGTCGCGTCGCGCCCTTTAGGCGCAGACGTGCCTCGTGCGCATCCAGGTTGGCGAACTCCGCACGGCGGCCCTGGACCGCTTGGTCAAAGCCATTGAGAATAAGCACGCGGCCCGATTCGGCCTGCTCGCGAAGCCAGGATTGCGTCGCTGTGTCTTTAGCTAGGTGCCAATTGCCGTCGATGTGCGGCGCCACCAGCAAAGAGACAGGAACGTCAGCTTTATCGAACTGCTTGAGCAGATCGGAGGCTTGGCTTCGGGTGTCATCAAAAATACTGGAAATCGAAACCAGAAGGTGGCCATGCATAAGGAAAATTATCGCACAGCCACCGCCCCGGCGCGCGCTGAGAGAGATTCGGCGCTCCCCCACATGGGCGGCGTGCGGCTGATTAGCCACACGCCGTAAGCGGTCCCTAGGCCGCGACACCCGTGGCCTGGTTGATCAACCACGCGTACTCAAAAGCCGCCTGCCGCCACTGGGCATAGCGCCCGGACACACCACCGTGGCCCGCGGCCATCTCCGTCTTGAGGAGGAACTCGCCGCCGGTGGCAACGTCACGCAGCTTGGCCACCCACTTCGCCGGCTCAACATACAGCACGCGGGTGTCATTGAGCGAGGTCAACGCCAGAATATTCGGATACTCCTGCGGAGCGATGTTCTCGTACGGCGCATAGGAGGCCATGTAGTCGTAGACCTCCGGATCGTGGTACGGGTCGCCCCATTCCTCCCACTCCACCACCGTGAGCGGCAGCTCCGGCATGAGAATCGAGGTCAGCGGATCCACAAAGGGCACGTTAGCCTCGATGGCCTTGAACCTATCCGGTGCCATATTCGCCACCGCGCCCATGAGCAGGCCACCGGCGGAACCGCCTTCAGCCACCAAGGTCTCCGGTGTAGTCACCCGGCGCGCGATGAGGTCATCCGCCACCGCAATGAAGTCCGTAAACGTGTTTTTCTTGGCCAGCATCTTGCCGTCGTCGTACCAGTTGCGGCCCATCTCGCCGCCACCGCGAACGTGCGCCATGGCAAAGATCATGCCGCGGTCCATGAGAGACAAACGGAAGACCGAGAAGTACGGGTCCATATTCGCCTCATAAGACCCGTAGCCATAAAGCAACGTCGGGTTCGGCTGCGTGCGGTCCAGGTCCGCGCGGTGCACGATGGACACCGGCACCTTCGTCCCATCGGGTGCTTCAGACCAGACGCGGTAGGCCACGTATTCGTCTTTGTCATAGCCGCCTGGTACTTCCTGTTCCTTGAGCAGCGTGTACTCACCGGTGGCCACGCGGTAATCAAAGAGCTGTGCGGGCTGGATAAAGGATGTGTAGCTCACGCGCAGCACCGGCGCATCCCACTCCGGGTTGCCGGCCACACCGACGGTATAGAGCTCTTCGTTGAAGTTGAGCTCGCTGAGGCGCGCCCAGCCTTCCCGCACATCCATAATCGCAGCCCGGCCGATGCCGCCCCGGCGGTAGGCCACAACGATGTGGTCGCGGTAGCAATCAACGCCCTGCAAGCGAACCTCATTATCGTGAGGCATGAGCACGGTGAGCTCACGCAAAGAGGGAAGTTCCTCACTGACCGGGCAATAGCCCAACTCAAAGTTCGGGCCGGTCGCGTTGTGCGTGACCACCCAATAGTCGGTACCGTCCACGACCGCGTGGTCGACGTCGTAGTCCACTCCGGACTCACGCGCCCACAAACAGCGGAACTCACCCTCCGGGTTGTCCTGCTCGAGCACCCAGGCTTCACTCGTCATCTTCGAACTCGACACGATCACGATGTACTTCTCGCTGCGGGTCGTACCCGGGCCAATGCCGAAACGTGAGTCTTCCTCGCGCATGACCACGACGTCCTCCGACTGCGGGGTTCCCACGCGATGGCGCCACACCGTATCCGGGCGCCACGCATCATCCACGGTGGTGTAGAAGATGAACTCCTCCCCCACCCACGTCGCACCATAGAAGATGCCTTCCAGACGATCCTCCAACAGCTCGCCTGAACGCAGGTCCTTGATGAAAAGCTCAAAGCGCTCATCGCCGGCCACGTCGACCGAATAGGCCAGCAAATCACCGGAATCGCTCACCGTGGACGCGCCCAGGGCGAAGAAGTCGTGGCCTTCGGCGAGCGCGTTGACGTCGAGAAGCACCTGCTCCCCTTCCGGCGCCCCCTCCTCCGGGATGGTCGGCGGAGTCCACGGATCGGAGCCTTCCGACACCGGGATGCGGCAGCTGTAGCCGTACTCCTGGCCCTCCTCGGTGCGCCCGTAGTACCAGTACTTACCGCGGCGCTGGGGCACGGACATGTCCGTCTGCTTGATGCGGGACTTGACCTCAGTGAAGATGTTCTCCGTCAAGGTGTCCAGGTGTGCGGTGCGCTCCTTGGTGTAGGCGTTTTCGGCCTCCAAGTATTCGCGGGTCTCCGGGGCGTCTTTCGCGCGCAGCCACTCGTAATTATCGATGAAGCTGCGGCCATGGAACTCACGGGTGACCGGGCGTTTCGCTGCGTGTGGTGCGTTCATTCAGCCTCCTTAAAAAGTGGTTCCGGACAGGCGTTCAAAAGCCTCAACATAACGCGCGCGGGTGGCCTGGACAACGTCATCCGGCAGGCGCGGCGGCGTGGACTCCTTGTCCCAGCCGGAGTCGGTGAGCCAATCGCGCACGTACTGCTTATCAAAGGAGGGCTGAACCTTGCCTTCCTCGTACGTATCGGCCGGCCAGTAGCGCGAGGAGTCTGGGGTGAGGACCTCATCGGCCAAGACCAAGGTGCCGTGCTTATCGACGCCAAACTCGAACTTCGTATCCGCCAAAATAATGCCCTTCTCCTCCGCCAACGCGGCTGCTGTGGCATAGATGCGCAGGGTCGCCTCGCGCAGCTCTTCGGCGCGCTCGCGGCCGAGCTTGTCCACAACGACGTCGAAGGAAACGTTCTCATCGTGGTCGCCCTGCTCCGCCTTGGTGGCCGGGGTAAAGATGGGCTCGGGCAGGCGGGAAGCTTCGGTCAGCCCCTCGGGCAACTCGACGCCGCACACGCTGCCGGATTCCTTGTACTCCTTCAGCCCGGAGCCGGTGAGATAGCCGCGGGCGACGCACTCGAAGGGCAGCATGTCGAGCTTCTGCACCACCATGGCGCGGCCGAGTACCTCTTCGGGGATGCGCTCATCATCGAGCGGGCCGGCGAGGTGGTTAGGGAAATCAATGACGTCGAAGAAGAACTTCGAGGTCGCTGTGAGCACGCGGCCCTTGTCCGGAATGGCGGGCTCAAGGGCGTGGTCATAGGCGGAAATACGGTCGGAGACGACCATGAGCAGGGTGTTGTCGTCGATTTCGTAGATATCGCGCACCTTGCCGGAGGCGATGTGGGTATAGGAAGAAAGTTCTGGACGCATGACATACATCCTAGACCCGTCTAGACTGCTTCAAGATACATCCCAATCCCGAGGAGCTAAGCCCGTGCACTCTCGCCTGACCTCCCTTTTAACCTCCGCTGCGCTAGTATGCGGCGCCCTCAGCGTGCCGGCGGCGCAGGCCGCCGATGTCTCGGCGCGCGAGTCCGCCCACGGCCAGTGGCTGTGTTCCATATCGGCGTCGGAGTCAGACCGCGCGCTGGCCCGCGACGTCCGAGCCGGGTACATTGCCACGATCAAGGCGACCTCGGAGCAGATTCAAGCGCAGTTCCCGAAGCTTGATTTCTCCGCGTACACCTCGCGCGACATCAGCAAGGCACCGGGTTATGCGGCGACGGTGGCCGCGCTGAGCAAGGCCGGCTACACGGGCGCGGATATGCTCATCATCATGGTCGGTGCGTCTGCGCCGGAAGAGCTCGTCGCAGACGAGTCGGTGTTGCTACCGGAGGACGCCGAGTACTCCATCAATGCAGCTGCGGCCCGGGCCGAGAAGGGCCCGGCTCCCCTGCTGTCGACGGGCAGCGACTTCAGCCCGAAGCTGCGCGCCGCCTTGGCGGAGAACCAGATGCAAGAAAAGGAAGCCGTCAACGCCTTCAACGCCGCCCAGTCGCAGTCCTTCGCGGAGTGTGTAGAGGAGCTGCGCGGGCGCGGCGCTCAGGAGGGCATCCAGCCGGTGCCCGAGCTGCCCATTCCGGGGCAGACGACGCAGCAGCAGACCTCGTCCACGGGCGCGGCGGTCCTCGGCGTCATGACGGTGCTCACCGTGCTGGTGATCGGCGGCTACCTCGCCTCCAACGGCGCCTCTTTCGGCGGCTTTGAGCTGCCGGTTCTGCGCCTCCCCGGGATGGCCTAATGGCTGAGAGCGACGCCGAGCTAACCGTCATTACCGGTGAGGAAGGCGCACTTGTTATCGGCCCCGAATCCGAGTTGAAACGGCTTTCCGACCAGGCGGAGCTCTCTCCCGTCACTCCCCAGCTCCTCCGCCGCGCGAGTCAGGTGCTCGCAGGTATCGAGGACTACCAGAAGGAATCTGGACGGTGGCTCAAGCTCGATACTGAGTCCGCTGCGTACCTCAAGCGCATGGGCATCAAGCCGGGGGATATCCGCGCCGGTGTAATCCGCACCAAGGATGTCGGCCGCGGCGTTGCTTCGCGCAATGGTGGAAGCCTGCTGAAGCACCTGCAGTTTGAGAAGGCCGGCCTGCTCACGCCGGCGGCTCCGATGGTGCTGGCGTCGATGATGCAGCAGGCGGGCGTCGAGAAGCAGATGGAGCAGATGCAGGCTTACCTGGAGCATATCGACGCCAAGCTCGATGAGGTGCTGCGCTTCCAGAAGGATTCGCTGGCTGGTGAGATTGATGGCGTCGCGGAGATGCTGGCGGAGGCCGCCCTCGTCCTCGAGGACACCGCTGAAGTGACCGATACGCAGTGGGCAACCATCGCCCACCTCACTGCGGACCTGGCTAAGCTGCAAGGCCAGGTACTGCGACACCTGCGGGCCGTGGCGGAGACGATGGCGAGGTCAAAGACTTCGCCCGGGAAGGTGCGCGCGACCTTCCAGAAGACTAACGACGACGCAGGCTCGTGGTTCTACGAGCTTGCCCGAACCGTGCAACTGCAGAACCAGATGTATGTGCTTCAGCTCAGCCGCGCCAATGCCGTGGAGGGCGAGGTGGCCAAAGACTACGCCGCGGCTGTTGCTCGGGCGCGGCAGAGGCGCGCCGCTCGTTTGCTGGAAGACCTCACCAGCATCGCCCACATTGCCCACGAGCTGGGCAGCTTCTCGACGCTGCGCAAAGCCATCGACTGGAACTCTCCCCGCGCCGTAGCGGAGGTCAACCACTTCTTTGCCCAACTGCGTGACTTCGCCGACGCTGCCAACCTTGCCGTCGAAGGAACCGAGGGCTTAGAGCCCGTCCGGCGCATCGATGCTTTCCGCGAGCTGACTGCCACCGGCACCAACATGGCCCGCGAAGCCGCTGGTGTTGCGCAGCAACGCACCTTAGAAGCCCGCGAAACCGTAACCAACCGCGCCCGGCAAGCCTGGGGTACAACCCGCAGCGCCATCGAGTCCGCAACGAAGGGCGCGGACAACGCGCCGGATAAAGCAGAACGTGACTAGATGGTCGTTTCGATCAAATAAGGGCCAGAAAATTCGATCTGGGCAACCTTATTTGATCGAAACGTACATGGACCGGGCCAACGAGGTACGTTTTCGTAAATAGCGCCCCGAAAACTCGCGTTTGAGAGGGATTGTCTGCGAAAACGTACCACGCCCGGTCGCCCCAGATCACTGGATGCCCCCTGGCCGCGTGGGCTAGAGGATCTCGCCCGGGGTGTAGGCGGCGGCCTGCGGGTGCTGATCAGCAATCGCCTTGATGCGGCCCAGAATCTGGCTCACCTGCGATTCGGCAGCGCCGATGAAAGCGTGCTTGTCCGACAGCGCGGCCTCGAGGGCGGCGGCATCGAGCGGCAGGCGCTCGTCGGCAGCCAGGCGCTCAATCAGATCCTGCTCCCCGCCATTCTCACGCATGTTGAGCGCCACGGCGACAGCATTTTCCTTGATGACCTCGTGCGCGGTCTCGCGGCCTACGCCCGCGCGCACCGCCGCCATGAGGATGCGGGTGGTGGCGAGGAACGGCAGGTAGCGCTCCAGCTCGCGGTCAATCATGGCCGGGAAAGCGCCGAACTCGTCGAGCACGGTGAGGAAGGTTTCAAACATGCCGTCGATAGCGAAGAAGGCGTCGGGCAGCGCCACGCGGCGTACCACCGAACAGAACACGTCGCCCTCGTTCCACTGCTGGCCGGACAGGTCCGCCACCATCGTCAGGTAGCCGCGCAGGATGACCTGGAAGCCACCGACGCGCTCGCAAGAGCGGGCATTCATCTTGTGCGGCATCGCGGAGGAACCAACCTGGCCCTCCTTGAAGCCTTCCGTCACGGTTTCGTTGCCAGCCATGAGGCGAATGGTCGTTGCCAGCGAGGAAGGCCCAGCGCCCAGCTCCACCAGCGCGGAAACAGCATCAAAGTCGAGGGAGCGCGGGTAGACCTGGCCCACCGAGTTGAAGACTCGGGAGAATCCCAGGTGATCCGCAATGCGGGTCTCCAACGCGGCGAGCTTGTCTTCGGATCCGCCCATGAGGTCGAGCATGTCCTGCGAGGTGCCCATCGGACCCTTGATGCCGCGCAGCGGATAGCGGCTCAGCAGCGATTCCACGCGCTCGATGCCCAGCAGGAGCTCGTCGGCAGCGGAGGCGAAACGCTTGCCCAGGGTCGTGGCCTGGGCAGCGACGTTGTGGGAACGACCCGCCATGACCAGCGTCTGATACTGCGCCGCGCGCTCACCAATGCGCGAGACCACCGCGATGGCCTTATCGCGCACCAGCTCCAAAGAACGCAGAATCTGCAGCTGCTCCACGTTCTCCGTCAGGTCACGCGAGGTCATGCCCTTGTGGATGTGCTCGCAGCCGGCTAGGGCGTTGAACTCCTCGATGCGCGCCTTGACGTCGTGGCGCGTAACGCGCTCACGCTCCGCGATGGAGGCGAGGTTGACGTTCTCAACCTGCGCCTCGTAAGCGGCGATAGCCGAGGCAGGGATGTCGACGCCAAGATCCTTCTGCGCCGTCATCACCGCAATCCACAGCTGGCGCTCCAGGATGATCTTGTGTTCCGGGGACCAGATTTCAGCCATCTCTGGGGAGGCGTATCGAGCGGACAGGACGTTGGAAATGTTCTTCTTTTCAGCCACGTCGCTCATTATTCCACGCCGCACCCCAAAGGAGGCATTATCAGGGGATTAGATGCTAATCTGACCCTTCTCCGCCGGCAGTGCAATGTCCGTGCGGAAGAAGCCGCCTTCCAGCTCGATGCCGCCGAGAACCTCGTAGGCGGCTGCGCGGGCATCAGCGAGGGTGGCACCACGGCCGAGAACGTTGAGGACGCGACCACCGTTGGAGACGTAGCCTCCCTCCCCCGTGGTGGTACCGGCGTGCAGAACCCGGGTGGGATCATCAAGATCCGGCGAGGCAATCGGATCGCCCTTGCGCGGCGAAGCCGGGTAGCCCTCGGCGGCCAGCACCACGGTGACGGCATAGCCGTCTTCCCACTCCAGCGGCGCCAGCTCCGCTAGCTGTCCGGTAGCGGTGGCATTCAGGACCTCTCCGAGCGGAGACTTCAGCAAAGCGAGCACCGCCTGCGTTTCCGGGTCACCGAAGCGGGCATTGAATTCCACCACGGCTGGGCCTTCCTTGCCCCACGCCAGGCCGGCGTACAGCAAGCCAGAGTACGGGGTGCCACGCTTGACCATTTCCTTAGCCACGGGGACGCAGACTTCGTCGACGATGCGCTGGACGCCGTCGGCAGGCAGCCACGGCAGCGGGGTGTAGGCGCCCATGCCGCCGGTGTTGGGGCCCTCATCGTTGTCGTAGGCGCGCTTGTGGTCCTGCGCTGGGAGCAGCGGGACGACGGTCTCGCCGTCCACCAAGCAGAACAGGGAGACCTCCGGGCCGTCGAGGAAGGACTCGAGCAGCACCGGGTTGCCCACGGCGTGAACCGCATCAACGTGCGCGCGGGCCGCGTCGCGGGACTCGGTCACCACGACGCCCTTGCCGCCGGCCAAGCCGTCGTCCTTAACCACGAAGTGCGGGCCGAAACGATCGAGGGCGGCCTCGATGTCCTCATCGCTGGTGCCGGGGGCGAGCTGCTCCGCGCGGGCGGTGCGCACGCCGGCGGCCGCCATCACGTCCTTAGCAAAGGCCTTGGAACCTTCGATCTGTGCCGCGCTTGCCGACGGCCCGAAGACCGCGATGCCGCGCTCACGCAGTGCATCCGCCACGCCTTTCACCAGCGGCACCTCCGGTCCAATGACGACGAGGTCCGCTGCGATGTCCACTGCCAGCTCCGTCATGCGTGCAGGATCGTCCACCTGGGAATACTCCGGGTGGACGGTGGCCTGCATCTTATGCGCCGGGGAACCGGGGGCAATGTGCAGATCGGTAACAGAAGGGTCAGCTTTCAGGCCGGTGAGCAGGGCGTGTTCGCGGCCGCCCGAGCCGATAACGAGAATGCGCATGCCGTCTATCTTAACTGGCGGTAGCCTAGGGGCCATGTCTTCCGTATTTACAAAGATCATCGAGGGCGAGCTGCCTGCTCGCTTTGTGTACCGCGACGAGAAGTGCGTGGCGTTTTTGTCCATCGAGCCGCTGCGTTATGGCCACACCTTGGTGGTGCCGGTCGAAGAGGTCGATAAGTGGACTGACCTCGATTCAGAAACCTGGGCACACCTCAACGAGATCGCTCTAGAGATCGGTGGCGCCATCAAGACGGCCTTCGACACCCCACGCACCGGCTACATCATCGCTGGCTTCGACGTTCCCCATACCCACATCCACCTCTTCCCCACCGAGAAGATGGAAGACTACGACTTCGCCAAGGCCTTCGCTGCCGACGCCACCGACCCCGCCGCCATGGACGAGGCCGCCGCGCGCATCCGCCAGCACCTCGGCACGGACGAGGATGGCCGCCGCGACAGCTAAGAGCTGACTGCTACCTTTCGGCAGCTAGGCACTAGCTGCCGCCTTGGGCAGGCAGATAGTGAAGACCGCTCCGCTGCCCAGCTCCGAATCCACGGAGATTGAACCGCCGTGCTGCTCGACGAGTGATTTCACGATGGCCAAGCCCAAACCCGAGCCACCCGTATCGCGGGTGCGCGAGGTGTCTGCACGGTAGAAGCGCTCAAAGATATGGGCCGCGTCTTCGGGGGAGATGCCCTTGCCGTCATCGGCAACGTCGATAAGCACGTGCTCCTCGTCGTCGCGCAAGGTCAGCGTCACCGACGCCTCCTCGCCGCCGTGGCGGATACCGTTGGACACCAGGTTAAGCAATACCTGGTGTAGGCGATCCGGGTCTCCGTTGACCATTGGAATCCCGGAGGCCTCGTTGTTGACGTTGATGGTGCGGCCCGCAAAAGCCGCCCGCGCCGAGGAACCCACTGACAGCACAAGTTCCAGCATGTCAACCTCGCGCATGTCCAGGCGTGAGCCCTCCGCGCGCGTCAGGGCCAGCAGATCCTCCACGAGCAACGACATCCGCTTAGACTCGGCATCGATCTTGCTGAAGACAAACTCCGCGTCCTGGGTAGCCCCCGAGCGGTACAGCTCCGTGTAGCCGCGCAGGCTGGTCAGCGGCGTGCGCAGCTCGTGGGAGGCATCGCCGACGAAGCGGCGCATTTGCTGTTCTTTTTCCTGCGCATCGACAACGGAATTCTGCAGCTGCCCCAGCATGACGTTGAGCGCTCCGGCCAGCTGCCCCACTTCAGTGTGCAGCGGCCACTCCGGCACGCGCTTGTCCAAATTGCCCGCTGCGATTTGCGAAGCCGTCTTCTCGACCACCCGCAGCGGCCGCAGCGCCCGGTGGATCAGCCACATGCCCACCACCGCGATGATCAGCATGACCAAGGCCGCGATGATCACCTGGACAATCGCCAACCCCTTCAGGATGGAGTTCTCCGTCGTCATGTCTTTGGCGACGACCACCACGGAACCATCCCGTTGGAGCTTGGCCACGGCCCGCCATTCGGTCTCGCCCTGAATCGAGCGCACGGTGGTGGGTTCCCCGCCGACGATCACGTTGCGCGCATCGGGCAACGCGGCCATCGGCCGCGTGGTCACCACGGAACCATCGGGATAGTACGCCAGCGCCACATAGTCCGTCGGGGGTCGGCGGCTTCCGTCCTGCGGCATATAAAAGGACTCGTCAAGGTTGCTGGCCCAGGAACTATGGGCGTCGTTAAGCTCGGTGTCCACTCGGGTGTAGAGCACGTTACGCATGATCGACGACACCGCCAGGGAGGACATGGCCAGGCCAAGTCCCGAGACCAGCACCATGAGGACAAGTAGCCACGTGCGCAGGGGCAGCGCTTTCGGGCGCTGCATACGCCGGCGCGGGGCTTTATCCCGCACCAGCGTCACCCCGGATTGTGGGGCCTGAATATTCGCGGTGGGTTCGCTCATAGTGGATGAGCCTACGAGCGCGGCATGCGCAGCACGTAACCGACACCGCGGACGGTGTGAATAAGCGGGGTATCGCCGGTATCAATTTTGCGGCGTAGGTAAGAAATATAAGACTCCACCACGTTGCCGTCGCCGCCGAAGTCGTAGTGCCAGACATTATCCAGGATCTTAGACTTGGACAGCACGACCTCGCGGTTCTGCATGAGGTAGCGCAGCAGGTTGAACTCAGTGGGCGAAAGCTCCACGATCTCCCCTGCCTTGGTGACCTCGTGGGTGTCATCGTTGAGGGTGAGGTCGGCATAGGTCATGGTGGCGTCGCCGTCCTGGTCATCCACCGCGTTACCGCGGCGCAGAATCACGCGCAGGCGGGTGATGACCTCTTCCAGGCTGAAGGGCTTGGTGACGTAATCATCCGCGCCAATGGTCAAGCCATGGATGCGCTGGTCCACGCTGTCCTTGGCGGTCAGGTAGAGCACGGGGCCGTCGAGGCCCTCCGCGCGCAGCTTGCCCAGCAACTCAAAACCATCCATGCCCGGCATCATGACGTCCATGATGTAAGCGTCTGGATTGATCTCACGCGCGATGCGCAGGGCCTCGTTGCCGGAGTTGGCGCTGTGTACGTCGAAACCTTGAAACTTTAGGGAGACGGTGAGCAACTCAACGATATTGGGCTCGTCATCGACGACAAGTACCTTGACGTCCTTCGAATCATCCATGGTCCCGCTTTGGTCCTTTCTCCGCTTCTCTTAACGCCTGGTGGCGCCAGGGATATCTCATTCAAGGTGAGAAGTATTGCACTCTGGCTTCCAAGGGTACTGAGCGGAGTCTGTACGTGCGCTGTGAACCGACTAGTCCCAGGCGAGATTGTCCAGATCCACCCCTTCCGCCTGGGCTTGCGCCTCAATCAGCTGGCGTAAATAGTCGGCGTTACCGCGGTAGGTCTCGTTAAACCGCGGGTCCTCGCAATACATGCGCGCCAGGATCACCTGCTTGGACCTCGACACCGGGTACCACTGGGCGATGAGGGCGCGGTGCTTGTCGACGATCTCCTTCGCCTCCTCGCCGCCCGGTTCAAGTCCTGCGTCCGCGGCCTCCTCTAGCTCGGACGCAAAGTTCTCATGGTCCACGGAGAATCCCTCCCAGTCCTTCTTCCCCATCGATTCCACGACGGCCGCACTGGCCGCCCATTCTTTGCTGTCGCCCCACTTCTCGTGGGCTTCTTCCTGCAGTTGGGGCCATGCGTCACCCAGGTTCCGCACTTTTTGGCTGGGGCTTAGGTTCTTATCCATTTCAGTCTCCTCAATTGGTCTTTCCACTGCGTACAACATGGCGTCGACGTCGGCTCGCCGCTTCTGCAAGGCCTCGTGTTGGGCGCGGAGGCGGGCCAGGGTGGCTGCGGAAGGGGCGTCGAGAAGCACTGCGATGTCTTTCAGCTCAATCCCGACGCTGCGATAAATCAGGATGTCCATCCCGCGTTGCACGTCATCTTCGGTGTAGAGGCGGTGATCGCCCCCGGTGCGCCACTGGGGGCTAAGCAGGCCGATGTCATCCCAGTGCCGCAGGGTGCGGGTGGTGACTTTCAAAATGCCGGCCACATCGCCGATGCTGTAGTCGTTACGCATGTCGTTGAGCCTAAAAGTTGACGTCGCGTTAAGTGCAACTCCATCCACTCGGCAGGTGTTTTTGCCTACGATAATGAAGCATGACGCACGCCTCGAAACGCACTGACCGCCTCACCGTGGCTGCTTGGGCCCTGTGGGATTGGGGTTCGGCCGCCTTCAACGCAGTGCTCGTGACGTTTATTTTCTCGGTCTATCTCACCGATTCGGTGGGACAGCAGATTGACTCGCAGTTCACCCCGGCGCAGTGGCTGTCGTGGTCCATGACGGTGGCGGGCCTGGTGATCTTTGCGGTGACCCCCGTGATGGGGAAGCGCTCGGACCGGTTGGGCACGCGGCGGCGCGCGCTGGGTTTCTGGTCGCTGCTGACCTTCCTGGTCATGGCCAGCCTGTTCTTCATCCGCAACGACGCGCCAGTGTATTTCTGGCTCGGCCTCATCGGCCTAGCGGTAGGTTCGGTGACCATCCAATTCGCGGAGGTCAACTACTTTGCCCAACTCAACCAGGTGGCCACCGAGGACAAAGTGGGCCGGGTATCTGGTCTGGGCTGGTCGGCAGGCTATTTCGGTGGCATCGTGCTGCTGCTCATCTGCTACTTCGGCTTCGTCTCCGGCGAGGGCGGCGGCCTAGGACTATCCACGGAGGGCGGCTGGAATATTCGACTCGTGGCGCTGCTTTCGGCGGCGTGGTTTGGACTGTCTGCCATCCCCGTGTTGCTGCGCGTGCCGGAGATTGCCCCGTCGGGTGAAGCGGCGGGCGGTGTGGCGGAGTCTTACCGCGAGCTGTGGCGGACGGTGCACACGCTGTGGCGGGAGGACCGCAATGCCTTTGCCTTCCTCTTCGCTTCTGCCATCTTCCGCGATGGCCTGTCCGCGGTGTTTAGCTTCGGCGCCGTGCTGGGCGTATCCGTCTATGGACTTTCGCCTGGCGACGTCCTCATCTTCGGTGTTGCCGCCAACGTTGCGGCCGCGCTGGGCGCGGTGGCGGGCGGGCTTATCGACGACCACGTGGGGCCCAAAGCCATCATTCTCACCTGCCTGGCCATCTTGACGCTCATGGCCGGCATCATGTTCGTGGCGCAGGGGCCGACGGCCTTCTGGATCTGCGGGCTCATCCTGTGTCTCTGCGTCGGACCGGCCCAGGCCTCCGCCCGCGGCTTCTTGGCGCGTGTGGCCCCGCCGGGGCGCGAAGGCGAGATGTTTGGCCTCTACGCCACGACCGGGCGGGCCGTGGCGTGGTTGACGCCCTTCCTCTTCGGTGTCTTCGTCTCACTGTTGGGCCAGGGCGACCGGGGAGGCGTGCTCGCCATCGGGCTAGTCTTGCTCGTTGGCGCGCTGGTCCTCATCCCAGTCAAAGACCCCGCGAAGGCATAACGCTTTCGCGGGGTGGAACCGCAGGGTGTAGGTCCCTTTTAATGTGCGGCGCTTAACGCCGACACATTAAAAGTCCTGCGGGCGCGGAATGTTGCGCAGGTTGGACTTCGCCATGGAGAGCATCTGGCCCACGCCACCGCCGAAGACGGTGCGGGTTGCCGCCTTAGAGAATCCGAGCAGCTGCTCAAAGGTCAGCGTCGGCGGCAAGGAGAGGGCGTTGGGGTCCGTGACGACGTCGATAAGCGCAGGCCCGTCGTAGGCCAAGGCCTCCTTGATGAGGCGCGGCGCGTCCTTCGGATCCTCGATGCGGAAGTGCTTGATGCCCGCACCCTCCGCAATTTTGGCGTAGTTGACGTGCTCGTGGTCGGTCTCATGCTCCGGCAGGCCCTGGACCAGCATCTCCAGCTTGACCATGCCGAGGGAAGAGTTGTTGAACACGAACATCTTCACCGGCAGGTTGTGCAGCTTCACCGTGAGCAGCTCGCCCATGAGCATGGACAGCCCGCCGTCGCCGGAGAAGGTGATGACCTGGCGGTCCGGGTGCGCCGCCTGCGCACCGATGGCCATCGGCAGGGCGTTGGCCATGGTGCCGTGGCGGAAGGAACCGATCTGCTCGCGCTTACCGTTCGCAGTAATGTAGCGCGCGCCCCACACGTTGCACATACCGGTATCGA
The DNA here is from genome assembly GCF_001810695.1 of Corynebacterium sp. HMSC065D07. Lineage (NCBI taxonomy): Bacteria > Bacillati > Actinomycetota > Actinomycetes > Mycobacteriales > Corynebacteriaceae > Corynebacterium > Corynebacterium sp. HMSC065D07. The sequence goes on from NZ_KV802452.1 coordinate 55,852, forward strand.
CGGTGAAGATGGCGTCTTCATCGGCCTGCTGGTCAATGAGGTCGGCGATGTACTCCGGGTGGATCGGCGTGTGCTTCTCGACGCCGGAGGTGTAGGCCTCAACGACGTGATGCAGCTTGTCGTAGTGCTTCTTGAGCATCTTGTCGAGGAAGGAGCGGTCCTTCTTTTCATCGACGTGCGGCAGGATGTTCTCGATGGTGGCGGCGACATCGCCCGTCACCGGGTACTTGATGCGGGTGCGGCGGCCAATGTGGGAGCCATCGATGTCGACCTGGGCCACGTTGGCATCCGGCAGGAAGTCGTTATAGGGGAAGTCCGTGCCCAGCAGGATGAGCAGGTCTGCCTCGTGGGTAGCCTCGTGGGCCGCGCCGTAGCCGAGCAGGCCGGACATGCCGACGTCGAAGGGGTTGTCGTACTGGATGTACATCTTGCCGCCCAGGGCGTGGCCGATGGGAGCCTTGATCTTCTCGGCCAGCGCAAGGACCTGCTCGCGCGCGTCCTTGACGCCAGCACCGACGAAGAGGGCGACGGTCTTGGCCTCGTTGATGGCCTGGGTCAGCGCGGCGGCCTCTGCCGGGTCCGGGTAGACAACCGGACGGCCGGAGGAAATCACGGAGGAGGTGAAGGTGTCCTCTTCCGCCTCTTGAGTGGAGACATCACCCGGGATAACGAGGACGGACACGCCCTTGCCGGCCATGGTGCTCTGAATGGCATGGTGCAAGACCACGCCTCCCTGCTCAGCGGAGTTGACCATCTCGCAGTAGCCGGAGCACTCCTGAAAGATGGCCTCAGGGTGGGTTTCCTGGAAGAACTTCGAGCCGATCTGGCGGGAAGGAATGTGGCTGGCTAGGGCAAGGACCTTGGCGCCGTTGCGGTGGGCGTCGTAAAGCCCCTGAATAAGGTGCGTATTTCCCGGGCCGCAGGAGGCGGCGCACACGGCGAGGTTGCCGGTGGTGAGGGAATCCGCCTCAGCGGCGAATGCCGCGGCCTCTTCGTTGCGGACGTGGACCCACTCGATGGAGGACTGCCGCACCGCGTCCACGATGGGGTTGAGGGAATCACCGACAAGCCCATAGATGCGCTTAACTCCCTGGGCTTCCAAGGTTTCTACGAGTTGCGTGGCGTAATTGCGTGCCATGTTGTACCTCTCTAACTTTTATCGCTAACGGACCCCAGTGTTCTCCCTCCCGGTGGTGTTTCGCCACCATAAAGCTGCCTTCTCACGTCACGCGCACTTTGTGACTTTAACAACAAGTCGACATTCAAGCCTTTGAAACTGCAACGACCGTTCGCTATAGTTTCGCAGCATGACAGATGTACGCGTGAAAGCCTCGGCAGAAGCCTTGCGCACCTCAGCGACCCGCCGGTGGACCTTCTTTGGTGTCGTCTCTTTGGGTCTGCTCATGATCGGCCTGGACAACTCGATCCTTTACACTGCCCTGCCGGAGCTCTCCGAGCAGCTGCACGCCACCTCGCTGCAGCAGCTGTGGATCATCAACGCCTACGCGCTCATGCTCGCTGGCCTCCTCCTAGGCACCGGCACGTTAGGTGACAAGATCGGCCACCGCCGTATGTTCGTCATCGGCCTGTGGGTCTTCGGCATCGCTTCGCTGGCCGCCGCACTCGCCCCCGGCGCGTGGGAGCTCGTCGCCGCTCGCGCCTTCCTAGGTCTCGGTGCGTCCATCATGATGCCCGCTACCCTGGCGCTGATTCGCCTGACCTTTGAGGATGAGATTGAGCGCAACACCGCCATCGGTATTTGGGGATCCATCGCCGTCGTGGGCGCGGCGGCGGGCCCCACGGTGGGCGGCTTCTTGCTCGAGCACTTCTGGTGGGGTTCGGTCTTTTTGGTCAACGTGCCCATCGTCATCATCGCGCTCATCCTCACCGCCTTCCTCGCCCCGCCTAATGTGGCGAACCCGGCGAAGCAGTGGGATTTCTTGTCTTCCCTTTACGCGCTCATCACCCTGGCTTCGCTGGTGCTCGTCATCAAGTCTGTCGCCAGCTCACACCTCAACGCCATGCTTATTGGCGGCGCGCTGGCCGCCTGCCTCATCGGTGCCATCCTCTTCACTCGCCGCCAGCACAAACTGGAGGAGCCTCTTCTCACCTTCGATATCTTCCGCTCGCCCATCTTCAGCGGCGGCGTGCTGGCCGCAGCGGGCGCCATGTTTGGCATGGCAGGGCTGGAAATGACCACCACGCAGAAGCTGCAGTTGGTGGACCTCTATTCCCCGCTGCACGCTGGGCTCATCATTTCCCTCATCGCGATTGCGGCGCTGCCGATGTCCGCGTTGGGCGGGGCTAACCTGCACCGCTGGGGTTTCTTGCCCATCATCGCCGGCGGCTTCCTCGCCATGGCAGCGGGCATTGGCGGCGTGGTGTGGGGCGGCACGCACGAGGTCTTCCCCGCATACCTGGCTGGTCTGTTCATCACTGGCCTCGGCGCGGGGTTCGTGATGTCGGTGTCCTCCACTGCCATCATCGGTGCCGCTCCTGCGTCACGCTCCGGCATGGCCGCGGGCGTGGAGGAAGTGTCTTATGAATTCGGTACGCTGCTGTCCATTGCGGTCACTGGATCAGTGCTGCCGATGCTCTACAAGAGCGGGCTCCCCGAGGACATCCAGGACTTAGGCATGGAAGCACTCCACAACCCCGCACTCGCGGAGGCCGCCGGCGCCGCGTATAACGACGCCTACCTAGCCACCGCCGCTGGGCTCGGCGTAGTCATGCTCATTTTTGCCGCGGTCACCGGCTGGTGCTTCCGCAGCAATCCAACCTCAGGAGGTGCCGATGCCACGCGTTAGCAAGAAGGTTGAGGCGCTCGAAAAGGCGCTCGCCATCATCGAAGAGGATGGCGTCCACGCACTGACCTACGATTCCTTGGCCACCGCAACGGGTATGAGTAAGTCTGGGCTCATCTACCACTTCCCCACCCGCCACGAGCTGCTCATTGACTGCCACAAGCTCTGCGCGGAGCGCTGGGAGGAAGAGCTCGTCGGTCTCTCCGACGGCAAGACGGCAGACCAGCTGAGCCCACTCCAGCGCTACCGTGCCGCGCTGGAGTCCATGGGAAAGAATGACCCGCTCATTGAATTGCTCATGTCCATCCACTCACAGTCCCATCCGGACTTCCAGAAGGTGTGGAGGGACGTCGACAGGCGCTGGCTCCCCGATCCTGTCTCGGAGGATGAATCCGTCGTGCTGGCCTCGATCATCGCCGACGGCCTGTGGGTCCACGATCACCTCACCGACCGCCCCCTGCCGCCGCAAAGGCGCCGCGCGCTTATCGACGTCGCCTTGGGCCACCTCGCCGAATAGGCCCTAAAAGAGAGAAAGGGCCTTGAAAAAGGCCCTTTTGAGCTGGAGACGAGACTTGAACCTGACTTAGGCCAATTTAGTGCGGAAGTTCGCGGCCGGTGATTGCTTGGATGGTGGCGGTCAGGTCGGGCGGGAGTGGTACGGCGGCGTGAATGGTTTCGCCGCCAACGACGAGTTGAAAGCTGCGGTATTTCTTGAGTGTTCTCACCAGGCGTTTGATGGATTGACCACTGCGGGTCTCCATCAGGTGGACCACGGCTAGTGCTGCCATCACAATATGGAGATGTGCTGTAATCGAGTCTTGTTTCCTGACATAGATTGGGCGTGCTTTCAGGTCTGATTTGGACATCCGAAACGGCTTTTCAATGTTGAACAGCCTGCGGTAATGCCCGATCACCTCGTTAGCAGGCAAGTTAACAAGGTCGGTCTCGTAGCCTTTAATTCCGGCTAGGGCTCGGTGCTTGGCAGCAAGAGCATAGTTGACCTTCTTGTTCGGGGCGGAAAGATCGATATAGCGGTTGCGCTTGATTGCGATATCGCCGTCAACAGCGCGTTTGGCTTTCGCGACTTGCTCTTTGGTTCCGCGCAGGCTGCGTCTAGCCCGATCATGGGAGTACTGGAAGTGGGTCACCGAATTCGGGGTAGCGTGCTTGCGTCCATCGCTTGCCGAGGCTTGCGTCCAGATCTGGCCGTGGGTGTAGTCTTCACCGGGGTTTTCCTGCCGCCAGGTTTCGATCACCTCAGGCACGGTGGGGGTTTTCACCGACAAAATGTAGTGCAGCCCTGCATCTATCAACGCTTGTTTGTTCGCCGCTGAAAACATGCCCGCATCAGCAACGACGGTTACTTCATCGAGTTGGTAGGCCTCTTGGAACCGTGTGATCATCGGCAGCATCGTGTGGGTTTCTGCCGAGTTCCCAGCAAACGCGCCCACATGCAGTGGAAACCCAGTGGCATCAGTAAGCAGCCCGACAAGGATTTGCGACTCTAGGCGGCGCTCTTTGGGAAAACCAGGTTTGCGAAGCTCATCAGCAGTATCGGTTTCAAAATACAAGGTGGTCACGTCGTACAAAATAAAAGTACCTGGCCCGATACCTGCATGATGGGCCAACGCTTGGGTTAGCATCTCCCCGAACAATTCGGTAGCGAAGGAGGAAAGACGCCTCTGGATGGTGCGATAGCTTGCGCTGGTGATGCCAACCTCGGCAAGAGTCTCGATGGAATCCAGCTTTGATCCGGGATTGATAATCCGGGCACGCACCAGATCGCGAAACACCGGATCATCACCGCTTGCTGCAGCAAGACCTAACTCGTTGAAACACGCATCAATACAGTCCAGCAAGTATCCGGCCCGCTGACCGACTACCGGCAGCGGGTTGGACACGCTGCCTGTTGCCGGAGGGATGTGTCTAACCTCGCCGAAGTCCATTGCGAGTTGGTCACCATCAACGATGCGTTGAGCTTCAGCCCGCAAAAGCGCAAGCTCAGACTCTGAATGCGCTGAACCGATATGCTTCATCCTTTTCGCACCTTTGCGTTCAGAGAACACAACCTGCACCGCCATCGCCCCAGAAGCGGTCTTGACGGTGCGAATATAAGGACTCACAAAAATCAGACTACTGAACACCCCCGGCACTACCCACTTAGTGCGGAAAACTTCCTCCCCACCGACGAAAACCAACAGGTAACAGTGTCAAGAGTGACGTTACTCACCCACCCATGACCTAAGTCAGGTCGCCTTGGGCCACCTCGCCGAATAGGCCCTAAAAGAGAGAAAGGGCCTTGAAAAAGGCCCTTTTGAGCTGGAGACGAGACTTGAACTCGCAACCTACGGTTTACAAGACCGTTGCGCTACCGATTGCGCCACTCCAGCACCGCGGCTCATCCGCTATGGGGAATCGTACCTGAGCCCACCCCATGGACGGAAAGCCAGGGTGGTTGCACTGCGAAAAAGCGGCCGTCAGGGGCCCGAAAAGCACTGGCAGGTGCATAAATCCGCGGCAGTTACTAAAGTGCTGACTTACCGAACCCAGAAGTGTTGTTGAGGTCTTTCTTTTCCGTGTCTGTTCTTTCTTCCTTGCGCCAGCGCCTGCTGCACCGGTCGGCTCCGGTCGCCACCATTGACGCCGCTAAGGCCGCACCGCCGCCCTCCCCGCTCGCCCCTGTTGATCTCACCGATCCGGCCCAGGTCACCGGCGTCATGGAGATCGCCGCGCGCGTCGGCGAAATCCTGATCGCAGCGGGCTCAGCCAATACCGACGTGCAGGCACAGATTCACCTCGTCGCTTCCTCCTATGGCCTGCACTACTGCCACGTGTCGATCCTGATGAATACCATCACTATCCACACCGCCATCGGCACAGGGCCGGATCGGCACAACCTCCACGTCTTCCGCGTGGCGCCGAGCATCGCCGTGGATTTCACCAAACTATCCGCCGTTGACAGGCTCATCCGTTCCATCCATTCCGGTGCTACGCCACCGGCAATGGCGGAGAAGATCTTGGATGACATCGATGCGATGAAGAACCCCTATTCCAAGACCACCATCGTCAGCGCGTGGGGTGCCATGGGTGGATTCATCGCCGTGATGCTGGGCGGTGACCTTCTCGTCGGTGTTGTCACCTTCCTCATTTCGGCACTCATCATGGGCACGAATATGTTCCTCGCCGGCTACCGGCTGCCGCCGTTCTATCAGAACCTTGTCGGCGGCCTGCTTGCCGTCATTCCCGCGGCCATCCTCTACAACGTTTTCGCGCGATTTGGCATCCAGATGCTGCCCTCCCAAATCATCGGTTCCGGCATCGTCGTGCTGGTGGCGGGACTAACGCTCGTACAGTGCCTCGTGGACGGCATCACCCGCGCACCCGTGACCTCGTCCGCGAAGTTCTTTGAGGCTCTCATGTCCACCGGCGCCATCATCGCCGGCGTGGGCCTGGGTATCCAGGTGGCGTCGTGGTTGGGCTTTAGCCTTCCCCCACTAGCCACGCTCGCCCCGCCCGTCTATCACCAAATCCCACTGCTCGTACTGTGCGGCGGCATCGGCTCCGCCGCCTTCGCACTGGCGCTGGGAGCCTCCTGGTCCGAGGTCACCATCTCCGGTCTCACGGCCGCCGCCGGTATGGTGTTCTACTACTTCCTCGTCGTCTTCTTGGGCGTCGGGGCCGTCATTGCCTCGGGCATTTCTGCCGCAGCGGTGGGCTTGGCCGGCGGCCTGCTCTCCCGTCGCTACATGATGCCGCCACTCATCACCATGATCGTGGGCTATACGCCCATGCTTCCAGGCCTGACGTTGTACCGCGGCATGTACGCCATGCTCAACGAGCAGCTCATCACCGGCCTGACCAACCTGGCCAGCGCCCTCGCCATCGCCGGTGCACTTGCCGCCGGCGTGGTCTTCGGCGAGCGAGTCGCCCGCCGCCTGCGCCGCCCGCAGTACTTCCGCCCCTACACCGCCTTCAAGCGCCTGGGCACGTTCTCCTTCGCGCGCGCCACCCGCCTGGCGCAGCGCGCCCGTATCCCGCGCGTGCCCCTGTCTCCCTTCGCCCCGCGCCACAATCTGCCGGCCCCGCCGCCGCAATATGGGCCCAAACCACCGACACCCGCACAGCAGGCGCGCTTCCAGCAGGGCGATGCCATCACGGACATGTGGCCCGTTACCACGCAATTTCCGGCGCAGCGCCCCACCTACACGGTGCCCGGCAAAGATGACCCGAGCGCCCCAACGAAGTCGCAATAGCGTAGAATAGCCGGTCTGAAAGCTTTCATACTTCATCCCAGGAGGACTCCGTGCCACCAAAGGTCACAGATACCCAGCCCGCGGCTGACCAGACTCACGCAGTAGAGGAGGAGACCGCCCGCTCCGCGCGCCGCGTTGTCGCCACCTATGCGGAGGATTTCCTCGACGGCGTGACCCTCATGTCGATGCTGGGCGTCGAGCCAGAAGGCTTGGTCCACCGCAAGGTGCTGGCCGAGCAAGCCGATGCTGCCCCCAAGAAGAGCAGCAAGAAGGCCACGAAGAAGGCTTCTAAGAAATCCACGAAGAAGACGACTAAGAAGGCCACGAAGAAAGCCACCAAGAAGACAACTAAGAAGGCCACGAAGAAGGCAACTAAAAAGGCCGCAAAGAAGGCCTAGCTATGTCCGGGCGCACCAATAGCTTCGTCGTCGTAGCCAATCGCCTGCCAGTGGACCTCGAGACCGCCGCCGATGGCACCCGCGAGTGGAAGGCCTCCCCCGGCGGCCTCGTCACCGCGCTCTCCCCGGTCTTGGAAGAACACCAGGGCTGCTGGGTGGGGTGGCCGGGCGTAGCCGACGAAGCTCCCGAGCCCTTCACCACGGATAACGGTGTCCTCCTTCACCCGGTGCGCCTGACACAGGAGGATTTTGAGGCCTTCTATGAGGGCTTTTCCAACGCCACCCTGTGGCCGCTCTACCACGACCTCATCGTCACCCCCGTCTACAACCGCGATTGGTGGGATGCTTACCGCGAGGTCAACCTGCGTTTTGCCAACGAGGTAGCGGCTGTCGCCGCGGAGAATGCCACGGTGTGGGTTCAGGACTATCAGCTGCAGCTCGTGCCCGGCATCCTGCGCCAGCTGCGCCCCGATCTCACCATCGGCTTCTTCCTCCACATCCCTTTCCCCTCCCCGGATCTCTTCCGCCAGCTGCCGTGGCGTGAGGAGTTGGTGCGGGGGCTTCTCGACGCCAACCTGATCGGCTTCCACCTCGAATCCAACGCCCGCAATTTCCTAGAGCTCGCCCGCACCCAGGGCCTGAAGGTCGAAGGTGAAGTGAGCACCCGCGCGGTCACCGCGCGCATCGTGACCAGTAGTGGGCATTCCGTCGGAATCGGTGCCTTTCCCATCTCCATTGCGGCGGGTGAGTTCGCTGAAGGCGGTGATGCGGGGGACATCGCCCAGCTACGTGCGGAGTTGGGTAACCCCACGCACGTCATTTTGGGAGTCGACCGCCTCGACTACACAAAGGGCATCCTGCAGCGTCTTACTGCCTTCGAGGAGCTCCTCGAAACCGGGGCGCTGGACCCAGAAGAGGTGACCTTCGTGCAGCTGGCCACGCCCTCGCGCGAGCGCATCGACCACTACCGCGCCACGCGCTCGAAGGTGGAGGAAGCCGTAGGCCGCATCAATGGGTGCTTCGGGCGCCTCGGCGCGCCGGTGGTGCACTATCAGCACAGCTCCGTTCCGAAGGAGGTCCTGCGCCGCTACTACAGGCTCGCGGACATCATGCTGGTCACGCCATTTAAGGACGGCATGAACCTAGTGGCCAAGGAATACGTGGCCTCCCACGGCGATGGCTCCGGCGCGCTCGTGCTCTCCGAGTTCGCAGGTGCGGCGGCAGAGCTTACTCAAGCTAACCTGTGCAACCCCTTCGACATCGAATCCATCAAGCGCGCCCTGCTCTCCGCGGTCAAGGCGCTGGAGGAATCGCCTGAGACCATGCGCGAGCGCATGACTGCCATGAACGAGCAGGTGCGCCAGCATGATATCGCTTTGTGGTCGCAGTCCTTCCTCGGCGCGTTGGATCAGGAGGAAGCATGATGCGACGCCGCCCCGCCGCAGCGCTCACCGCTGTGCTCACCTCGGCGCTGCTCGCAAGTGGCCTCACCGGGTGCGGCTCCGCGGACGAGGAGCCCACGCCGCGCGGCGATGATCGCATCGTGGGCAAGGATTGGCAGGTCATCAACCTTTATACCTCCCCGGACGCGCCATCCTCCCTCCCAGCCGATACCGCGCAAGTGCCGCACATGAGTTTCGGTGAGCACACTGCCGTGGGCTCGACCGGCTGCGTCCCCTTCACCGCCGAGGTCTCCTTCCACAAAGGGAACAAGGCCTCCACGATCTGGGAGGGTGACGTGATGAGGGTAGAAAAAGCCACCTACGAGAGCCCACCGAACGGTGAAGACTGCGAGGGCTCGGTCAGGTGGGCCGATTCGCTCATGCGCAACCTCATCGCCGAAGGCCATGAATTCGGCTTTGCGCTTAACCCCAACAACCAACTCGTATTGACGCTGCGCACCGACAAAGTGGATTCACCGATCATCCGGATGGCTTCGCTGTAGCCCTGAAGTTTTCAGCGCTAGGGTGGGGAGCATGATTGATGCTCTCGCCTCCACTGAACACCTCGCGGTTGTGTCCGATTTTGATGGCACCTTAGCGGGCTTCGCGCGCAACGCGTATGACGTAAAGCCGGAGCAGCGCTCACTCGACGCCCTGGCCACCCTAGCGGAGCTCCCGAACACCACCGCCGCGGTACTCTCCGGTCGGCATCTCGAAGGCTTAAAGCGGGTTTGCCCGCTGCGTGAACCGGTACTTTTGGGCGGCTCGCATGGCGCAGAGTCCTCTTGGGAGGATTCCGCCCTCACTCCGGAGATGGAAGCTCACCTGGCGAAGAAAGAAGCAGAACTCAAAGAAATCATCGCGCGCCACCCCGGCGCGGAACTGGAGGTCAAACCCTTCCAGCGCGTGCTGCACCTGCGGACGCTAGAGTTGCAGGATCCTGACGCGGCGGCCGCGGCCTATGCAGAAGGCGAGGCTCTCAGCGCCGATGGCTTCCCTAAGACTGCGGGCAAGTGCGTCGTCGAATTTTCCGCTACGCAGGCCACGAAAGGCACGTGGCTTGAGAAGCTTCGCCAGCGCGTCGGCGCCACGGCGGTGGTCTTTTTAGGGGATGACACCACCGACGAAGACGGCTTCGCCATGCTCAACCAACCGCCGGACCTCGGCGTCAAGGTCGGTGAGGGCGCAACGCAAGCGGCGCTACGCGTGCCCGATATCGCGGCGGTGACGGAGTTCCTCGAAGAACTCGCCGCCGCCCGCGCGCAGCACAGCGCTTAAGCCCCAGCCGGGGCCACGGTCCGCCCAGGATGGAAGGTGGTCTCCAACAACGCGCGCGGTACGTCGCCGCGCCCATCGATGAGACTGGCCAGCATGCGCCCGGCTGCCGCCCCCTTCTCCTTATTCGGCTGTACGACGGTACTCAGTCCCAGCGCTAGGGCCGGCGCGATGCCGTCGAATCCGGTGACGGAAAGCTGCTCGGGCACAGCAATTCCATGATCGCGGGCATAAGCTATCACGCCGAGCGCCATCGAGTCCGTCGTGCACAGCACCGCGGTGAGTTCGGGGTGGGCGCTCAGCAACTCTTCGGCTGCCGCATAGGCGGTGCGCGGGTCGTTGATGTGGCGCGTCACCACGGGGATATCTGAAGGATCGAGGCCCGCCTGCGCGAAGACGTCCAGCGCCCCCAGCACGCGCGAGCGCTGGACGTGCATGTCCGCCGCGGCGAGCTGTTCGGCCGTCACTTCGCCGTCGAGGCGCTCACGGTGCAGGCGGATGGTGAGGATGCCGATGCGGGTATGGGAGGCGTCGACAAGCGCCTGCGCCGCCGGGGCGATCGCGGCGCGGTCGTCGATGCCCACGAAGGGCAGGCCCGAATCCGTGGGCTGGTCACACACCACCACCGGCAGACAGCGACGGCGCACGGCCTCCAGATAAGCATCGCCCGCCGCCACGGAATAGACCACGAAGCCATCAACCGCCGCCGACCCTACGAGTTGCGCCGCCTGGGCATCGTTGGGGGCGCCCACGGTATCCGGGCCGGCGGGAATCAAGGTAAGGGTCGTGCTCGCCCCCGCTGAAGCCTCCGCCATCCCGGCGAGGAAGTCCACGGAAGCCATGTCCTCGAAGGCATAGGACAGGTGCTCGGTGAGCAGGACCCCCAGCGACCCCTGGCGGCGCGTGCGCAGGCTGCGCGCGGTGGGATCCGGGCCGGTGTAGCCGCGCTCGGCCGCGGCAGCGAGGATGCGCTCGCGGGTGGCAGGCGCCAGCTGGTCCGGGCGGTTATACGCGTTGGACACCGTGGTGGGCGAAACCCCGAGTTCGGCAGCCAGGGAGGCCAGCGTCGTGCTGCGTTTGGACATGACGGTAACACTACCCGTTTTCAACTCATTATCATTTGACAACAATTTTCACTAAAGCGTAGAAATAGGGACATGACCACTTCCCACTCACGCCGTGCTTTCCGACGTCCCACCGCCCTCCTCTTCGCTGCCACCCTGGGCGCCGCCACGCTAAGCGCCTGTTCCGCCAGCGGCGATAACGCCGATGGCGGCTCGGATGCCGGTGCTGATAAGGAAACCATCCAGGTCGTCGCCTCGACCTCCATCTGGGCTGATGTGGCCCAGGCGGTCGTCAACACCGCGCAGACCGACGTCAACATCGACGTCCACCCCATCGTGAGCGGCAATGGCGTGGACCCCCATCACTTCGAACCCACCGCGGCCGACATCGCGCGCGCTAACGACGCCGACGTCATCATCGCCGGTGGCGGCGGCTACGACGCATGGCTCTACCAGGCAGTCAAGAACCAGGACGAGATCATCCACGCCCTGCCGCTGACCGCGCATGACCATGGCGATCATGATCATGGAGAAGAACACGACCATGCGCACGAGGAACACGCGCATGACCACGACGAACATGGTCATGACGAGCATGACCATGGAGAAGGTCATGATCATGACCACGCTCACGAAGGCGAAACCGTGACCATGGACGAGGCCAAGAAGATCGCCGCCGAGCACCCCGAGCAGATCACCAACATCGATGGCAACGAGCACGTGTGGTACGACGCCGCGGCCATCGAGAAGGTGGCGACCGACGTAGCCAATCTCGTCAACGAGGCCAACCCGGAGGCCAAGGCCACCGCCGATCCTCTGGTCGAGCGCGTGGAGGGCCTGAAGGCACGCATCGAGAAGCTCCCGCAGCACAACTACGCGCAGACCGAGCCCATCGCGGACTACATCTTCAAATACACCGAGAGCACCGACGCCACCCCGGAGGGCTACCGCAAGGCCACCGTTGCTGAAGGCGAGCCCACCGCCGCCGACCTGGCGCACTTCCTCGAGGACATCAAGCAGGACAAGATCGACCTGCTCATCTTCAACCCGCAGACCGAAACCGACATGACCAAGCGCATTCGCACCGCCGCCGAGGACAAGAACATCCCGGTGGTAGAGATTGGTGAAACCCCGCCGGAGAAGACCAACTTCCTCGACTACTACGAAGAAGTCGTCAGCGCACTCGAGGCCGCATAAGTGCTCATTTCCTTTAAGAATGCCGCAGTAGAACCACTGTGGTCGGATATGAACCTCGCCGTAGACCGCGGCGAGTTCATCGCCGTTTTAGGCCCCAACGGCGTGGGCAAGTCCACGCTGCTGGGAACTATCCTGGGTACCCGCCAGCTCACCGCGGGCAGCGTGGACGTCGCGTGCCGCGTGGGCTTTATCCCACAGCAAAGAATGTTCCCCCAGGACCTGCCCCTGCGCGCCCGGGATCTGGTGTCACTGTCCCTCGCCCACGGCACCCTGCGCAACCGACGGCCTGCTCGGGGCCGCGTCGACGAGCTCCTCGCCGAGGTCGGCGCCACCGGAATTGCCAACCGCCGCGTGGGCCAGCTCTCCGGCGGCCAGCAGCAGCTCATCCGCCAGGCGCAAGCCCTCGCCAACGACCCAGAACTCATCCTTGCCGATGAGCCGCTGCTGTCGCTGGGCCCGGGAAGGCAGCAGGCGACCGTCGAGAAGCTCAATGCGTGGCGTCACGAACGCGGCACCTCCATCCTCTTCGTCACCCACGGCATCAATCCCGTGCTGGGTGTGGTGGACAAGGTGCTCTACCTCGCGCCCAACGGGCACATGTTCGGCACGGTGGATGAGGTCATGCGCTCGGAGGTGCTCTCGGAGCTGTACGGCTCGTCCGTGAAGGTCCTCAACGTCGATGGGAGGCTCATCGTTGTCTAAGTTCCTCGAGGACACCCAGTACCTGCTGGGCGTCGATTTCGTACAGGATGCACTGGTTGCTTGTGCGCTGCTGGGCATCCTGTCCGGAGTGATGACCTCGCTCATCGTGCTGCGCCAGATGTCTTTTTCCGTGCATGCCACCTCGGAGCTCGCGCTCATGGGTGCGGCCGCAGCGCTGTTGTTCGGACTGAACATCGGCTTCGGCGCGATTGCCGGCGCCATTGTCGCCGCCATCATCCTGGCGGTGCTGGGCTTGAAAGGCCAACAAGACAGCGCCATCGGCGTGGTCATGAGCTTCGGCCTGGGCCTCTCGGTGCTCTTTTTGCACCTCTACCCCGGCAACGCCAAGACCGCGATGACGCTCCTGACGGGACAAATCGTCGGCGTCTCCTCCGCTTCGGTGTGGTTACTCGCCGCCACGACCGCCATCATCGTCGCCGTAGTGGCGCTGTTCTGGCGCCCGCTGCTCTTCGCCTCTGCGGATCCCGTCATGGCCCAAGCCGCCGGCGTGCCGGTGAAGTCCCTAGCGGTCTGCTTCGCCATCCTCGTTGGTCTGACGGCCGCGCAGTCCGTACAGATCGTCGGTTCCCTACTCGTCATGGCGCTGCTCATCACCCCGGGCGCAGCGGCGGTACAGATTACCTCCTCCCCGCTGCGCGCGGTGGTGTGGTCCACCATCTTCGCGGAGGTCTCCGCCGTGGGCGGCCTGGTCCTCTCCCTGGCGCCGGGCCTGCCCGTCTCGGTCTTCGTCACGAGCATCTCTTTTGTTATTTACCTGGTCTGCCGCGGCATCGGCTGGGCTCGCAGCCGCAAGGCCGTCCGCGACGACGTCGCCGCCCGCCGCGCCTCCCAGGAACACTTCCGCGCCGCCACCGATCGCGCCGACGCCGAGACACACCACACCTCGACGCACGATGAGCACTGCGCGCATCAGGATTAGGCTAGATGCGTGACTTTGGAACGCCGTAGCCTCGAATTACAAGACCGCACCCGCACGTACCTCGTGTACCGCCCGAATGATGACGTCGAGCGCCAGAGAGACCTCCTCCTGTTCTTCCACGGCTCCCTGCAATCCGCGAACGTCATCCGCCGCTTCACTAACGGCACGTTCGATGACCTCGCCACCCGCCACGGCATGCTTGCGGTCTACCCCACCGGCGTGGAACAGCACTTTAACGATGCCCGCGCCACCCTGCCCGTCGCCGCGCGCGAGCTGGGCATCGATGACGTCGCCTTCACGCGCGCCATCCTCGACGAGCTGCGCGCGGAGCAGGAGATTAGCCGCGTGTTCCTCTGCGGCTTCTCCAACGGCGGGCAGATGGTTATCCGCTTGCTCTTCGACGCCCCCGGGCTTGCCGATGCCGCCTGCATCTTCGCCTCCACTCTCGGCGCCGGCGCCAACCATGCGCCCACCAATCCGGACTCGGCGTACCAACCCACCCCGGTCATGTTCGTCCACGGCACGGGCGACCGGCTCGCGCCCTATACGGGCGGAACGGCGGGCATTGACCCGAAGCGCACCCGCGGTGCCGTCACCGGCGCGCAGGAGAACGCCGCACGCTTCGCGGAGCTCAACCATGCCGCCGGCCCAGAGCGCACCCACCTTTTCCCCGACACCGTTGTCGACCGCTGGGAGCCGGCAGACGCCACCGGCGCGCCGGTCGAGCTCGTGAGCGTCGAGGGCATGGGCCACGTCATCCCGTCGGGCAACGAGCTGGACCCACGCCTGGGTAAAAACACGGATTCCTTCATCGCTGCCGAGCTCGTGGAGGAATTCTTCGGGCTCTAGACTGCACGTGCGCCCCATCGTGTCTCACTCCACTCAGCCCCAACCTCGGGTCGAGGCCGTTCGTAGGTGAGCGTCGAGAAGCAATAATTGTGGATTACCGACCAGTGCTTTGGCGATTCCTAGACGCTGTTTCATACCGAGCGAAGCATGCTCGCAGGAAACACTGTGGTGCAATGAAAGGCCTACAAGGGATAAAAGATCCTTCAGTTCATCATTCAGTGAACCTTGTTGTAGTGGTCGGCAATGTCGTTGACGATCGCGTAGAGGTCGCGTTCCATCGCGTAGGTTTTCTTTTCTCGCGTACTGACTAATCACACTTGCGACCCGTTGTTATCTAGAGAATTATTACGTCCCAGCGTGATGTTGCACACGTCTGTGCATGTATGCACTCTCGATGTCACGGTTTGCTGGCGAAGATTCTTCAAGTTACCCGCAGCTGAATCTGTACAAGGTGAAAACGGCAGGCAAAGGACCGAGTTGTCCTCGTCTCTAAGCCGTGGAACCCCAATCCTCCAGAACCTTGTATTCGGCACACGCACGCAATCTGAATGTTCAAGATGTGAAGTACTGGCCAGCAACCAAGAAGTAAAGATCGCCATCCAGCTTTCTCGGCCCTGAATCTAGCATCCGGAGGCGTAGAGAAACTCACGCAACGACTGAAACGCCAGCGTCTGTGTCACGTCGCGCAGCTCAAGGAAGAACCCATCTTCTGTAATTTCAACAATCCGCGCACCGGGGATGGCTGCCACAATCGGCGAGTGCGTCACCACGATGAACTGCGCACCCGCCTCCGCGGCGCGATGGATTTCCGCCATGAGCGTCATCTGCCGCACGAGCGAAAGCCCAGATTCCGGCTCGTCGAGGATGTAGAGCCCGCGCCCATCAAAGGAACGCTGCACGACGTCCATGACGGACTCGCCATGCGACATCGCGGTCGAACCAACGTTGTAGTGCGCCTCCGCTCGCAGGAAGTAGCCGTCCTTGGGCGCGGTACCTAGCCGCAGGCTCGCCCACCTCCGGAGGGGATTGATGGGACCGGCGGAGCGCTGCACACCCCATATCCCACCGCGCTCAGGAAAGCCGTACTCGAAGGCAATGCCCTCGGCGAGCGTCGACTTTCCTACCCCGTTGTCCCCGGTCAGCACGGTCACCGGCGCACGCAGGTCCAGTCCTTGGCGTCGCAGCGCCACGAAACCAGGAACGGAGGACACCCACTCAGGTCCGTGGCCGCCGTCCAGCGCGGCATAGGCGTCGACATAGAAGTCTCTCATTCGCCCTCCCCAATAAGAAACGCGGCGGTTCCCAATGGATCGGCAAGGAACTCGCGCGCGGCGTGGACAGCTTCCGTCGCTTCGGGAGCGACGGGCGCAATCCCCTTGTCGCCGAACGCGTAGACGGTCGCGCCTTGCATGCTGTGGAAGACTGGCGAGTGCGTCGCGAGGATGACCTGCGCGCCCTGGGCGGCGAGGCGCTCGAGCTGCGTGACAACCTCGACCTGCCGGGGATAGGACAAGCCGTCTTCCGGCTCGTCGAGAATGATCATTCCGTCAGAATGGAAGCGTCTCTCGACGAGGGCGAGCAGACCCTGGCCGTGGCTGAGAAACGGCAGGTCACTGAGCGGATCGGGATTCTCCGGGCTGTGGATCTGGTGGTGATACTCGCTCAAGTTGAGGAAGGTCTCGCCGCGCAAGAAGTACACGTCGCGCGGGTTGTGCGCCCGCGAGCAGATGAGCCACTCGGGATAGTCCTCGTCGCCGGTGGCAAACCGGGCGTGGCGCGAGCCGCCCTCGGGATTGACGCCAAGCCCCACGGCGATGGCCTCGAGCAGCGTGGATTCTCCGGCGCCGTTATCCCCCACGACGACGGTCACGGGCGTAGGCAAACGCAAGGCGCCGCCGGGCAGCGCTGCGATGAGCACGCCCAGGCGGCGCATGTGTTCCGGCACGCCGGGCAGTCCCTCCCCAATAAGCTCCGGGGCGGGACGCACACTCGTGAGGAACATGGCGACGAAAGCGTGAGCCTACTTCTGGGCCGCGCGACGCTGGCGGGCGAACTCGGAAAGCACCGCACCTGCCGCCACGGAGGCGTTGAGGGATTCAACCCAGTCGGTCATGGGGATGGACATGATGGCATCGCAGTTCTCGCGGACGAGGCGCGAAATGCCTTTGCCCTCAGAGCCGATGACGATGACAACGGGGTCGGTACCACCGTTGTAAGTATCGAGGGTGTGCTCGCCTCCCGCATCCAGGCCAACAACCTGGTAGCCGGCCTTCTGGAAGTCCTGGACCGTGCGGGTCACGTTGGTCACGCGAGCCACCGGCAAGCGCGCGGCGGTGCCGGCGGAGGTACGCCAGGCCACCGCGGTGACGGAGGCGGAGCGACGCTCTGGGATGATAACGCCGTGGCCGCCGAAGGCCGCGACGGAGCGGATGACCGCGCCGAGGTTGCGGGGGTCGGTGATGTTATCGAGGATGACGAACATACCCGGTTCCTGAGCATCGCGGGCCCGATCCATCAGGTCATGAACGTCGGCATACTTGTACGGCGGAATCTGCAGGCCAATGCCCTGGTGCATACCGTTGCCGGTCATGCGGTCCATCTCGTGGCGCTGGACCTCAAGAATCGGGATGTTGCGGGTATTGCACATGGCTACCGCCTCGGAAAGGCGAGCGTCATTGCGCGTGCCCTGCACGATGTAAAGGGAGGTAGCAGGCACCTTGGCATGCAGGCACTCGATGACCGGGTTGCGGCCAACGACCATCTCCGCGGTCTCCTTCTGGTGACGGCCCGAATTGCGGCGCTCGCGCTCCAGCTTCGCCTTGTGCTTGGCGTGGTAGATACGGTCCTCCGCCTTAGGCGTGGGGCCCTTGCCTGCCAAGCCCTTGCGGCGCTGGCCACCAGAGCCCTTCGTGGCGCCCTTCTTATTCGTCTTGCGGATACCTGCGCCGCCGCGGCCATGGGTACGTGCCATAGATCTTCTCCTTATGGTGTCCTCTGCGTATGCAGAGGACGTTAATCCGCCAGGGACCAGGTGGGGCCGTCGGCGGTGTCGGTGATGGTAATACCCGCGGCTGCAAGGCGGTCGCGCACGGCGTCCGCAGTAGCCCAGTCCTTTTCTGCGCGGGCGGTGGTGCGACGCTCCAATTCGGCCCGAACGAGAACGTCCAGGGCCGCTTCAGCGCCGCTTTCTTCGCCACTATCTTTCCACTGTTCATCCAGTGGATCAAAGCCAAGAACCGCGGCCATAGCGCGCACGGCTCCGGCGAGGTGCTCAGCCTCTTCACGGTTGCCGTCGCTCAGCGCCTTATTGCCCGCGCGCACGGTGGTGTGGATTTCCGCCAGTGCCTTCGGCACAGCGATGTCATCATTCATCGCTTCTTCGAAGGCCGGGGTCCACTCGCCCTTCTCGACGCCCTCGAACTTGCCTACGAAATCCTCGATGCGGCGGTAGCCAGCCGCAGCTTCGGTCAGCGCCTCCTCGGAGTATTCGAGCACCGAGCGGTAGTGCGCGGAGCCCAGGTAGTAGCGCAGCTCCACCGGGCGGACGATCTCCAGCATGTTGGCAATGGAGAGGACGTTGCCCAAGGACTTCGACATCTTCTCACCGGCCATGGTGACCCAGTGGTTATGCATCCAGTAGTTGGCGAACTTATCCCCCGCCGCATGGGACTGCGCGATCTCATTTTCGTGGTGCGGGAACTGCAGGTCCAAGCCGCCGCAGTGGATATCGAACTCGCTGCCCAAGTAGTAAGTGGACATGGCAGAGCACTCCAGGTGCCAGCCCGGACGGCCACGACCCCAAGGGGTGGGCCAGGACGGCTCCCCCGGCTTTGCAGCCTTCCACAGCGCGAAGTCCTGCGGGCTGCGCTTGCCAGCGTTGTCTGTTTCGCCCTGTTCCATCTCCTCGACACGGTTGCCGGACAGCGAGCCGTAGTCCGAGCCTTCCGTGGCATTCCACGCCGCGACGTCGAAGTAAACGGAACCGGATTCGTCCTCTCCCCCCGCCGTGCCGCTAGGCACGGCGTAGGCGAAGCCGGCGTCGATAAGCCGCTGCATGTACTCCACCATCTGGGTGACAAAGCCCGTCGCGCGCGGCTCCACCGAAGGGGGCAGAACGCCCAGGGTGTTGTAGGCCTTGGTGAACTCGCGCTCGTAGGTGGAGACCCACTCCCACCAGGGGCGGTTATTCTCAGCAGCCTTGGTGAGGATCTTGTCATCGATATCGGTGACGTTGCGCACGAGTGCCACGTCATAGCCTTGCGCGCTAAGCCAGCGGCGCAGGATGTCGAAGGCGACGCCGGAGCGCAGGTGGCCAATGTGCGGCTGGGACTGCGGGGTAGCACCGCACAGGTAGATCGACGCGTGGCCGGGACGAACCGGCTCGAACTCACGTTGGCTGCGGGTGGCGGTATCAAAAATGCGCAAAGTACTCACCTGGCCTAGTCTAATTGACCCCCAGGTAGGAATTCACCACGGCCGATGGTCGCATGTATCAGAATCGGGCGCAGTGCCTGTCCATTCAACGGCGTATCCCATCTGCCGCAAGGCCTTCGCAGCTCGTTCAGGATTATCAGCTACCGCTCCGCGCAACTGTTCGTCGAGCCATTTCTCCCGACTTTTGCCGAGGTAGCTTTTCCATCCAGGTCTTGATCGAAAACCGCACTCCGCGAAAAGGAAGAAGAAATAATCCTCCAGAGACACCCGAAATCGTCTGCCGCCTACTGGAAAATGTATGTCCTCAATCTTTCCCTTCTTCCGTCGATTCTTCACTCCGGAAAAGTTTTTCATCAGCGCTGGGCTCAACAGGCCAGCCACCCCTGAATGATGAATATGGGCCGTCGGAGCGACACGATTGTCTCGTTCATACTCGAAACGAACCCCAGGAGCGGTCCCGACCCGTAGCTCAAACTTGCTCGACTTTATGCTGAGGGACAATTCATCAGGTGAAACGGCCGTGTGAAAGCGAACCACAGATTCGAAAAGGTCACTGTAGGAAACACTATGGCTGCTATCGCTTCCTACCCCATAAACCAACGGGGCATGCAATTCCAATAGTGCAGAGCCATCATCTGGATTGAGGTCCGTCCACACCCGAATATCGGACTCTTCGTTGAGGGGCAACACTTTCAGGTGCACGGCATGCACCCAATTAAAGAATTCCATTGTCAGACGTTGCCCCATTCCCCCATACAGACCACCGTTAACGTTCAAGCAAAAGCTCGACGCGTCGGAGCTCGTCGTATAGAGCGCGCTCTGTTTTCGAAAAGCGACCGGACTCTGCAAGCATCCGCAAATCTTCAGAGCTAAGGTTTTCCCCTACCACAGCTTCCAAGGCGTGCAGGAGTTCGTCGTGCCGAGCACGAAGTGCCTCGGTATTGGTAATTCGCATTGTCAAAGCCACAGCGTCCTCCTTTTCTGATGACTTTACGTTAGGAATTGGGAGCGCGCCAGACTACGGCCGTGGCCACGGCAGCGCGGCCCTCCTTGCGGCCGGTGAAGCCAAGGTGATCCGTCGTCGTCGCAGAGACGGACACTGGGGCGCCGAGGATGTCGCTCAGAACGGCCTCGGCTTCCTTCCGCCGCGGGCCCATCTTGGGGCTCTGGCCAACCAGTTGCGCAGCGGCGTTGCCGATGATGAAGCCTTCCTTTTTCAGCAGCTCGCGGCACTCGCGCAACAACTGTGCTCCGGAGACTCCGTCGTACTCTGGCCGGCCCACGCCAACGAAGGAGCCGAGGTCGCCGAGGTTGGAGGCGGAGAGCAAGGCGTCGACAAGCGCGTGGCTCACCACGTCACCATCGGAGTGGCCCTCGCAGCCATCCACGTCCTCAAAGAGGAGGCCGGCGATCCAGCAGGGTTTTCCGGGCTCGATCTGGTGGGCATCGGTGGCGATTCCCACGCGCGGGATGATGGGGTTAGTCACTAGGCACCTCGAAGATGGTCGGTTCGGCCTCATCCGTCACGGCTTTCGCCAGGACGAGGTCGATGGGAGTGGTGATTTTAAACGCGAAGGTATCTCCCTGCACGGTCTCCACGCGCTCGCCGTGCCATTCCATCAGGCTGGCGTCATCCGTGGCGACAAAGTCAGGGTCCTGCGCCCAATAGTCTAGGTTGGCGCGGCGCAGCGCGGCCAGGTTAAAACCCTGCGGCGTCTGCACGGCGCGCAGGCGGGAGCGATCCGGAGTAGACAGCACCGTGGTCCCCTCGACTTCTTTGATGGTATCCGCCACGGGAAGGACCGGGATAACTGCGGTGGCCCCGTCGAGCACGCGCTTGGCGACGCGCGCGATCATCCCCGGCGGCGTCAACGCCCGGGCGGCGTCGTGGATCAGCACCACGGCATCCTCATCTGGGATGGCTTGCAGGCCCGCCCAGACGGAATCGGCGCGCTCACCCCCGCCGTGGACGATGCGTACGGGCATATCAGAATCGATGCGGTCGAGGATGCTGGCGGCATAATCCTCCATGGCGGGGCTGACGAGAACGATGACTTCATCGACAAATTCCGAGGTAATCATGGCCTTCACGGAGCGCTCAAGCAGGGTACTTCCGCGCAGCTCCACGTAGGCCTTAGGAATATCAGCGCCAAGGCGCGTTCCCTGACCGGCCGCCGCGACGAGGGCGATCACGCGGCGGGTATTAGTCTTCGTCGTCGAAGGAGAGGTCATCGAGATCGACGTCATTGTCAATGTCGGTGGTGATGGACTTGTCCTCGACCAAGCCGGCGGCGCGGTGGCGCTCGATGGTGGCGTTGATTTCCTCCATCATGGTGTCCGCCTTCTTGTCATCGACCGGCTTAGCCAGGGAAAGCTCACCGACCAGAATCTGGCGGGCCTTGGCAAGCATGCGCTTCTCACCGGCGGACAGGCCGCGGTCCTGATCGCGGCGCCACAAGTCACGCACGACTTCTGCCACCTTGTTGATATCGCCGGATGCAAGGCGCTCCTGGTTGGCCTTATAGCGGCGGGACCAGTTGCCGGCCTCCTCCACGTCTTCTTCGCGCAAAACGGAGAAGACCTTCTCGAGGCCTTCCTTGCCCACAACATCACGCACGCCCACCATCTCAACGTTCTTGGAGGGCACACGAACCACGAGGTCGGACTGGTTGATCTGGAGGACGAGATACTCGAGCTCCTCGCCGCCCATCTCGCGCTTTTCAATCGCCGTAATCTTGGCGGCGCCGTGGTGGGGGTAGACGACGACCTCTCCGACCTTAAATTCCATTGCCACTCCTTATGAAGCCTTTGAGACGGTGCCCATCGTGCGCTCTCGGCGTACTCTCAGTGGGCCGCATATACAGGGTATCTACTCTAGCACGCAGTTTTCCGGCACTGCTCCCCCACCCAAGCCCGTAGAGCAGCTCGCTTTACACCACGATGACGGCCAACATAAAGCGCGGCTACCCCCGGTTTACCCAAGAGGTTTGTCGGAAACTGTGTGCTTTTACTGCGGAGGTACTAGGCTAAAGCGTTGATAAGCTTTGTGATCGCAATTCAATGGAGGACACTCACAGTGCAGTCCCTGAAGTCCGCCGCTCGCTGCGGTGCCATCATGTCAGTTACCGCCCTCTCCGCGCTGGCCTTGGCGTCCTGCTCGGCCGGTCATGTTGCACAGACCGCGGAAAAGGTCATTGCTGTCGACGGCGCATCCGCAAGCACCGAAGATGGCAAGGTGGCCGTGCGTGACGTCACCATTCAGGTTGAACCGGACACCGGTGAGACCTCCCTGAAGTTCGTGGCCGTCAACCAGGGCTACAAGGTCGACGACGTCGTCCTCGAGTCCGTGAGCGTCGACGGCCAGGACGTACCACTGGAAGGCGCAGAGCCGCTTCCTCGCGATCACGCCCTCTACGCTGATTCCCAGACGAACCTGGACCGTCTCCCGAAGGACGGCAAGGACAAGAACATCACCTACGTAGCCACCACCCTGGAGAACGACGGCTTCGCCTTCGGCGGCTCCCGCCCGGTGACCTTCACTTTCAACACCGGCACCATCGAGGTTGACGCCACC
The DNA here is from genome assembly GCF_001810695.1 of Corynebacterium sp. HMSC065D07. Taxonomy (NCBI): domain Bacteria; kingdom Bacillati; phylum Actinomycetota; class Actinomycetes; order Mycobacteriales; family Corynebacteriaceae; genus Corynebacterium; species Corynebacterium sp. HMSC065D07. The sequence continues at coordinate 78,784 of NZ_KV802452.1, forward strand.
GTGTCTGCCTCCCCGCTGCAGTCCGGTGACTTTGACCGCGACCCGCAGTCCACCGAGGGCTACGCCGAGAACAAGTAAGCCTTTTCTTCATAGAGAACCGCCCCAGCCGCCAAAGTTTTCCCAGATCTTCGAATCACGGGCTTCAACTTTGGCAGTTGGGGCGGTGTGCGTTTAACGCTCCTCAGCGAACGCAGGAAACTCTTAAGCTCGCGAGGATGCCGTAGTCATCACAAGCAGAGAGTTAAGAATGCCCAGAGAGGACAGGGCAGCCGGGATGAGAAGAAGGTTCGGCGCCTGCGGGCCGCCGTACTTCACCATCTCATCCATAACCTGGTTGAGCGGTTCCGGGTAGGTAGCGGCGGAAGCGGCCGGGGCGCCAGCTACAGCCAGGGAGGTAGCAGCGGTCAGAGCAACGAGGGTACGACGAATCTTCATGGGGTCTCCTTGAATAGTGAGGTGTGGGGGTAAGTGAACTGGACTAGGACAGCAGGTTCGACAGGAAGCCCAAGGAGGACAGCGCCGCCGGTACGAGGATGAGGTTCTGAGCCTCATAGCCAGCGACGTTGGTGATCTCGGTCAGAACAGTGGCCAGCGGCTCGGGAGCTTGTGCGGCAGAAGCAGCCGGGGTGCCAGCGAGGGCGACGGCGGCAGCAGCGCCAGCGGCGACGAGGGTACGACGAATCTTCATGGAAATACCTTCTTGTTGTGAGAAATCGGACGGGGATAAAGAGGGGGCAGGCACACACAAGATGTAACCTGGCTAACACTGTAGCGCCTCTGTGCATATCGCGCGCGATGAAAAGGGTGCGATCCTGCCCGCGACGTGAATGTCCACACCACTTACTAGAGTGATGGGCATGGCAAAAAAGGTTCGTCCCGTCCACACGTGCTCTGAATGCGGCTTCGTCTCCCCCAAGTGGCTTGGCCGCTGCCCCGAGTGCGGTTCATGGGGAACGTTGCAGGAAACCGCGGCGTCAGAAAGCAGCACCGCGGCCCAGGCCGCTGTGTCTGGACGCCGACCAACCGGCCTGACACCGACGAGCCCAGCGGTTCCGATTACGAAGGTGGGCGCTGCCGCCACGAAGGCCCTCAACACTGGCATCGGGGAGCTCGATCGCGTTCTTGGCCGCGGCATCGTTCCCGGTTCGGTGGTGCTCATGGCGGGTGAGCCGGGAGTCGGAAAATCCACTTTGTTATTGGAGGTCGCCTCCCGCTGGGCGCAACTGGGCCGCACCGCCCTCTATGCCACGGCCGAGGAATCCGCCGGGCAGGTCCGCGCCCGAGCCGAGCGGACCGGGGCCTTGCACGAGACGCTCTACCTCGCGGCCGAATCGAATTTGGATGTCGTCTTTGGTCACGTCGAGCAGCTCAAGCCCAGCCTCCTCATCGTGGACTCCGTCCAAACCATGCACGCAGCCGGGGTGGAGGGCGTAGCCGGTGGCGTGGCACAGTCGCGTGCGGTGACCGCAGCCCTGACCACGCTGGCCAAAACCACCGGAATCCCCATTCTCCTCGTCGGACACGTGACCAAGGACGGCAACGTCGCTGGCCCGCGCGTGCTCGAACACCTCGTGGACGTCGTGTTGAACTTTGAAGGTGACCGCCAATCCTCCCTGCGTCTGCTTCGGGGACTCAAGAACCGCTTCGGCGCCACCGATGAGATGGGCTGTTTTGAGCAAACCGCCGCCGGCATCCGGGAGGTGGCGGACCCTTCCGGCCTCTTCCTCTCGCACCGCGGCAGCACCCCAGACGGCTCGGCGGTGACCGTCGCCATGGATGGTGTGCGCCCCATCCTGGCCGAGGTGCAGGCGCTGACCGTCGACCCCGTGGCGAAGAACCCGCGGCGCGTGGTCACGGGGCTCGATGCCAACCGTGTCCCGATGGTGCTCGCCGTACTGCAGGCCCGCGCCGGTGAACGCACCAACGATAAGGACGCTTACGTGGCCACGGTGGGCGGCATGAAGATTCAAGAGCCGGCGACGGATCTTGCCGTAGCGCTCGCCACGTGGTCTTCCTTGCACGAGCAGCCGCTACCACCGAAGACGGTGGTCATCGGCGAGGTGGGCTTGGCCGGCGAAGTTCGCCGCGTACCGAACCTAGACCGCCGCTTGGCAGAAGCGTCCCGCTTGGGTTACCGCTACGCCATCGTCCCGCCCGGAAAGGTAGATGTCGGCGGCGGCATACAGGTGCGCCAAGCCGCAACCCTGAGCGAGGCGATTGCAGCGCTTAAAGCAAGTTGAACGGCAACGCTGGGGAGTAGTTTTCCCCGATGACAGTATGCAGGAAGTAAGCGCCCGGCTCGGCTTCCTCGCGCTCGGTGCACTGGCCCGGCTCGGAGCGCTTGCGGGACCAATCCGCCTGGAAGTAGCGCGTCTCACCGGACTTGAAAGTCTGCTTGCCGGTTTCTACCGAGGCATAGCAATCGGTATCGGACCACACGCGTTCGTTCGAGCCCATCTTGTAGACCTCGAAACGCAGCTGCTCTTCATCGAGATCGATGGAGCAGTCCTCCGTCGTCGGGTTAAATACCTCCAAGTAGAACGTGGGCATCTTTCCAGCGGGGACGCTGTCCTCGTTGGTCTTGGCCATCACTTTAAGGTCTTGGAGGGAACACGTTGTCTTGGATGGATCAACGGTGAGCTCAGCTGGCTTTGCCTCGGAGGTCGGTTCTTCTTTGTCCGCCTCCCCCGCCTCGGGCTCGGTGGATTCCTCAGACGCAGTGGATTCCGTCGTCTCCACCGCCGAGGTTGCATCCTCCGACGGAGTCAGAGTTCCCGACGCCGCCGCCTGCTGCGACTCGGCTCCCGGGTCCTCCTTCGAACCGCTAAAGAGCGCGGTAGCAGCCCAAATAAGGATGACCACGAGTACCAGAATCGCCACGAGCGCGGCGATGCGGCGACGCAGGTAAATCTCTCGCGGCAGCTGCTTCGGGGTACGGGATGGCTCAGTCACAGCTCTTAGTTTAAGGGGACTAGAGCCCAACCCGGGCCAGCCCGGGGCCGCGTGTCTTGAGCAGCGACTTCTATGCGCTTAGTCCCGCCCAGTGCCCGGGCCAGCCGGCGAGCCTAGTGAACGCCGTGCAGGACGACGGTCTCCACGCTGGAATCCTCTAGGAGGTAGCGCAGGCCGACGATGCCGAGCGTGCCGGCGTCGAGAAGCTGGCGCGCAGCCGGAACGTCAGAAATGATCTGGGAGACTGTCTGCGCGGTATTCTCGCGCTCAAAATCGGCGAGTTCCTCGCGGCCATCACGCTTGGCCACCATCGAGGCAGCGGCCACACGCTCAATGATCGGACGCTGCAGGCCCGTCGGCAGATCGCCGCCCGCCAGGAAGTCCGCGGCTGCGCCCACCGCACCGCAGGACTGATGCCCCATCACCACGAGCAGGTTGGCCTTGAGATTCTCCAGGGCATAGTCCAGCGACGCCATCACCGCGCTGTCCAGGATGTGACCGGCGGTGCGGATGACGAAGGCATCGCCGAAACCAATGTTGAACACGTGCTCAATGGGCGCGCGGGAATCGGAGCAGGCCAGCACGATGACGCGTGGGTCCTGGCCCTGAGTCAGGCCAGCGCGCAGCTTCGCGTCTTGGTTAACGTCGATGAGGTTACCCGTCACCAGGCGGTGGTTACCTTCCTGGAGGGCTTCCCACACCTTCTGTGGGTTTTGAGGGACATCTACTAAAGGCATGATTCTTACTCTAGTCCCCACCGCCCTACACTGAGATGCCTATGGATACCCAAGCTGTCGTGGAATGGTTCGATGCCCATGAGCGTCCCCTACCGTGGCGCCGGCCGGGCACCTCAGCGTGGGGTGTGCTCTTAAGCGAGGTCATGAGCCAACAGACCCCCGTCGCACGCGTGGCCCCACAGTGGGAGGAGTGGATGCGCCGCTGGCCCACCCCACACGACCTCGCGGCGGCGTCCAAAGCGGACGTACTGCGCGCTTGGGGAAAGCTGGGCTACCCGCGCCGCGCGCTGCGCTTGTGGGAGTGCGCGAAGGAGATTGGTGAGGGGGCGGTTCCGGGGGACGTCGACAAGCTCTTGGCGTTGCCCGGGATCGGTGAGTACACCGCGCGCGCCGTGGCGTGCTTCCATTTTGGCTACAACGTCCCGGTGGTGGATACCAACGTGCGCCGCGTCTATGCCCGTGCCGAGGAGGGCCGCTTCCTCGCGCCGCCTCCCACAAAACGCGAGCTGGCACAGGTGGAAGCATTGCTTCCGGAAGAAAATGGGCCACGTTTTTCCGCCGCGCTCATGGAGCTCGGTGCACTGGTGTGCACAGCCAAGAACCCCGACTGCGCCGCCTGCCCCATCAAGGCCTCGTGCGCGTGGCAGCTCGCGGGCTGTCCGGAACCCAGCGAGGAGGAAGCGGCGCGGGCAAAGAAGCGCGTGCAGAAGTTCACCGGCACGGACCGGCAGGTGCGCGGGCTGCTTCTCGACGTCCTCCGCGGCTCACCCCACCCAGTGAGCCAAGCCGACCTGGATGCGGTGTGGCCGGACGCGGCGCAGCGCTCGCGGGCGCAGGCCTCGCTTATCGAGGATGGCCTAATGGACATCAACGAGCAGGGCCTGTTTCACCTGCCGCACTAGGCACGTGCGAGAAATCGATGAGGTGACCGAAGGTCCAATCGCGGTCAGTCAGCAGGCGGGCGAGGATGAGCCCGCAACCAATGGCCGCCACGGCCATCGAGGCAGTGGCGAAGTTGTTCAACGCCTGGTCCATGTTGCCAACATTAAGGTGATAAACCGTGCGGAACATGGAGGTTCCCGGGATCATGATGACGGACGCCGGCACCGTCGTGGTGATGCGCGGTAGATGCGCGCGCTTGGAGGCCACCGCGCCCAAAAGCCCCACGATGAGACCGCCGGCGAACGCGCCGACGTAGCTTGTGGCCCCGACCCCGATAAGGATAAGGCGAACGAGGTTGGCCACCGTGCCCACCGCGGCCGCCACGAGCACCATGCGGCGCGAGGAATTAAAGAGGAACGCGAATCCGGAAATGCCCAAGAAGCTGGCCGCCGCGGCGGCGAGGTACCACACCGGCGCATAGTCGGGGATGCCCGGTTCCGGAGTGAGCTCCGTGGTCCAGCTGACTAGGGCCACGGTAAAGGTGGCGGCGGTGATCACCGTCAGCGCATAGGTCAGGCGGGATAGCCCGGCCTCGAAGTCGAAGCGCGCGAGGTCAATGAGCGCGGAGAACAGCGGGAAGCCGGGAATGAGGAAGAGCACCGCGGCCACGTAGCCCGAGGAAAACTCTGACGGGTCCGCCACCCCGGCGGCGGCCACGGCCTCGGTGGTGAAGAAGTACACGAGACTGGCCACCGTTCCGGCTGCCACGATGCACCCCAGTTGGTGGACGTGCTTGCTGTGCAGAACCGCGCGGGTGAGCTGACCACAAAAGGCAGCGAGGGCCACCAGCAGAATCGCCAGCGGCGTAAAGAAGTTCAGGACCGCGAAAGAGGCGCACGCAATGGACGCCGCCGCAGCTAGGAGCCAGCGGTTCCACCGCTTGACCACGTTGGCCTCGATGACGTCGAGCATCTTTGTGAGTTCTTCCGCCGTGATGCCCGCGTACAGCCGGTGGTGGGTCAGGTCCTCTAGGGCTTCGATCCGGGAAGCATCGACAGCCGGTGAATGCTGCTGCGCCACCACCGTGCGGAAGTCGCGGCCACGGTGGAACGTACAGGTGATCTGTGTGACGCCAACGTTGGCGTCGAGCCGATCAAAGCCGAGCGCGCGAGCGGCACGTTTCATGCCGCGCAGCACGCGGTAGCCGGACGTTCCCGCACCCATGAGCATCATGCCTAGGCGCAGGACGACGTCGGCCTCGTACCCCATACGGACATAGTCGCTGCTGGGGTGAGAAGTCATTAGCGCCAGCGCCCCCGGAAGTTCAGTCCACCTGGAAGATTGACCCACATGCCGCCGCGGGAGTTAAAGGTCACGGGACCGACCTTTGTTGACATCGAGGCACCGGAGCCGGAGAGATTGATCCAGCTATTTTTTCCGGTCTTCTTGCGCTTGCGAAAATAAATGCCCATGCGCGCTAGCTTAGCGCAGCGACGTCTCAGCGCAGCGAAGTCGCTGCGCACCGGCGACAGAGCGATTACCCTTACGGCATGAATCTAATCTCTCCTCGCGCACTCGTGGCGGCCCTTACGCTGGCGGCTTCTGCGCTGCTGCCCGTCACAGCATCGGCTACACCCGGCACGCCGACCTCCGCCCATCCGATTGACCACCTCGCAGGCGTCTCCGGCGTCACTGCGGAGAAGATCTCCTATGAGTCCACGCTCATGGACGGCTCCCCCACCACCGTCACCGGCGTCATCTACGAGCCTTCCGCTGCCTGGAGCGGCCCGGGTGAGCGCCCCACCATCATCTTCGCACCCGGCACCCGCGGCGCGGGCGACCAGTGCGCTCCGTCCAATGCCACGCAGTCGGTGGGCAACGTCGCGCTGGGTCCGGCCAATCAGGTCACGCTCAATATGAACTACGAGTACGCGCTGTACCAATACGCCGCGCAACAGGGCGTGCGCGTGGTCACGACCGACCTGGTTGGACTCGGCACACCAGGTCACCACACCTATGTCAACCACATCGAGGAAGCACACGCGGTTCTCGACGCCGCCCGCGCCGCCCTCCGCCACGCGAACGCGCCGGCCGATGCCCCCGTGGGTTTTGCTGGCTATTCCCAAGGAGGCGGTGCGGCCGCGGCCGCAGCCGAGTACGCGGAAACCTATGCACCGGAGCTCAACGTCAAGGGCACCTACGCCGGTGCCCCGCCGGCCGATCTTTTCGAGGTCATGAACGCGGTCGATGGCTCCTCCATCGTTCACGTGTTGGGCTATGCCATCAACGGCTATGCGGAGCGCAGCCCTGAGTTTTATAACGAGGTCGTCACCGAGATGAACCCGCGCGGCATGCACTTCCTTGCCAGCGCCGCCCACGCCTGCATTGGTGATTCGATTGCGACGTGGGGCTTTACCCGCACCAGCCAGCTGACCAAGACGGGCGAGTCCTTCGGCGAACTTGTGCGCCGCAAACCGGCTGCCGCCCAGATGCTTGCGGAGCAACGACTGGGCCAGCGTGCCCTCAACGCCCCGATGCTGGTCATGAACTCCCCCACCGATGACCTCATCCCCTACGAGCAAGCTCGCGCGATGGCCGGTAGCTACTGCTCACTCGGCGGCACCGTCCAGTTTGACGCCGCCGACCCCGTCGACGTTCTTCCCCACTCCGGGGCCAACCACGCCGTTGGCATCATCAACTCGGTTCCGCGCGGCGTGGACTATCTGATCGATCGCTTCAAGGATGTCCCCGCACCCTCTAACTGCCAGGCTTCCTAAGACTTAGTGCAAACCACCCAAGGATGAGAATGGCTCCTCGGCCTGGATGTCGTGCAAGGGCACGCGCACCCAAGGCGAATCACTGTGTGCGAGCAGCTCGGTGAGCCGTTGCGATTGATCCTTCATCGCAGCGGTGACGTCGGGCTCACCATCACTCGCCCAGATCATTCGGCCCCACCAGAAACTTGCGGCTACGTCAGCCCACGACACGAAGTAGCGCTGCAGGGTCGCCACGGCCTTGTCCGAAATCTGAAGGAACTCTTCTGGAGAGATCCACCCCAGCTCCGTTGCCGGGCCACCAACAGCGTGAACACGGATTATGTCCCATGCGCGCGTAGTGGTGGGCAGTGCCGGGGCTGCTGCTTTGGCAAAGCCCTCCGAGCGCAACATCCTCACGAGGTAGCGGAACTTATGTTCTCCAAGGCGCGGATCCGCGCCTTGGGCAATAAAGAAGTCTTTGAGGAACTCGACCTTTTCCTCCACTTCCGCATCTAGCTCGCGCTCGGGGACGTTCTTCACGGCGTATGCGAGGGGTAAAACCAGGTCATTTTCCACGTGCTGGCCACCTTCGAGCAGAGCATCAATAACCTGATACGCTTCCTGTGCACCAGTGACCCCCCAGTTTTGCTCGAGAGATGTTTTGTAGTACTTGGCCGCCCTTGCGTTGATGGCCTCAACCCCTAGCGGGGTCGCAAACGCCTTATTGCTCTTGTACGTCATTCCCCAAGAGTGTCGGCGCACCTCATCTTTGCTCGGCGCCGGTTCCGGCCACGGGAACTTTGTAAGGCGGTAGATCCAAGTATCATCAAACTTTGCTGGCGTGAACGTTGAGCTCATACCCACACAACGTACCGAGGTTTCTGGCACGGTTCCGTGGTGCCCCATCCATCACCCCTATGCTGGGGGTGATCTACACCATAATTCAGCGCACCCAGTCACAGTTTTTGATGTGTTGTTAGTCTCGTGTGCATGACAGGACCCCAAATTGCATTGACAGACCGGCCAGATCTCGGTGCTGCGCTTAAACGTGCTGGTGATTCCGAGATTGTGCACGCTGCCGCCGCAGCCGTTGTAGAAGGCCTTGGTGTCGACGAGATTGTGCTGGAAGCCGCCGCCACGAAAGCTAGCGGGGTGGATGGTGCCGCGTTTGTCACCAACCGAAGGATCCTCGTGACCGCCGATAAGAAGGATCCATCTCATTTTGAGTTCCTTGAACTTGACAACCTGGGCAACGTCACAGTTCTGCCCTACCAGGATAGCTGGGCCGTCGTGGCTCAACTCTACAACACATACAAAGTGTGGAGCGGGTTCACGGAAAAGGCCGCGCGTCGCGTGCAGTTTGCCGCCCAGTGGGCCCTGACCGCAGGCCGGGAGGCACGAACGGAGGCCTCGCGCGCGGTGTCTTCGGAGGAGCTTTTTAAGCGGTGGAAAGAAAACAAGCACCGTCTCAATCGCAATAGCTTTGAAGAGCACGTTGAGTCGATGCGCTCCCTGTATTCCGATATTGATTCACGGTGGTGGACTGAATAATGAGCCGACTTGCATACCCGGGTTCGCCCGATCACCTTAACGGGGCGGAAGACACATCACACATCAAAGAAGGCCAGACAGTTGCGGATAATGGCTACCGCCATTTCATCAAGCATGGCGAACTACTAGACCCAGGCGCAGCTTCGAAGAATGCATCAGGCACCGCCTCCACGTCGAACCCCACCGCAGGCACGACAGGTTCCCATACCGATGCCCCGAAGCAAGGCCTCAGTGTAAAGAAGCAGCTGTTGCTCCTTCCGCTAGTAATCGCGGTCATCGTGGTGGTAGCGATTGGTTACGTCGCAGCTAAAGATGCCCTCTTTGGTGACAAGTCTGAGGATTCCGCCGCGCCTGCGCAGCCCGCCGCTGAAGCACCTGCCGATTCCGGGGCTTCCAACGGTGACACCGCCGGCGAGACCGGTGGCGATACTGCTGGCGACGCTCAAAGCGGCCTCACTCCTACCGACCATGCGCCCGAGCCGATTGCTGACTTCGTGGAAGTGTGCACAGATTATGAAGTGATGTTCAGCTACTACGGCGCGGATAACTCCCCTGCCCCAGAAGCGAAGGGCACCAACTGTTCCGTGGATACTACGAAGGCGCCTGAGGTTGGTTATGTAGTCTTCACCGATGATCCTGCTGCCACCGCCGCCGTTCGTGACGGCAAGCCCGTCTTGGACGCCGCTGAGATTCCGGCAGAATCAACGCGCGGTTCCACATTCAAGGCACAGCGATTGGAGGCCATCTTCACTGTTCAGGAGATCCTCGCGGATGATAAGGGAATCGTTGAGTACATGATCAAGAGTGATGACCCTGAAGTAGCAAAGAAAGCTCTGGTAGACCTCGGCGTGGCCAAGTAGAGCTAGAACGCACACTTTTGCCCGCCGCCATACGTTTTCATTTTATTGTCAATAAGCGTTGGTGGTGATAGGCTGAGTGCATGGCACACGAGCACCACGACCATGATCACTCCAGCACGCCGCTGCGCGCGCTCCTGATTGCGCTCAGTATTACCGGCATTGTCTTCTTCGCGGAGCTAATCGGCGGATGGTTGGCGGGCTCGATGGCACTGATGGCGGATGCGATGCACATGCTTTCCGACGCCGCGGGACTCATCATTGCGGTGATCGCAGTGTTGGTTGGGCGGCGCCAAGCATCAGCCCAGGCCACCTACGGCTACCGGCGAGTAGAGGTACTTGCGGCGCTAGCCAACGCAGTAATGGTGCTGGCAATCTCAGTGTGGATTGTCGTCGAGGCGGTGCGCCGCCTGCAGAGCCCGGCCGAGGTACAGGGCAAGGCGATGCTGATCATCGCGGTGATCGGCCTGGTAGCCAATGCGCTCTCGGCGTGGGTGCTGCACCGGCACCGCGAGTCCTCGATCAACGTGGAAGGCGCGTTCTTACACGTACTGGTGGACTTGCTCGGCTCGGTCGCGGTGATCGTAGCGGGCATCGTGGTGCTGACCACGGGATTTGTGGCGGCGGACGTGATCGCCTCTTTAGTCATCGCGGCGATGGTGCTCCCACGCGCGTGGCAGCTCATGCGGTTGTCGGCAAGCGTTCTGCTCGAGCAGGTTCCGGCGGGCTTCGACGCCAGCGTGATCGAACCCGTGCTGCGTCGGGTCGAAGGCGTTGCCGACATCCATGACCTGCACCTGTGGAGCCTGGACGGAGTCAACGTTCTCACGACCGTGCACATCGTGCGCGACGGCACCGTCGACACCGGTCCGCTGTTAGATGCCGCCCAGCACGTTCTGCGCGAACATGGCATCGAGCACTCCACCATCCAAATCGAGCCCCCAGAACACGAATCCCACGAGACAGTGTGCTGATTCTGTTCTAGTTGTGGGCACGCCGCCCACCGGGCCGTCCCGCCCACCGGTCACGCAAAGAAAGCCCCGAACCGCACGGAGTGTCACTCGCATGCGGTTCGGGGCTAATCCTTATAGGCCCAGCGCGGGGCCCAAGTCAGCGCTTAGAGCGGCTGGCCAGCACCGGCACCAGCCGGCGGCGGATTGCCGTCATCACCATCGTTGTTGTGGGATTCCTCGGCGGAGTCGCTACCAGACTCATCGAGGACATCCGGGGTGACGGTGTCAGGACCATCGGAATTCGGACCGTGGGATCCCTCATCGATCTCGGTGGCTAGTTCCTCATCGGCCTCGCGCACGGCGGTTTCCTCGAGCTCCTTGTCGAAGGTGTCCTCCGGCAGCGGGCGCGGACGCGGGGTGAAGGTAAAGGTTGCGGAAGAGTTGTCCTTGGACTCACCATCCCAGCCTTCAACATCCACGGTGATGATCTCACCGGCGCCAATTTCACCGAAGAGGATCTTCTCGGAGAGCTGGTCCTCAATCTCGCGCTGGATGGTGCGGCGCAACGGGCGAGCGCCCAAGACCGGATCGAAGCCACGCTTGGCAAGAAGATCCTTGGCCTTCTGGGTGAGCTCGATGCCCATGTCACGCTCGGAAAGCTGCTTCTCGACGCGTCCGATGAGCAGCTCCACCATCTCGACGATCTGCTCCTGGGTGAGCTGGTGGAAGACCACAATCTCATCGATACGGTTGAGGAACTCAGGGCGGAAGTGCTTCTTCAGCTCGTCGTTGACCTTGTTCTTCATGCGCTCATACTGCGCATCCGAATCATTCTCCGAGGAGCCGGTGAAGCCCAAGCCCACGGCCTTCGAGATGTCCTGGGTGCCCAGGTTGGAGGTGAAGATGAGCACCGTATTCTTGAAGTCCACGATGCGGCCCTGGCCATCGGTCAGGCGGCCGTCCTCCAGCACCTGCAGCAAGGTGTTGTAGATCTCCTTGTGGGCCTTCTCGATCTCGTCGAAGAGGACCACGGAGAACGGCTTACGGCGGACCTTCTCCGTCAGCTGGCCGCCTTCCTCGTAGCCGACGTATCCCGGAGGAGCACCGAAGAGACGGGAGGCGGTGAAGCGGTCGTGGAACTCACCCATATCGATCTGGATAAGGTCATCATCCGAACCGAAGAGGAAGTTAGCCAAGGACTTCGACAACTCCGTCTTACCCACACCGGACGGGCCGGCGAAGATGAAGGAACCGGAAGGACGGCGCGGATCCTTCAGACCAGCACGGGTGCGGCGAATGGCGCGGGACACAGCCTTGACGGCTTCGTCCTGGCCAATGATGCGCTTGTGCAGCTCCTCCTCCATGTTGAGGAGGCGGTTGGATTCCTTCTCCGTGAGCTTGAGAACCGGAATGCCAGTCCAGTGAGCCAGGACCTCTGCGATCTGTTCCTCACCGACCTCAGCGATCTCCTCTAGGTCACCGGAACGCCACTGCTTTTCCTTCTCCGCGCGCTCTTCACCCAGCTTGCGCTCCTTATCGCGCAAGCCAGCGGCCTTCTCAAAGTCCTGGGCGTCGATCGCAGCTTCCTTCTCCTTGCGGACCTCAGCGATGCGGTCATCGACCTCGCGCAGGCCCTCCGGAGCGGTCATGCGCTTGATACGCATGCGGGCACCGGCCTCATCGAGGAGGTCCACGGCCTTATCCGGCAGGAAGCGGTCGTTGATGTAGCGGTCAGACAGGGAGGCCGCCGCCTTCAGTGCCTCGTCGGTATAGGAGACACGGTGGTGTGCCTCGTACTTATCGCGCAGGCCTTTGAGGATGAGGATGGTGTCATCGAGAGAAGGCTCTTCCACCTTGACCGGCTGGAAGCGGCGCTCGAGAGCGGCGTCCTTCTCAATGTGCTTGCGGTACTCATCCAGCGTGGTGGCACCGATGGTCTGCAGCTCGCCACGGGCCAGCTTCGGCTTCAGCAGCGACGCGGCGTCGATAGCGCCCTCGGCGGCACCGGCGCCGACCAAGGTGTGGATCTCATCGATGAAGAGGATGATGTCACCGCGCTGGTTAATCTCCTTGAGCACCTTCTTCAGGCGTTCCTCAAAGTCACCGCGGTAGCGCGAACCGGCCACCAGGGAGCCCAGGTCCAGCGAGTAGAGCTGCTTATCCTTGAGGGTCTCCGGGACCTTGCCGTTGACGATATCGAGAGCCAAGCCTTCGACCACGGCGGTTTTACCCACGCCGGGCTCACCGATGAGCACCGGGTTATTCTTCGTGCGGCGGGACAGCACCTGCATAATGCGCTCGATCTCGGAATCGCGGCCCACCACTGGGTCCAGCTTGCCATCGCGCGCAGCCTGGGTGAGGTTGCGGCCGAACTGGTCCAGCACCAGAGAGTTGGAACGCTCACCGGAGCCGCCCGAGCCGCCACGGCCGCCCTGGCCAGCGCCAGCACCAGCGCCAACCGGGCCGGCACCGCCCTGGGACTGGTTGCCTTCGCCCTCGTTGCCCTCATATCCGGAGAGCAGCTGGATAACCTGCTGGCGAACGCGCGGCAAGTCAGCACCCAACTTGGTCAGCACCTGCGCAGCCACACCATCACCCTCACGGATGAGGCCGAGGAGCAGGAACTCGGTGCCAATGTATTTGTGCCCCATCTGGAGGCCCTCACGCAGCGAGAGCTCGAGGACCTTCTTGGCGCGCGGGGTAAATGGGATGTGGCCTGTGTGCGGCTGAGAACCTTGACCAATGATCTCTTCCACCTCACGGCGGACATCCTCCAGCGAGATGCCCATGGACTCCAAGGCCTTGGCTGCTACACCTTCACCTTCATGGATAAGCCCCAGGAGGATGTGCTCGGTGCCGATGTAATTGTGGTTGAGCATGCGTGCTTCCTCCTGCGCCAAAACGATGACGCGGCGAGCACGGTCAGTAAACCTCTCGAACATTACCTCTTACCTTTCGCTTTAAATGTGTCATCCACTCTAACGCGCGGGGCGGACACTCCATTCACGATTTTTCTCCCCACTTCCCCTAAATCCCCGTTTCCGCAGGCAACGGCACTGTACGCCGGTAGCGAACAGGCAGTAGAAAGCCCGCATCACGCACCAGCCTGCCATGGAGGCTTCATCCCCTTAGAATGAAGAGGATTCTATAAATCTCATCGTCGACTCTCCGCGAAGGATTTCCCCTCACCGTGTCTATGCTCCCAGAATTTTTCACCACCCAGCACCAGCTGCGCCAAAAGGCAGTCTTGGACCAAGGAGCCGACTCCACGCTCTTCCTCGTAGAAGATCCCTCACACGATGAGATGCTCGTGGAAATCTACGCCCCGGAGCACCGCGGCGTACTCCGCCAGTCCGGCATTATGGGGCAGCTACAGCACAGCGCCATCGCACCCATCGTGGGCACAGGCACGATGAACAGCGGTCAGGAATTCTTTGTGCGCCGCAGTCTGCCGGGCGAGCAGCTTTCTAACTTCACCTCCTCCGGCGTTGGCGCGCACCACCTGTCCCGGGAGGAAGCCCTCGCCGTCTTTGCTCCATTGGCAGACGCCACCGATTTTCTGCTCAACAAGGGCCGCGCCAACTACGCCATCCGCGCGCTCAATCCGCGTCGCATCATCCTGACCGATAACCGCTCGAATGCCTTCTTCGCTGCGGTCGGACCAGCCTCAACTAACGAAGCTCCCAACGCAACAGCGAAAGAAGCAATCGACCGCCTCGCGCGCATCGTCGCCGCCGCCTGCCCTTCCTTCCGCGCAGCTGCCGCCTATCCCTCGGCTGCTGCCGTCGTTGATTCGCTGCGTAGCGCGGGCACGACCAGCACGAACACGGCTGGCGCGAATACCAGTGGCACGAACACCGCCGCAACGGGCACACCGCAGTGGCAGCCAGAACAGCCTTACTCCCCCGCCCCGCAGGAGGGGTGGGGAACGCAGCCCCAACCGCAGGTCGCAGCTCCCGCTCCCGCGAAAGGCTCCACCAAGCGCAAGTCGACCTCGAAGAAGAAAGTCTTCGCCGGGCTCGGCGTGGGGCTTCTCCTCTTAGCTCTGATCGGCGGCCTACTGTGGTTCTTCTTGGGGCGGCCGGCGTGGTCCGAGGCGGAGCAGGCGCTTGTCGACGACCACCCGGGACTCATCAGCTCCCGTCCCGGCGGGGAAGGCTTCAGCGGTGCCACCTGCGATGCCCGCGAACCGGAAGATGGTCAGGACGCGAAAATCACCTGCGTTGGTGACGGTGTGGGCTACTCCGTGGCGCGGTACGGGGACGTCGCCAAGCGCGATGCAGCCGCCCCGACGCAGGATGCACAGGAACTGTCCAACGGACAGTGCACCGTGCGCAGCTACGACGTTTCCGACACCGAGCCGGTGTTCTACATGGGCGCCGAGGACTCGACCGACGCCGTTCTCGTGTGGGGCGAGGATGCAGAGGAGCTTCGCCTGAACATGCCGCTGTGCTAATTCACGCGCTTGAGCAGCGGCGCAATCACCGCAATGGCGGTGCCGGCCACGCCAGCGAAGAGGAAAGCCCAGTGCGTTCCCTGTGCCGTCGCTGCGGCTGGTCCCATCCCCGCCGCGACACCGGCCTGGGTGCCGCGCGTGAGGAAGACAACGAGGAAGGCCGTTCCCATCGCACCCGCCAGTTGCTGGAAGGTGTTCATGATGGCCGACCCGTGCGAATACAGCTTCTCCGGAAGCGAGGACAGCGCTGTTGTCATCAACGGCGTCATCATCAGGCACATGCCGAAGGAGAAGAGAACGTGCATGCCCACAACCATCCACACGGCTGAGTTCTCGCCCAAGGTGGCCAAGAGCCACAGGCTGGCCACCATAAACAGCGAGCCCGGAATCATGAGCGGGCGCGGGCCATAGGAATCGAAGAGTCGGCCCACAATCGGGGAAAGAAATGCTTGGAGAATTCCACCCGGCATCACCGCCAAACCCGTGGCAAAGGCGGTGACGCCCAGGGTGGTCTGCAGGTAGATGGGCAAGACCGTAACCATTCCCAGCATCAGGCCGAAGGACAATACCAGGATGAGCACCGCGAGCGTGAAGTTGCGAACGCGGAAGGGGCGCATATCCATTAGTGCACGATCCTCGAGCGCCAGACGCCGCTGCCGGCGGATGAAGACGATGAGCGCGATGACGCCCACCACGGTGACGGCGATGTCTACCCAGGCGCCACCCTGCAGCATCTTTTCAATCGAAGACAAACCATAGATCAGACCGCCAAATGCACAAGCAGAAAGAAGTACGGAGGGACCGTCGAGTGGGGTATCGCGGTTCTCACCCACATCACTCAGGCGCCAGAGACCAGCCACCAGGATGAGAGCGATGAGCGGCACCATGGCCCAAAAAATGACGTGCCAGGTGAAGCGGTTGAGGATTGCCCCGCCGACCGTGGGGCCCAGCGCCGGGGCGACGGAAATAACCACAGAAATAATGCCCATCACCGTGCCGCGGCGCTGCGGTGGGACCAGAGTCATGGCCACGGTCATGAGAGTGGGGATCATCAACGCAGTCCCGCCTGCTTGCAGGACGCGCCCGAGGAGCAGAGCGACGAAGCTCGGCGCAAGGGCCGCCACCACGGTGCCTGCCAGGAAGAACCCGGCAGAGGCGAAGAAAATCTGGCGCGTGGTGAGCCTCTCCAGCAGGTAACCGGTGGTCGGAATGACGACGGCCATGGTGAGCATGAATCCCGTCAACAACCACTGTGCGCTCGTGGCGGGGATGCCATAGTCCGCCATGATGGCTGGTAGTGCGACGGACAGCGAGGTCTCGTTGAGAATCATGACCATCGCTCCCAGCACCAGGATGCTGAGGTTGATGACTACCTTGGAGGGAATCTCAGCGGACATGCGGCCAGCCACACCTTTCTTTTCTCTGCTCTGGGGATACTCGCGCCAACGCTTCCGATGTCAGCGCGCAAGGAGTTTAGAGTACTCGCAAGCTAGCCGGGGATGCCACATGAGCCAGGGCAGCGAGGTTTCCTCGCTCCCCGGCAGGTGGTGGGGTTTTAAGGAATCGTTTCCATGTTGCGGGACGTGATGACCACGACGCTGCCACCGCTATCCAGGCTGCAGCCCAGCAGCCGGTTTTCTGGGGTATCCTCCCACAGTTTCGGCGCACCGTATGCACAGTGTCCTAGGTCAGTCTCGAGGTGGCCACGGCTTCCGCCCTCGCCAGCCTGCCAATCATGGTTGGCGTATTCATCCAACAATTCCATGGCGTCATTGCAATTCGTGCCGTCCTCTTGCACGTAGACCAAACCGGTGTCTTCACCACGCGTGCCGCTCTCACCACACACCGCACCGGTGTTGGCAATGCCATCCGCGTCCGGTTTCGCCGGGAAGGTATCGGAGTAGTACTGTCCATCATCCTTGACGGTGAAGTGGTGCCCGTTCGACTTGACCACGAACTCATTGCCGCTGTGCGCCTCAAAGGTTCCACCGTCAAAGCTCACGGTCTCGCCCTCGTTGAGCGTTTCAACCTCGGTGGGCCTATAGAACTCGATGGCCCACACAGGGAAGAAGCCACGGTCACTGCGGTAGCTCACCGCGTTTGACCTCCAGCTTTGCATGACTGGCCCCGGATAGATTGGCGGATCAGCAAACTCCACCTTGCAGTTTGGGCCGTCAGTCTCTTCGTGAATGAGGCAGAGGACGCGCCCATCAGGGCTCTTGACGGCCGGGATGGGGTTCGGAATACTCGCCCGATCACCGCCGGCCTTAAAGTCCTTCGGATCGCGTTCCTTCAATCCGCCGGGTTTGTCTTTATCGGGCTTGGCGCTGCTCGACGCCGCGGCCTCAGTAGAGCTACTGGAGGCAGACTCAGAGCTAGTGGAGCTGGCTGAGTTCTGTTGAAACTGTGGCTCATCGCCCGCCGGTTCGCTCGTGGAAGAACACGAAGCCACGGCGCAGGCCATGAGGGAGGCAGAAAGGATAGAGAGAAGCTTCTTCATAACAATCATCGTCCCACGAATTAGTGCTGCGCTAGTAGTTATATGTGTATTTCGGAACATCTGGGTGTACAGCGTCGAGAAGAATGACCCGACCATTACCGGACAAATCACCGCAGTGCAGACGGCGTGCATCCGGATCCGGCATGTCAATGTACTCCGGTTCTCGGTAGGAACACTTCCAGCCGTCAAGCTCCAAAATTCCGCGAGAGTTCATTTCTTTGATGTCCCACTCGTAGTTGAAGTACTTGTCCACGATGTCCATTGCAGTCGTGCAATTCGTCCCGTCTGTCTGCACAAAGACTTTCTGACGGCCAAAATTGGTGTCAGCCTCGCCGCAGACGGTACCCACGGGCGCATAGCCATTGGAGTCCGGTTTAAAAGGATAGGTATCCGCCGAAAACTGGCCGCCGTATTTCACGGTGAACTGGTGCCCTTGGGCCTGAACGGTGAATTCATCTGCGCTGGGGGCTTCAAAAACCACACCGTCTATTTCGACCTTCTCGCCTTCCCCCAGCTGCTGCGATGGAACCTGGTCGCCGGCATCCACCACGCCGTTGGGGAAGAAGCCTGCGCCATCTTTGAAGGAAACCATGTTCGCTTCCCATTGCGGGTTCTCGGGGTCAGGCAGGATAGGCGGGTTCTCAAAGCCAACGCTGCACCAAGGCCCTTTAGAGCCCTCAGTCAGAGAACACGACACCCTGCCGTCTGGGCTCCTCACTCCCCAAGCAACCGTGGTCT
This sequence comes from Corynebacterium sp. HMSC065D07, assembly GCF_001810695.1. Taxonomy (NCBI): domain Bacteria; kingdom Bacillati; phylum Actinomycetota; class Actinomycetes; order Mycobacteriales; family Corynebacteriaceae; genus Corynebacterium; species Corynebacterium sp. HMSC065D07. The sequence goes on from NZ_KV802452.1 coordinate 97,166, forward strand.
CATACCTGAACCCAGTGGCGCGGAAGTCCTCGGCATCGCGCTCTTTGAGTCCGGAAGATTGAGAGCCAAACTCCGGCTCGCGATCTGTGGAATCGCTTTCTTCGGCGCTTTCAGAGCTTTGCGCACTGCTTTGAGAACCGGAGGACTCCACAACTTCGAATCGATGGGTTTCCTCGGTTCCTTCATCAGAAGAACACGCAACCAAGCCAGCCGTTACAAGCGGCAGTGTGAGAAGAGAGAGTAGCTTTTTCATGCTTTGTATTTTCCACGCAGGCAGGCTTCTCGCTGAGTGATGTGCGCTGCGGCGACAAACTGGAGGCTGCAAAACAACAACGCACAAGCCTTCAGCTGTGGGGCTGGTGGCTTGTGCGTTGCGCGCGGAATGTGCCGCGGGGTGAGCTCTGTGCGAGTTGGCCTCGGGCCTACTTCTCCGGCTTCACAATCGGGAAGAGCACGGTCTCACGGATACCCAGGCCAGTCAGGGCCATGAGCAGGCGGTCGATGCCCATGCCCGTGCCGGCTGTCGGAGGCATTCCCTGCTCCATGGCGGCGAGGAAGTCCTCGTCCAAGACCATGGCTTCCTCATCACCGCCGGCGGCCAAGCGCGCCTGATCCTCAAAGCGCTCGCGCTGGATAACGGGATCCACCAGCTCCGAGTATCCGGTAGCCAGCTCGAAGCCGCGCACGTAGAGATCCCACTTCTCGGTCACACCCGGCAGGGAGCGGTGCTGGCGGGTCAGCGGAGAGGTCTCGACCGGGAAGTTCTTCACAAAGATCGGGCCCTCGAGCTGGTCCTCGCAGAGCACCTCCCAGATCTCTTCCACCAGTTTGCCGTGGCCCCAGCCACCGTCCTTCGGGACGTCGAGCCCGATGACGTCGGCAAGCGCCTTCAGCTCCTCGACGGTGGAGTCGATGGTGACCTCCGGCTGGCCCGGGAACTTGCGTTGCAGAGCCTCGTTGAGGGAGGGATACATTTCAATCTCCGGCCACTCTTCACCACCGAAGTCATACTCGGTGCCATCCGCCAGAGTAACGGTGGTGGAACCGAAGACCGCACGTGCCACCGACTGGATGGACTCGCGGGTGGTACGGGCGCAATCGTTGTAGTCGCCCCACGCGGCGTAGGTCTCCAGCATGGCGAATTCCGGGGAGTGGGAGCGGTCGACGCCCTCGTTGCGGAAGTTGCGGTTGATCTCAAAGACGCGATCGATGCCGCCGACGACGGCGCGCTTAAGGAAGAGCTCCGGCGCGATGCGCAGGTACAGGTCAATGTCCAAAGCATTGGAGTGCGTTACGAACGGGCGGGCTGCTGCACCGCCGTGGAGGGTCTGCAGCATCGGGGTTTCGATCTCTACGAAGCCCTCATCCTCCAGGTAGTTGCGCAGTGCACGCATGACCTTGACGCGGGTCATGGCATTCTTGCGGGCTTCCTCGCGCACGATGAGGTCGTTGTAGCGCTGGCGCACGCGGGTTTCCTCATTCATGTCAGCGAAGGACACCGGAAGCGGGCGCAAGGACTTCGCCGCCATGGTCCATTCGCTAGCCATGACGGAGAGCTCGCCGCGGCGCGAGGCAATTACTCGGCCGCGCACGGAGATGAAATCACCCAAGTCAACGTCGGACTTCCACGCGGCTAGGCGCTCCTCCCCTACCTCTGCAAGGGACAGCATGGCCTGCACCTGGGTACCGTCGCCATCCTGCAGGGTGGCGAAGCACAGCTTGCCGGTATTGCGCATGAAAATGAGACGGCCGGCGATGGCCACCTCAACGTCAGTCTCCTCACCAGCGCTGAGGTAGGTGACGCCCTCTTCCGCGGCCGGCTCCTCGCCTTCGGCCACCACCTGGAACTGCTGGCGAAGATCCCGCAGGGAGATCGTGCGGTCTACGGTCACCGGATAAGGATCAGTGCCGGACTCCAACAGTCGGGCGCGCTTCTCGCGGCGAATGCGCAGCTGCTCGGGGACGTCAGTAACTTCAGTATTCTTCTTCTCGCTCACGGTTGTCTAGGGTAGTCGATCCCCATACGCTGGCGCGATCCCGGTTCACAGAGAGTTCATCTGGTGGTTAGACAGCATCAACCATGCGGTCATCTCAACCGTATTAACTCATGACGTCCGTTGCGACATCCCCTTGCGCAACCAACGATTTTCGATTTTTGGAGCATCACTTTCATGGCACTCAACGGCCGCAATCTCTTGGCTAACATGTTTACCTCTTCTCGTTCTTCTCTTACCTGCACCTACAAGTGCGGTAATGCCTGTTTCGGCGAATGCGAGAACACCTCCGACAACCCTTACTTCGGCGACCAGTTCTCCCGCCGTACCGCCCTGCGCGCCGGTGGCTTGGCTGTCGTCGCCGTTGGTGGTTCCTCTGCGCTGGCTGCATGCGCTGCTCCGGATGACAACGGGTCTGCGGCTGGCGGATCCTCCAACAAGACCAGCGAGGTAAAGGGCTCTGACATCGAGCTCACCTCCGCCGAGGGCATGCACTTTGAAGCCGTTGAGGCCAATACCAAGGATGAGGTCGTCATCCCCAAGGGCTACGAGCAGTCCGTCCTGATTGCCTGGGGTGACCCGGTCATCGAGGGCGCTCCGGAATTCGACGTCAACAACCAGACCGCCGAAGCGGCGGAGAAGCAGTTCGGCTTCAACAATGACTTCGCCGGCCTCATCGAGCACCCGGATGACAAGAACCGCATGATCTACATGTGCTCGCACGAGTACACCACCGAGCCGATGATGTTCCCGGACTACGATCCGGAGAACCCCACCGAGGAACAGGTGAAGATCGGCTGGGCCGGTCACGGCCACACTATCCTCGAGGTGTCCAAGGTCAAGGGCTCCGGCGAGCTCAAGCGTGAGTTCGGCCCGCTCAACCGCCGCATCACCGCCACCACCCCGTTCACCCTGGTGGGCCCAGCTAAGGGCACTGACCTGGTGAAGACCTCCGCCGACCCGAAGGGTGAGAAGGTCCTGGGTACCCTCAACAACTGCTCCGGCGGCGTGACCCCGTGGAACACCATGCTCTCCGGCGAAGAGAACTTTGATCAATACTTCGCCGGCGGCGACATCAAGGATCAGAAGGCTGCTGAGTCCTTGAAGCGCTTCGGCATCGAGGAGGGCCCGTCCGACCGTAAGTGGGAAAAGTACGATGACCGCTTTGATGTGACCAAGGAGCCGAACGAGCCGAACCGCTTTGGCTGGCTCGTGGAGATCAACCCGCTGGACCCGAAGTCCACCCCGATCAAGCACACCGCAGTGGGCCGCTTCAAGCACGAGGCCGGCAACATCCACATCACCAAGGATGGCACCGTGGTGTGCTACTCCGGCGATGACTCCCGCTTCGAGTACGTCTACAAGTTCGTCTCCACCAAGAAGTACAAGGAAGGCGATCTCGAGCACAACATGACCATCCTGGACCACGGCACCTTGTACGTGGCCAAGATGGAGGGCAACTCCCCGGAGAAGGAAATCGACGGCTCTGGTGTCCTGCCGGAGGACGGCGCTTTCGATGGCAGCGGCGAGTGGGTCAAGCTGCTGACCTCCGATACTGAGAACAACAAGTTCGAGTCCCACGTGGACGGCATGTCCGCCGAAGAGGTCGCCGTCTTTACCCGTGAGGCCGCCGACAAGGTGGGCGCCACCAAGATGGACCGCCCGGAAGACGTCCAGGTTCACCCGGAGACCGAGAAGGTCTACATCGCGCTGACCAACAATAAGTACCGCGGCGCCACCGGCGAGAACGCTAAGAAGAACAAGGAAGACGCCAAGGAATGGGCTCCGGTCAAGGAGAACAAGAACGGCCTCGTCATGGAGCTCGAGGATGACCACGCCGGTGAGAAGTTCACCTGGAACCTCTTCCTAGTCTGCGGTGACCCGCGTGAGGCCAGCACCTACTTCGGTGGCTTCGACAAGGAGAAGGTCTCCCCGATTTCCTGCCCGGATAACCTGGCCTTCGACAACCACGGCAACCTGTGGATCTCCACTGACGGCAACGCGCTGGACTCTAACGACGGCCTCTACGCCGTGACCACCGAGGGCGAGACCCGCGGCGAGCTCAAGTGCTTCCTCACCGTCCCGGCGGGCGCGGAGACCTGTGGCCCGATCGTCGACGATGACCGCGTCATGGTCAACGTTCAGCACCCGGGCGAGTCTGATGACGCCACCTTCGACAAGGCCACCTCCCACTGGCCTGATGGCGGTAAGTCCACCCCGCGCCCGGCCGTGGTTGTGGTGTGGAAGAAGGGCGGCAAGATCGGTACCGAATAAGGCACCGACGCTGCGTAGTGCGCACTCTTAGGCGGTGCGCAGCTGCGCCTCCAGCACCTCCTGTGCGAAGTCCCACAACGGGGTTGCAACCCCAGCTTTGACGCCCATGCGTCGGATCGCTCCGACCTGGGCGTCTAATTCGTTGGGCAATCCTTCCTTGATATCGCGCTGCATTGAGGACGTGCTGTCCGGGTGCTGCTGGCGGGCAAACTCCATGGTCTGTTCCACCACGTTCTCTGGTAGCTCCACGCCGAGTGCGCGCCCAACGGCCTCAACTTCCCGCATGAAGGCCTCGAGCTGGCCGGGGATTTCCTGGCAGAGGTACCCAATCGGTTTGTCCACCAAGGTGCCTAGAGTGCCTGTCGGGGTGACGAACATGGCTTTCGACCAGACGTCGACAAGCGCGGCGTCGTGGAACTTGCTGGAGGCCCCAGACTTTTTCAACGCGGCCGCCAGCTCCTCGCCCGTACGGCGCAGCGACTCCGGCGCCTCAGCACTCAGCGGACCAAAAGCCAAAGCCAAGGGCCCTGGGTTGCGCTTGATCTGCGCCGGCTCCAGGCGCGTGGCATAGACGCGAGCGACACCGGCGAGGATGTTTTCTTCCCCGAATTCCTCGGCCGCCAGGTACGGAATCTCGACCGAGTTGTGCGTGGTCACCACCGGGATTCCCTGCAGGGCCTCGCGGTCCTCCGCGCTGCCAAAGGTCTCGTTGCCCGGCAGCGCCTTCGAGGCAATAATTGCCACATCCAGCCCACCCAAGAGTTCTTTGACCTCAGCAAAGGTGTGCGCAGCCGGGACCTTTATAACTTCGGTGGTTGTGGGTTCTGTGTGGGCGTCGATCAGCGTCACGCCCGTCTCCCCCAGAACCCGCAAGGTCTCACCGCGAGCGACGAAGGCGACGTCGTGGCCCGCTGCTTTCAGTTTTCCGCCAAAGTATCCGCCGATAGCGCCGGCTCCCAGAATTCCAATCTTCATGTCTCCAACCTAACTGGTGGAGACCTGCGCCACAGACTTTTATCCGCACTGCTCTAGATTACGGAAGCCAATTCCCAACGGCACACCTGCATTATCGATGAGCCGCACCCCACCCACGGTAGCGGCGATAAAGAGGCGGGCATCGCCCTCTGCGGGGGCCTCACCCAGGTCGCGTCCGCGCAGCTCGACGTACTCCGGCTCCACGTTTGCTGCGGCCAACACTTCACGTGCCACGCGCACAACCTCTTCGGCTCCGGACTCCGCCGCGTACGCACCGGCGGTGAGTGCCGCCGACAGCGCGCTGGCTTGCTCGCGGGCCTCCGGTGCGACGTCCGCGTTGCGCAGGCTCATCACCACTCCATCCGGCATGCGTACCGAGGGCACGCCCTGCACACGCGCCGCGATGTGGAGGTCCGTAAAGGCCTGCTGGGTGGCCACGAGCAGCTCGTAGTCCTTCTCCCCCATGAGCACATCGCTGGGCCCCAAAGCACAGGTCAGCGCCACAATGCGGGTCAGCTCCGCGCTCACGTCCTCCATGCCGTGGTCGGGTGCGAGGATCCGCGTGCGCTGGCTCTGCTCGCCGTAGCGCCACACCACATCAACACCGTCGAGGGCAGAGATGTCCGTCTCCGGGTCCACAGCCACGACCACGATGCCGCCGCGCACGCGCTGCGCCGCTTGCACCAAGGCAAGGTGCCCCGCATGAATATCGCGGCCCAGCGGCACGAGCACCACGCGCTTGCCCGTCTTGCGGTAGGCGCTGCCGACCATGCGGATGCGCTCGATATCCTCCACTAGGAGTTGTTCTGCCACGGCGCTTCCTTTCTGACTGCCCACAGTTCCAATTCCTCAATCCTCTCCTGCTCGCCCACCATGCGGGCGACGTCACGGTAGTTGCGCGCCATGCCCAGCTCCACGGCGGCCGGGTAAGCATCGATAATGTCCCCGGTATCCAGGTCGGGCACGTGGCTAGGAAAATCATCGATGATCTTCGCCGCAAGCGCCGCCCTACTGTGCAACGCCCAGAGCATCTCCGCGTAGTACATCCGCGCGGCACGCTCAAGGCGCTGCTCCTCCGGCAGGTGTTCCGGGGTCATATGAATCTCCGTCAGCAGCAGCCCGATGACGGTGTCTGTCACCTCATCGAGGGTGCTTATCGCACACGATTCCCAACCCATGGGTGCGGCGGCTATGGTCAGGCAGCCTCGCGTCTCTAGTTCATCGAGCGCCTCCACGCCGGCTAACAACGAGGTATGGATGACTATCTGCCTGGGGCGAACGTGCTTGGCGACGTCCCCCACAGCCCCCTCCAGCTCCCGAGCCGTCACGGCGAGAAGCAGCGCATCGAAGCGGTCCAACTCGGAGGGGTCCTCAAGGCTCTCGATGGTGTGGCCGGCCCACTCGAGGCGCCGTGCGAAGTTAAGGCCGGCTCGGGAGTTACCCCAGACCGCCACCCGCATGCGTGGTGCCTGCATCTACTTCTTGTCACCCTTGTTCTGCTGCTTCCTGCGCGCCATGAGCTCCGCCACGGAGACCGCGCCCTCGCGGTGCTCATCGCTGCGGCGGCGGCCACGGGTGCTGGGCTGTGCGGTGTCAGCCTCCGGCTTGCGGTGGCGGTGGTGCGGCTGCGCGGGGGCAGGGTTCGACTTGACGTGCTGCCCGCCCGCGGCGCCCTGGTTCCACTGCACGGCTTGGAAGCTATCGGTCTTGAACTCCGGCGCCTTTGGCTGGGGCTGTGGCTTCTCAGCCTTCGGCTGGGGTTGAGGCTTCGGCTGCGGCTTCTGTTGTGCCGCCTGCGGCTGAGGCTGCGTTTCGGTCATTGGGCGAAACGCCGAGGGACGGTTCTGAGAAGGCTGCGGCGCGCCGAAGGGCGATGGGGCTGGGCGGGCGCCCTGCTGTTCTGCGGATTTCCCGGCGGGCTTCGCGGCGGGCTGCTCGGCTGGCTTCGGAGTGGGTTGCTGAGCAGGCTTCGCGCCTGGCTCCGCAGCCGGCTGCTGGGCGTTAGCACGGGCATTATCCGCCAACAGGTTGTCCAGCGGGTTGCTCACCGGGTGGGTCGGCTGCGAGCCGAGGCGGCCTGCCACGGCGTCGGCAGACGGCGCGCCGCCGGACTTCTGGGTGAAGTTCACGGTGGGCGCATCGCCGCGCTCATCCACGCTCGCGCCACCGGCCTTGCGCTCCAGCTCCTGGATACGGCGGGCCTCCGCGTACAGGGCGGCAGGTTCGTAGACCCACTCGCGCCCCGAGATCTCCTCGATTTGGGCGCGGATGGCCTCCAGCTCAGAACGGATCTCCGCCAGGACCTGGCTGTTGTCTGCTGTGGAAGATCCGGAGGCGGTCAGCGAGGAAGCGGCATGGGCGCGCTCCACCGCCAGAAGCTCGTTGGCTTCATGGGCCTGACGGCGGTAGCGCACCACCAGGAAGAAGCCCAGAACCGCGGCCCACAGGGAGGCGAGCAAGGCGATCTTCAGCGCATTCGCCGAGCCCGAAATCAGCATGACCAGGCTGGCAATGACCGCGAGAATGACCAAGACGATGAGTCCGATGGAACCGGCGTCCGTCTTCGAACCGGACTGGGAAGACTCCACCGACGTTGGCGGCTGGGAGTCCGGCTGTACAGAAAACTGGGTCGTCGGGCGATCATCCGGGGCCGACTCGTGCTGGGGCTCAGGGGCGTGGTTCGGACTCGTCATGCCCACTAACTTACCGCTTGTGCACCATCAGATGGAGGTGGCACCTCGCAGTGTCGCTCCAACACCACTCCGGCAACGCACATCGCGGCACCACCCAGCGCTGAGGTCACCACCCCGGCCAGGTCACCGGCCGCAGCAACGAGCTCGCCGGCGCGCGGCACGACATAGACCGCCATTCCCGCATAGGCCCCGCCCACGATGGCGCCGGTCCACGCGGAGGCTTTACCGACGAGCAGGAATTGTGCGATGGTCATGGGATTCAGCTGCGAGCTATCCAGGCCGATGCCATGCTCATCGTCCTTGGCGCCGCGCACCTTGAGGGTCAACAGCACGCAGACCAGCGCCATGGCCCACAGGGAAATTGACACCGTCGCCGGAATGGCCAGCATTGAGCCATAAAAGCGGGTGGTGAGGATGGCGGCCGCTGCGGCCACGAAGAGGGCCACGCCGACGAGCGCGCTGATCGACGTCCTCTTCATCGCCTACCCCACTTCCTTCACCGCTGCGACCTCGTCCTCATCGAGACCCGCGATGAGCTCGCGCACCGGGGTGCCGTTGAGCTGTGCATGCTCATCCGCAGCCAACCACGGCACGAGCACGAAGGCGCGCTCGTGCGCATAGGGGTGCGGGAGGGTGAGCTCCGGATCATCGGAGGTCACGCCGTCTACCTGCACGATGTCCACGTCCAAGGTGCGCGGACCCCAGTGCCGCACGCGTACGCGCTCGGCGGTCTCCTCCAACTTCTGGCCGCGGCGCAGCAGCTTCAGCGGAGTGCAGTCCACGTCCACGATAAGCACTGCGTTGAGGAATTCATCTTGGTCGGTCACGCCCCACGGCGGGGTGGCATAGACCGGGGAGGCCGCAACGGTCTCGGCGGCGAATTCATCGAAAACGGTCTGTAGGAGCGCGCGGCGGTCCTCCATGTTGGAGCCGATGGACAAGACAGCGCGCATTAGCCTGCCATCCGCTTCCGGGAGCGGCGCGCTACGACGGCGACGTCTGCAAAGGTGCGCGGGATGGGTGCCTTCGGCTTGTGGATCGTCACCTCGATGGCGTGGAGGATCTCGAAGCGCTTCATCGCGGTCTCGGCGACTTCAGCGGCCACCGTTTCGATGAGATCGCGGGAGGGGCCTTCGACGATGTTTGCGGCGACGTCGGCAAGCTCGGCGTAATTCACCGTACGGGACAGGTCATCCTCGATGCCCGCGGTGTCCAACCAACATGTGACGTCCACGATGAAGGGCTGCCCCGTCTTCTTCTCTTCCTCGAAGACTCCGTGGTAGCCAAAGCATTCCAGACCGGTGAGCTCGATGCGATCCGCCATGGGCTTAAGCCCTCCCCAGCGAAGTCGAGACCACGGTTCCTCCATCGGCGCCGTTGGCATAGCTGCCGGAGGCATGCTCGCCGCCGGTATACGCCGCGCCCGCATTCCAGGCGGCGGCCACATCCACAGCATCGCGGGAGACGTCGACCTCGTGCACGCGCACGCCCCACGCTCCCATCTGCGCGGAGATGGCGGTCACGGCCGCGGTGGCCGGATCCGCGAGCAGCGGGCTGGACTCGGCACCGCGATCCTCCCGGATGGCGGCGAGGAAGCGCTTGCGGGAAGCGCCCACGAGCAGCGGGAACTCGCCCTGCAGGAACTCCGGCAGCGCCTTGAGCAAAGCCCAGTTATCCTGCGGGGACTTGGCAAAGCCCAGGCCCGGATCCACGACGATATTGTCGTGGCTGACACCTGCCTGCAGGGCGTTATCGGCGAGCTTCGCCAGGGACTCGTGGACATCGCGCACGACGTCCCCGCCGTGGTCGGCCACTCCGGCCGCGCTGCCGAACTGGACGGTGCGCCAGTGCATGAGGCACACCGGCAGGCCGGTGGCGGCCATGGTGCGGTACATGTCCGGGTCGGCCGCACCGCCGGAGACGTCGTTGATCATGTCGACACCGGCCTCCGCGGCCGCTGTGGCAACCGAGGCTCGCATCGTGTCCACCGAGGTCTTGATCCCCTCCTCGTGCAGCGCCTTGATGACGGGCACGACGCGGCGCTCTTCCTCTTCGGCCGCGACACGCACCGCACCTGGGCGGGTGGACTCGCCGCCCACATCGATCATGTCCGCGCCGGAGGCCACCAAGTGCCGGGCGTGCGCGATGGCGTCGTCGACATTAATCCAGCGTCCGCCGTCGGAGAAGGAATCTTCCGTGACGTTGACGATGCCCATGACCAGCGTGCGGCCGGGAACGGTAAGGTTGCTGACTGCCATGGAAACTAGCTCCTAATGAGGCTCATGACCTCCGCACGGGAGGCCGCATTCTTCTTGAAACCGCCGCGGACTGCGGACGTCGTCGTCGTGGCCCCTGGCTTGCGGATGCCGCGCATGGCCATGCACAGGTGCTCGCACTCGATGACCACGATGACGGACTGTGCGTGGAGGACGTCCACGAGGGCGTCTGCAATCTGAGAGGTCAGGCGTTCCTGGACCTGCGGGCGCTTGGCGTACATATCCGCCAGGCGGGCCAGCTTAGACAGTCCGGTGACGTGGCCGTCGGGGCCCGGGATGTAGCCGATGTGTGCCTTGCCGTAGAAGGGCACAAGGTGGTGCTCGCACGTGGAGTAGATGGGGATATCGCGCACGAGGACGAGTTCCTGGTGCTCCTCCGCGAAGGTCTTGTGGAGGACCTCGGTCGGGTCCTGGTGGAGACCGGCAAAGACCTCCGCGTAGGCGCGGGCCACGCGGGCCGGGGTTTCGCGCAGGCCCTCGCGGTCGGGGTCCTCGCCCACGGCGATGAGAAGCTCGCGGACAGCGGCTTCGGCGCGCTCGTGATCGAACTCGCGCTGCGCCGGGATGTTATCGCTCATTATTCTCGCCGTCCTTGTACGGGTTGTTGCGGTATTCGTTGTCTCCCCAGCCGGGCGCGCCCCAGGCGTGATCCTCCGGCTTGGCGTGGCGGCCGCGGCGCTCTTGCTCGCGTTCGCGTGGCTGTGCTTGAGGCTGTGCCTGTGCTTGCGGTTGCGATTCCGGCTGTGCTTGTTGCTGCGGTGCAGCGGACTCCGGCACGCGCGGAATCTCCTGGGTGACCTCGTTGCTGGGGCCCTTCTGCTCTTCAGCCGGTTGCTCCGCAGCCGGCTGGGCCTGCTCTGGGGCCACGGTCTCATCGTGTGCTCCATCGCTTTCGGCACGGTCCTCGCTGAGCTCGCGGCCGGTAGGTTCGGTGATCTCGGATTCACCGAAGAAGGTGTTGCCCTTCTCCGGATCCACGTAATCGCCGGCGTGCTGGCCAAAGCTGAAGCCGATCTCCTCGACCGGCGCCTCCGATGCAGCGCCAGCGAGCTCGCCGCCGTTCTCCTTTGCTCGCTCCAGCTCCGCGTGGCGGCGCTCGCGGGCGGCACGGGAGGCGTCGAGAAGCGTCATGCGTTTCGGCAGTTCCTCACCACGCTCCTGGGCCAGCTCCACCGGGGTCTTCACCGGCTCGCGACCAGCCTGGCGCGGGAAGCGGGCGTCCTCGTTCGGGAAGACGTCGAAGGCCTCGCGCGGCTCAATGCCCTCGAAGATGCCCTCGAGATCCGGGCGGCGCAGGGTTTCCTTCTCCAGCAGCATCTCGGCGAGCTTATCCAGGTAGTCGCGGTGCTCGGACAGGATGTCATAGGCCTGCTGGTGCGCGCGGTCCAAGAGGTACGCCATCTGCTCATCGATCTTGGTGGCCACGGAATCCGAGTAGTCAATGGTTCCACCGCCGCCGGCATAGCTGAAGGGATCGCCCTGTTCCTGGCCGTACTTGACGGTGCCCAGGTCCGGGCTGAAGCCGTATTCGGTCAGCATGGAACGCGCGATCTTGGTGGCGTGCTCGATATCGGAGGAGGCACCGGTGGTCGGTGCGCCGAACACGAGCTCTTCCGCGGCACGCCCGCCCATGGCGAAGACGAGGCGAGCGAAAAGCTCGTCGCGGGTGTACATGCCCTTGTCGTCTTCCTGCGCGGTCATGGCGTGGCCGCCGGTGCGGCCGCGGGCCAGGATGGTCACCTTGTAGACGCGCTCAATGTCCTTGAGCGCCCACGCCGACAAGGTATGGCCGCCCTCGTGGTAGGCGGTGACCTTCTTCTCATGCTCAGAGATGATCTTGCTCTGGCGGCGCGGGCCGCCGACGACGCGGTCGGTGGCCTCCTCCAGCGCGTCGTAGGTAATGACGTTGCCGCCAATGCGCGCGGTGAGCAGGGCAGCCTCGTTGAGAACGTTGGCCAGGTCCGCACCGGACATGCCGGCGGTGCGCTTGGCCAGCTGCGCCACGTCCACTTCCTTGGCCAGCGGCTTGTCCTTAGCGTGCACGCGCAGAATCTGCTCGCGGCCGGCCAGGTCCGGATTGGTCACCGGGATCTGGCGGTCGAAGCGGCCCGGGCGCAGAAGCGCCGGGTCCAAGATGTCGGGACGGTTGGTGGCGGCGATGAGGATGACGCCCTCACGGTCACCGAAGCCATCCATCTCCACGAGCAACTGGTTCAGCGTCTGCTCGCGCTCATCGTGGCCGCCGCCGGTACCGGAACCGCGCTGGCGGCCCACGGCGTCAATCTCATCGACGAAGATGATGCACGGGCTATTCTGCTTGGCCTGCTTGAACAGGTCGCGCACGCGGGAGGCACCGACGCCGACGAACATCTCCACGAAGTCGGAACCGGAAATGGAATAGAAAGGCACGCCGGCCTCACCCGCAACGGCGCGGGCCAGCAGGGTCTTACCCGTGCCGGGAGGGCCGTACAACAGCACGCCGCGCGGGATTTTCGCGCCCAGCGCGTGGTAGCGCTCCGGATCATCCAGGAAGTCCTTGATCTCCTGGAGTTCATCCACCGCTTCATCCGCACCGGCAACATCCGCAAAGGTGTTGGTGGGCATGTCCTTGGTCAGCTCCTTGGCCTTGGAGCCACCAATGCCGAACATGCCGCCCGCGCCCTGCTGCATGCGGGTCATGAGCCAGAACAGCAGCGCGAAGAGGATCAGCATCGGCAGCAGGAAGCTGATCATGGAACCGATGAAGGAATCCTGCGTCACCTTGGTCTGGTACTTCTCCGCACCAGAGCCCTTCACCGCATTGAAGACCTGCTCGGAGGCGCGGGCCGGGTACTTGGCAATGACCTCTTCGACGCCCTCCTGCTCCTCCACCGTCACCGGCTTCTTGAGCTTGAGGCGCAGCTGCTGCTCGCGGTCATCGATCTGTGCTTCCTCGACGTTCTTATCCGTCAGCTGCTGCATGGCCACGGAGGTGTCCACCTGCTTGAAGCTGCGGGCATCATTGCTAAAGAACGTGAAAGCGTACAGCAGGATGAGAACTAGGCCCGCGATCGAGCCATAGCGGATGATGTTCTTATTTTTCATTAATTACCTTGCGAATTCGAGGCCTCATGCAACAGAGGGCAAGAAAAACTAGTCGTTGCTGTATACCGCAGGCTCCAGCGTGCCCACATACGGCAGGTCACGGTAGCGCTCCGCAAAATCCAGGCCATAGCCCACGACGAACTCGTTGGGGATATCAAAGCCCACGTCGAAGAGATCCAGCTCCGCCTTGACTACCTCAGGCTTGCGCAGCAGCGTGACCACTTCCAGGGAACGCGGCTGGCGACCCTGCAGATTGCGGATGAGCCAGGACAAGGTCAGGCCGGAGTCGATGATATCTTCCACGATGACCACATCGCGGCCCTCGATATCGCGGTCCAGGTCCTTCAAAATACGCACCACGCCCGAGGAGGAGGCCGAGTTGCCATAGGAGGACACCGCCATGAACTCCAGTTGGGACGGAATGGTGAGCTTGCGGGCAAAGTCCGTCAAGAAGAAGACCGCACCCTTGAGCACGCACACCAGGATGAGGTCATCATCGGCGTTGCTGTATTTCTCGGAAACGCGGTCCGCCATCTCTTGGATGCGCGCCTGAAGATCGTCTTCGGCGACGAGTACGTTTCTAATGTCCTCTCCATAAGGATTGGCGGGGACGGCTGAATCATGGGTGTCGTGCACGTAAGCGCTCCTTTGCTGACCGAGGCAATAGTGACAGTTTGCCACCAACGCGTGCGACTTCCAACCTTGTACCTCTCTTTTCACCACGGACGGCGACTGCCCCTTGCCCGTGCCACTGCGTGCACAGGGCATCGATGCCGCGCACCGCCTCGCGCGTAACCTCTACCCCTTCCTCGCGCAGCCACGCGGCAATCGCCCGGCGGCGCTTCGGCTCGGGAAGGGCGGCCAGCTCGGCGCAGTCGGGGGTGGGGTGGGTGGTGAGGAAGGCGTCGTCAAGCGCGGCGTCATAGGCTGCCTGGGCCAAAGCCGGCACGGGGTCACCGCCCAGGATCTCCTGCAGGCGCGGGAGGATCTCGCGGCGCAGCGCCACGCGGCGAAAGGCCGGATCCTGGTTCTGGGGATCGTGCCAGACGTCCAGCCCCAGCTCCGCACAGGCGGCCTCGGTCTGGGCGCGGCGCACGCGCAAAAGGGGGCGCAGCACGCGCACGCCCTCCACCTCGGAGCGCTCGCACATGCCCGCCACCTTCCCCCGCAGGGCGCTCAGCAGCAGGGTTTCGGCCTGGTCATCAGCGGTATGAGCCACCGCCACCTCGCCCCAGGGCGCGAAGGCACGGTACCGGGCGGCGCGGGCTTCGGCCTCAACGGAGCCGTGCTTGGCGACGTCCACCGGCAACACCTCCGCCCCCGCTCCCAATCCACGAGCCTGGTCGGCAGCCCGGCGCGCCTGTGCGGCCGAGCCTTCCTGTAGGCCGTGGTCGACGCAGAGCGCTGTGACCTCATGCCCTTCTGCGGCGAGGGCCGCGGTCAGCGCCAGCGAGTCGGCCCCGCCGGACAAACCCACCGCTATGGCCCGCGGTTGCTGCCCCACCACGGCGCGGGCGGCCACCCGGCAGGCCAAGAAGTTGGGGCTTTTGCGCGGCCAAAAAGGTTTCTTAGAAGTCATGGAGTGCGGCGGCGAGGGCGTCTTGGGCTTGGCGGGCAGAGGTGACCTCACCGTCGTTGACCAGGAAGGCGAAGGCATAAACCCGGCCCGACTGGCCCTGGGCAGTGCCGGTCAGCGCGGAGGTTCCGGTGAGTGTGCCGGTCTTGGCGCGCACGAAGCCGCGGGCGGGCGAATCGGAATAGCGCTCATAGAGGGTTCCTTCGCCGCCGGCGAGGGGGAGGTAGCCCAACAGTGGGCGAAGCTCTTCGGTGGCTACGGCTTGATCCGCGATGTGCGCGAGGAGGCCTGCCGGGATGCGATTATCGCGGGAGAGACCTGAACCGTCCTTTAAGGTGACGCCGTTGACGTCGATGCCGGCGCCGCTGAGCACGTCGAGGGTGGACTGCGCGGCGCCATCGAAGCTTGCCTCCGCATCCTGGCTGATGGCCAGCTCGCGGGCGATGGCCTCTGCCATGACGTTGTCGGAGTCCTTCGCCGCTTGCTGCGCGCGCAGGGCCAACGGATCGGACTCGCTGGAGGCGATGGCCTCCGCGTTATCGGGTGCGGGGGCCATGTCAGCTTTGTCAGTACCCAGACGGCTGGCGAGCGCGCGGGCGACGTCGAGTGCCGGCTCATGGGAGCGCGGGACGTCCCCGGTCTTCTCCCCGATGCGCCCGCCGTAGAGCATGGCTGGCTGGATGGGTGCGACATAGCCACCGTCGATATTGTCATCGTCCCAGCCGGGAGCCTGGTCGGGGCCAGCCCAGACGGAAGTGTCGATGGATACTCGGTTGACGGTGCTCATGTGCTTCTTGATCTGCTCCGCGAGCTCATCGAGGCGCTCGTCCGTCAGCCACACATCGCCGGAGGCTTTGATGACCACGTCGCCATCGTTATCGCCCTTGACCACTTCCGTAGTGAGGCGCTCTTCTTCATCGAGCGCGAGCGTTGCTGCGGCGAGGGTGAGGACCTTGGTTGAGGAGGCGGGCGTGAGCGGCTTTGCGGGTTCGCGCTCCCACAGCACCTCGTGGGTGGTGGTGTCGATGACCTGACCGCCGAAAGTGGCGAGGGCTTTGTCTTTGCCCAGTTCATCCAACTTCGCTTTAAGCGCGGCGGTGTCTATCTCACCAGGCTCGACGGGTTGGAGCAGCGTTTCGGGTTCTGCCTGCTTATAAGGTTGGCCGTGGTCCAGTTGATCGTAGGTGCGCTGGACTTCTACGCCCACTGCGGCCGTCGCCGCCACGACGCCGGCCGTGACGAGGGCCGCAGTACTCCACCAGACATGCTTAGCTTTCATCGCCCTTTAGACTAGCGCGGTAGACTATGCGGAGCACATGCCAACCTATTAGTTATGGAGGATTCAGCCGTGAGCGTTGAAGTAACCATCGAGATCCCTAAGGGCTCCCGCAACAAGTACGAGATCGACCACGAGACCGGCAAGGTCCACCTCGACCGCTACCTGTTCACCCCGATGGCCTACCCGGCTGACTACGGCTTCATCGACCACACCCTGGGTGAGGACGGCGACCCGCTCGACGCACTAGTGATCCTCCCGGAGCCGGTCTTCCCGGGCGTTGTCGTGGAGGCCCGCATTCTCGGCGTATTCAAGATGACCGATGAGGCCGGCGGCGATGACAAGCTGCTTGCCGTCATCGATGACCCGCGCTGGGAGCGCTACCAGGACATCAACGATGTGGAGCAGCACATCAAGGACGAGATCGAGCACTTCTTCGTCCACTACAAGGACCTGGAGCCGAACAAGGAAGTTACCGGCTCCGGCTGGGGCGACAAGGCTGAGGCAGAGAAGATCCTCGAAGAGGCTAAGGCTCGCTTCAAGTAAGCCGCTGCGTTCCGCACGTTGAGGGACGTTTCGATCAAATAGGGCCCAAAATCCGAGGGTTTGAGAGGCTTTAGTTGATCGAAACGTCCTTTTTCTTTGTCACCGCGACAACTCCTCGTTCGTGACGTACGATTCGATCAAATAGGGGGCCGAAAACAGCGGTTTCTGGGGGCTTATTTGTTAGAAACGTACTCATCGGGGGCACATGAAAATTTTCGAGGGACGCGCGGGCACTCGCCGCGCGGCTAAGGGGCAAGCAATCAAGATTTGTCGCGGTCTGTATTTGTCTGCGGTGCCAACGCCGCGCGAGCTCGCTGAAGTCGTCTCGCGGCGTTGGCCAGACTCAGCCTTGGATGGCTATTCCGCCGCCCAGCAATATCTTGGTCAAGAACTGAATTTTCCGCTTCACTTTCTGCGCGCAGGAACGATGGCATCAAGCACGTATTTTCGCAGCCGACGAGCACGGCCCAAGGCGCTGGGCAGCATGAACGGGGTGAACGTCTGCAGCCCGCTGCAGTGCGTTGAGGCGATGGAGCACGAGGATGCCGTGGCCTTCATCGAGGCCTTCTTCGCTGGGCCGCACGGGCGCTCGCGCATCGAGACCGAGCAGCTGGACTTTTGCCGCCTGCCCAAGCACACGCGTGAGGTGTTGGAAAAGGCCATCGTCGGGGCGGATAGCAAGCCGGAGCGCGACCTCACCCGGGGTCTCGAGCCCCACGTCAAAGTCCGCAACAACGTGCGGATTGGACCCTACCGCTGGGACCTGCTCCTAGAGGAACACAAGGTGGCCATCGAGGTGGACGGATACGCCTACCACAAAGGCGAGAACCGGCAGCGCTTCGAAATCGACCGCCAGAAGCTTAACGACGCCATCCAGCGCGGCTACCGGCCCCTCCACTTCACCGCCGCCACAATTGAGCATCACCTTGACGTCGCGGTTCACCAGGTTCTCGCGGTCATCAAAGGGCGGGGCGAGCTGGTTCCTCCGCCGTGGAAGTGGCATCATTACTGGCGGTGGGAAGGCGAACGTTGCGGCTAGGTGGCCGCAACGTACTTAGGAGCCGCAACGTGCTTAGGAACCACAGTGGGAGGCAAGCCAACCATCGAGCTCCGATTCCGGGGCATCGGGGGCGATGGGGTCCTCGGCGAATTCCTCGCCCGTGCGCGCCTTGTCTTTGGCCGTGGTGAGCATGAGCGAGCGGCCATCCGGATAATCCAGAACCACGTTCGCAGAGGCGTAACCGGCGGTCGGCTCGCCGAAGGTGCGCACGTTATCCAGGCCGCGGAAGGCCAGGAGGGTGGCCTCTCCGGAGGACGCGGTTTCGTCGTCGGTGAGCACGGCGACGGGGACCTCAAGCTTGCCGCCCGATGTGGTGGTGGGCGTGCCACCGCCGGTGACAGAGTTGCCGTCGATGGTGACCTCTGAGGTTCCCATGCGGCTGACGAAGGAGAGCGCGGGGCCGTCCGGCAGCAGCGGGCTGAGCCCCGCGTACATGGGCCCCATGTCACCGCCGCCGTTGCCGCGCAGGTCCACCACGGCAGCGCACGCCTCCGGGTGGGCAGTCAGGCCTTGAGCCAAGGTATCGGCGTAGGCCTGGCCGTCAGCGTGGCGGCCAATCGACGGCACGGTGGCGCGCAAGACGCCGTCGTCAAAGTCGACGGAGGGATCGGTTCCCTCGATGGCCTTTTCTTTTTCGGCGCTAAAGACGCTGGAGTGCTTGCCGCCTGCGGCGTCAATGGCGGCATCGAGGAGATCCGGGTTCGTGGGGTCCTCCTTAAAGGCCTCACGGGCGCGCTGGAATTCTTCGCTTTCGCCGTAAATGCCGGTGAAAGCTGCGGTGTCCACCATCGCGGTATTGATGCGCTTCTCGCTGGCGTTGAAGAGGAATACGGGTTTGCCCGCAAACACCCCGCCATAGGAGGGGCCGAAGAAGTACACGGCCGCGACCACGGCGATGAGAGCAACGACGAACAGGCCACCGAAGATTTTCAGTACCGTTTTCATTCTTTTCGCCGTCCCGTGCGCAACACGTAACCGCGGAGAGGCTCCACAATCACGATGGCAAGGAGCGTAACCAGCCAGCCCACTGCCAAGAAGCCGAAGGCCATGAGCAGGCGGGCGAGTACATTGACGTCGCTTGACTCGACGCTGGAGAAGAACATCAGCGAGGCAATCCCGCCGCCAAAGAGGAAGCCGAAGAAACTCAATCCCACGACGGGCCCCATGACCGCAAGCGCGCCGGACCGGAACTGGAAGCCACGCGGCACGCCCATGAGATCCAGGGAGCGGATGAGCTCCTTGTCCTCAAAAATGCCGGAGACCTGCCCCAGGATGATGGACATGGTGGTCAGCGTGAAGCCAAAGATGAGGGTCAACACGACACCGGTGGAGATGTCTTTGAACACCACGTTCGTTCCGGGGTCTTCCTTGAGCGACAGAGCCAGGGCATCGGAGCCCAAGGGCGCGGTAACGAGGAATCCCGCCAAGTAACCGAAGAAGCCGATGGCAGCACTCCGCCTCCACGCGGGGCGCGCATTACCCGCCACGCGCTGGCAGGCCACGAAGTGCGCGGTACCCGGGAAGAGGGACAAGATGTGCGCGCCGAGCTGCAGGATGAAGGGAGCGATGAGGTTGATGCTCATCAGCATGCCGAACATAACCACGATGACCATAGCGGTGGGCGGGCCCGCCTTGCCGAAGAGGAAAGCCCCGCCGACCGCCACGATGACAAGGAAGACGATGGCGCGCCACCAGCGGTAAGCCGCGGGCATCTGACGCTTAGCCACGCCCAGCGGGCTCACCCGCACCCGGCGCATGCCGACGAGTGCTGCACCGATGGCCAGCAGAAAGAGCACGCCGGCCACGGCCAGATAACCCCACCAGGGCAGCAGAATCTCAGGCAAAGAAATGGAGCGCATCTGGAAGTCCAGCTGGGTGAAGACCGGCGCGATGAGCTGGCTGATCAGCCCGCCGAGCACGATGCCAATGATGGCTTGCAGGCCCGTCTCCACGATGGCCATGCGCTCCACCTGGCGGGAGCTCAATCCCAACAGGCGCAGGGTGGCCAGGCGCTGCTCCCTGCCTGAGGCGCCGAGGACAGCGGCTTGGGCTGTGAGGTTAAACAGCGCCGGAAGAATGAAGGCGCAGGCCAACAGGGCCAGAGCAAACCACGAATACAGGAAGAACTCAATCTCGTTGCCGAAGGGCTCCTTGAGAGCCGGGGCGGCGTCCTCGACGTGCTGGGCGCGTTCCCAGAACATCCAGGTGCCACCCGCAACCAGGAAGGCGATGGCGGAACCAATGGTCAGGCTCACAATCGCCAGCACCGAGACAATTCCAGTACCGGAGCGCGCGCGTATCGATTCGCGCTGCAGGTCAAAGACCAAGGTTGCGGTGTTCATCGAATCACCCCAAGGCGGCGGTCGTCGTGGATGATGCCATCGCGAATCTCCACGCGGCGCTGCATCCAGTCGGCCACCTTCGGGTCGTGCGTGACCATGACCAGGCTCGCACCCGACTGGCGCACGATGGTGGTGAGCATCTGCATGACCTCATGGCCGGTGGACTGATCCAGCGCACCGGTCGGCTCGTCGGCGAAGACAACGCCCGGGTTCGCCACCAGCGCACGCGCGATGGTCACGCGCTGGGCCTGGCCACCGGAGACCTGCGCCGGGCGGCGGTCCGCCAGGCCGCCCAGGCCCAGCTGGTCCAACAGCTCCAACGCGCGCTTGCGGGCGGCACTCCGCCCCATACCGTTAAGCATGGCGGGCAGTGCCACGTTATCCACGTTGCTCAGCTCCGGCAGGAGCTGACCATCTTGGAAGACGAAGCCGAAGTTGCGAAGGCGGAGGCGGGAGCGGGGGGCGTCGGAAAGCGCGGAGAGCTCCTCGTCCCCGTAGCGCACGCTGCCGTGCGTGGGGGTGAGCACTCCGGACATGCAGTGCAGCAGCGTGGACTTGCCGGAGCCAGATGGCCCCATGACGGCCACGAGCTCGCCCGGTTCAATGTCGAGGGAGATTCCAGCGAGCACCGGGCCGCCGCCGAAATCCTTGGTGATGTCTGTCAGGGAAAGTGTCTTTGCCATGTCTCTCATTCCACCGTGAAGGGCCCGCAGAAAGAACAGCCCTAGCGTTACTCTTTACGGTAGTGCCAGCGCTACCCCTGCCATCGGTGGCGCCCGTTATGCTGTGAACCGTGTTCCGAAGAAAGCCCCAGACCACCCACGAACAGCAGCAAGCGGAGAAGATTGCGCAGCTCACGGCCTCGCGCCGCGCCATCGCAGATGCCTATGAGGTGGAGCGCGCCCGCATCGAGCGCGACTTGCACGACGGCGCGCAGCAATACCTCGTGGCTGCGAGTATGAAGCTGGGCGAGGCGCTTCTCGACGCCCCCTCTGACCTCACCGAGCTCCTCACCGCCGCCAAGCAGGACGTGGACCGCGGCCTGAATTCCCTGCGTACGACGGTGCACGGCATCCATCCACAGGTCCTGCAGGATCACGGTCTCGTTGCCGCGCTTGCCGACGTCTCCTCTTCCCACGGCCCCCACGTCAGCGTCTTCGCCCCGCATCCGCTGCCGGAGCTCTCCGCCTCGGTGCTGGCGTGTGGCTATTTCTTCGGTGCGGAGGCGTTGACCAACGCGGCGAAGTACGCGCCGGGCGCCCCGGTTTCTGTTTTGGTGACCGCGGATGCCTCATTAAAGATTGCGGTGGTGGATGAGGGCCCAGGCGGCGCACAGGTGGTACCCGGCCACGGCCTGTCAGGGATGGCCGAGCGACTTGCTGCCTTTGGCGGGGAGATGACGCTATCCTCGCCCCCGGGCGGCCCGACCAGGGTGGCGTGCTCGATTCCTCTTCTTCTCGATCGCGGACAGTCAGGAGTTTAAAAAATGAGCTTAAGGATTGTGGTAGCGGATGATTCCGCCATTCTGCGCGAGGGCCTCGCGGGCCTTTTGGAGCGCCGCGGCCATTCAATTGTGGGCCAGGCAGATTCCGCCCCTTCGCTCGAGGCCGTGGTAGACCAACTTCGGGATGAACTTCCGGACATCGTCATCACGGACGTGCGCATGCCGCCGGGCATGGGCGACGATGGTTTGAAAGCCGCCGTGAACTTAAGAAACGCATACCCGGGTCTGCCCGTTATGGTGCTCTCTCAGTATGTGGCCCCCGCATACGCGGTCGAGCTCTTCGACTCCCCCGATGCCGGCACCGGCTACCTGTTGAAGGACCGCGTCTCCGAGGTGCGCGACTTCCTGGCCAGCTTGGACGTGGTGGCCCAAGGCGGCACCGTCATCGACCCCACCGTGGCGCAGGCTCTCATGAGCTCCGGGCGCAGCGGCCTGGGCGAGCTCACCCCGCGCGAGCGCGAGGTGCTTGAACTCATGTCCCGCGGCAAGTCCAACAAAGACATCGCCGCCGAGCTCGTCCTTTCTTCCGCCGCGGTGGCCAAGCACGTCTCCAATATCTTCACCAAGCTGCGTTTAGATCCCAGCGAGGACAACCGCCGCGTGAAAGCCATTCTGGAGTACCTCTCAGCGCACCGCTAAAGCCCGCGCCCGCCCACCGTCCACACGAGCGCCCTGACAGAGACCATCCACAGGATCCCAAGGAAACTGTGACGCAAGACGCATAAGCTTGTCCGTGCCCTTACCCAACCCACTCTGGAAGGACCCCGCTTAATGGACGTGCAGCTCAACATCGTGCGCTTTAACCGAGAAAAGATTGCTGACCATGACTATTTTCTGGAGTTAATTCAGACGGAAGGGCTGGACTCCTTCCGGAAGCCGGATCCAGAAATGGAAGAAGCATCGGCCGCACTCTCCAAACTCTTCGGACAGGACGTGCCCGCGCATTCGGCCGTCACGGTCACGATGGATTCGAGCGATTTAGAGCTCCAAGAAAAGCTAGCTTTGCTGGCGTATTACCACGGCTTGACTGTCTTCATTGGAACCACGGACATCCTCTTTAATGCGACTGGAATCCCCACGAGCAGCAATGGCCTTTCCTCAATCAGGAACTGCATGGGAACTATGTGGCGACAGGTCAGCAGACCTATGCTTGATCGCGCCTTTGAGGACGCCCTGCGCCTGCCGGTGTCCGAACAGACGTGGATTCAGGTAGCCAACTATGGCTCGGAAGAACGAAGCTACGGCCTCGAAATATCCATGCACCTGCGCGCAAGCGGGCAGTTCGAACTGATATGGTCCAGCCTCCCTCCAGAGGCCACTGAACCGGTATTCCGCACGCTCACTGTCGATACTTATGAAGAAGCACGAGAGATTCTGCTTTCTTTCAGCGACCACAACCCGTTGATCGAAGAACTTGCGTGGGAACCGTTGCCTCAACGTGAATCTAAGCCAATCCTGGATGCTTCAGTCCGCCACGAAACACCCTGGCGCCGGCTGGACGCAGTGAAGGAGCTCCCCGCAGGCGTGATGGTCCACCTACACAAATGGCCAACGTTTTCCCTGGCCTACGGCCGCAATGCTCAAGGACAGTGGACCGCGAAGGTTTACGATAACCTCGGCACCGACAATGTGCAGACCTTCGACATCGCAGACGAAGTCATCGCAGTGGCGGAGCACTATTTGGACGGCAACGGCGAGATGATTTCCACGGTCTTCCCGGACTCTTCATCTTCGGATCCGGCACCGTACACCACGGTCACCGCAATGGAGCTTCCGGAGCGCGAGGAGCAGTGGACAGAAGCATCAGTATGCATGATGCACCGCATCCGTGCTGACCATAATGGCGAGCCCAGCCCTCGGATGCAGAAATATATTGAGAGGATTAACTCAAAGCTCGGAAGCGAAATCCTCCTCGCCGAGGAGCACGTGGAGGCACAAGCACTCACTCGGCTGCTCATCCCTGCCGACGTCAGGTCGGTCACGATAGAGAGGCTTACTCATCTGGCGCAGGATCATGGCATTTCGCTTGTTGTCGACGATTCCCTGGCACTGTACAACCCGTCGGGCAAGCCGCTTCCGGGGGCTGAGAGCTGCCAGTTGAAGCTACTCGCGGATAAGTTGTATGTGAACACCTGGGAGGTGGCTACATCCTCCTCCGTACTCGAAGCGGGGCTTCGCCTCTTCACAGGATGGAGGCTTGAGGTTCGATCCGGGAGTCAGGTGGACTTCCAAGAGCGTTATACCTTGGAAACAACCTATACAGGCGACAACGTTTCGCTTGACCTTGTCACCCCCGACGGGAACCTACACGAAATCCCATCCATCCCACTGCCCCTTGCTCTGGATTTGATGGTTGAATTCACCTACTCCCCGGCGCAGTTGGTGGACAAAGTGAATTGGCAAGATCAGAAGTCGTCCTCAGATATCCCTGAGGAAGAGCGCTTCATGGTCAACGCCACGGTCTTCGGCTCAGCTGCGTATCTTTTCAACGATGACCTTCTCGAGGCAGTTCGCCAGGACGGCTTCCCCGAAGTGGGAGCGTGGGTAGCGGCCTTTGACCGAATAGTCCCGGGCGACTACTGCCAGGTCGACCGCGTGCAACCCTCAGAAACAGGAGCGGCACGCTACCTCGTCGAATGGGGCCACAACAACGGTGAGGAAGAAAACTTCCAGATGCTCCTTGAGGACATCGACGAAGCCTTGTCCCTCCTTGAACGGTTTGTGAACGGGGACCGCGCAGAGTTTGAAGCCCTTCCCTGGACGCGGCGAGTGGAGTAACAGCACTAGGCCCTATACCTGACTAGGGTATGGGGCATGAGAAACGTAACGCCACAGGAAGTACCTGAGAACGCCCAGCTTATCGACGTCCGCGAGGACCACGAGTGGAACACCGAGCACGCCCAGAGCGCCACGCACATCCCGATGGGCGAACTAGTTGATCGCATCGACGAGATTGACCCGGACCAAGACATCTACGTCATCTGCCACCTAGGCGGGCGCAGCATGCAGGTCTGCCAGTACTTGGAGCACACCAAGGGCTGGGACGTCATCAACGTCGAGGGTGGAACGGATGGTTGGAAGGCCCAAGGCTGCCCTATGGTTTACCCAAACCACTAGTGGTACCATTTGCGGTACCATACAGGTGTGGTTTCCAAGATAGAAAAGATCCTCACAAAGATGCGGGCCTCACGGACAAACGTCCGCTTCTCAGAGCTGCAACTTGTATGTGACTTCTATTTCTAGGAGCAGATCATGAATCTCGCAGACAGATACACCTACCAAACCGCTTGGTCAGAAGAAGATGGCGAGTTCGTTGCCACAGTCCTAGAGTTCCCTTCCCTGTCATGGCTGGATGCTACTGCGACCACCGCAGAAGCCGAGTTGCGCAGCGTCGTCGAAGAAACTCTAGAAGATATGCAACGCAACAATGAACACATCCCAGAACCATTCGGACAGCGAAGCTACTCGGGGAAGTTCAACCTCCGCATACCTCAGTCACTTCACCGAGACCTGACCATCGAAGCAGAACGGGAAGGCGTTTCTCTCAACACACTCATCGTGCAGAAGCTAGCCTCAGCCTGAAACTAGTGGGCCACAACCCATAATTTAGGCATGCCACCGTAGGCGCGTTAGAATCATCGGCATGCCTTCATTGAATTCTGTTTCCATCCCTACCGCACTCCTGGAGTCCCCCTCCTTCCAGCTGGAGCGCCTCCGCCGCCGCACCCGCGAAGGCGTCGAGGCCGCGCTGCAAACACAGCGGACTACCTTGCGCGAATACTGGGTGCTCACCTGCCTCGTTGCAGAGACCGCGTCCTCCCAGTCCGCCCTGTCGGAAACCCTGGCCATCGACGCCTCCGACATGGTGCGCCTCCTCGATTCACTGGAGTCCCGCCATTGGGTCAAGCGTGAGCGTGACTCCAAGGACCGCCGCCGCCAAATCATTGCCTCCACCAAGAAAGGCACCAAGGCCCACAAGGAGCTTGCGGTCTTGGTGGCGAAGGCGGAGGACGAGGCCCTCGACGAGTCCACCAACAAGCAGCTCAAGCACCTGCGCAAGCTGGCCACCGCCATCATCGCGGCCGACGCGCCCGGTGATGCAGAAAGCAGTGATGCCTAAATGACGGAGCCCGATAATCTTCCTAGTACCGGAGGCCGCCACGCCCTCCAGGCGGACGAGCCCGAGACCCCAGCAATGCCCGAGGTTCCCGCGCACTACCTCCTAGGTTCCGAGGCCGCACCGGCGCGCACCCTGTGGGACGTCGTGCGCACCACAGCAGAGAACTACCCCGAGGCTGCCGCCCTGGATGACGGTGAGATCCTGACCTACGCCGAGCTGCTTGCCGACGTCTCCGCCTGGGCCACCGAGCTCCACGCCAGCGGTGTGCGGCGCGGAGACCGCATCGGCATCCGCATGACCTCCGGCAAGCGCGAGCTCTACCTGGCCATCCTGTCCACGCTCGCCGCCGGCGCGGCCTACGTGCCCGTCGACGCCGACGACCCCGATGAACGCGCCGAGATGGTCTTCGGCGAGGCCGACATCGACGGTGTCTTCACCGACGAGGGCTTCCGCATGCTCCGGGAAACATCAGCCTCCCGTAGCGGCGAAGGCGACACCACCCCCTTCGACGAACCGCGTCCAGAAGACACCGCGTGGATCATCTTTACCTCCGGTTCTACGGGCAAACCCAAGGGCGTGGCGGTGAGCCACCGTTCCGCGGCCGCCTTCGTTGACGCCGAGGCAGCCCTCTTCCTGGCGGATAACCCGCATGGCCCGCTCGGCCCGGACGACCGCGTTCTCGCGGGACTCTCCGTAGCTTTCGACGCCTCCTGCGAGGAAATGTGGCTGGCCTGGGGCCACGGCGCCTGCCTGGTCCCGGCCCCGCGCTCCCTAGTGCGCTCCGGCATGGACTTAGGTCCCTGGCTCATTCGCCGCGACATCACGGTGGTCTCCACCGTGCCCACCCTGGCTGGCCTGTGGCCCGCCGAGGCCCTGGATAATATCCGCCTCCTCATCGTCGGCGGCGAGGCTTGCTCCCAGGAGCTGGTGGACCGCTTGGCCACCGAAGACCGCGAAATGTGGAATACCTACGGCCCCACCGAGGCCACCGTCGTGGCCTGCGCGCAGCGCATGCTGCCGGGCCAGCCCGTGTCGATCGGGCTGCCGCTGAAGGGCTGGGACCTGGTGGTCGTCGACAAGCACGGCGTCCCCGTGAACACCGGTGAGGTGGGCGAGCTCGTCATCGGTGGCGTGGGCCTGGCCGCCTACCTGGACCCTGTCAAGGACGCGGAGAAGTACGCGCCGCTGGAGTCCCTGGGCTGGGAGCGCGCCTACCGCACAGGTGACCACGTGCGCCTTGAAGAGGACGGCCTGTATTTTGTGGGCCGCGTTGATGATCAGGTGAAAATTGGCGGCCGCCGCATCGAGCTCGGTGAGGTCGAAGCCAACGTGGCGGCCCTTCCCAACGTGTACAACTCCGCCGTGGCCGTGCAGAAGACGCCGGGCGGCGAGTCCGTGCTCGTCGGTTACGTGTCGCTGGAGGAGCCCACGGTGGGCTTCGACCACGAGGCAGCGCACGCCCGTCTCGCGGAATCCATGCCGGCGGCGCTCGTCCCCCGCATTTGTGTCATGGAGGAGCTGCCGATTCGCACCTCCGGCAAGGTGGATAAGAAGGCACTGCCATGGCCGCTGCCGGGAGTGGGCGTGGAGGCAGAAGGACTCAATCCCACCGAGCAGTGGTTGGCGGAGCTGTGGGTGGACACCCTGGGCGTATCTGTGGAAGACGTCAACGCTGACTTCTTCTCCCTCGGCGGCACCTCCCTGGCCGCGGCGACCTTGGTCGGCCGCATCCGCGAGCGCTTCCCCACCGTGGCCGTGCGCGATCTCTACGACCACCCTCGCCTGGGCTCGCTCGCGGAGCAGCTTGCCGACGCCGAATCCGTCGAGGACTCCGGCCCCGCCCGTGAGGTAGCGCCCGTGCGCGCCGGCACGCGCATCGCGCAAACGCTCATCCAGATCCCGGTGATGACTATGGCCGCCACGAGCTGGCTGGCTTGGTTGCTCTTGGGCTCCAACGTAGCGAACCTGCTGGGCGTGGACTGGGCCATGACTACCCCGTGGTGGCTGGTGGCCATCCTGCTCGTTGTGTTCGTCACCCCGGTTGGGCGCATCCCGCTGGGCGGTTACGGCGCGCGGCTTATCACCGCCGGCATCACGCCCGGCGAGTACCCGCGCGGCGGTTCAACACACCTGCGCATTTGGACCGCTGAGCGCTGGGTCAATGCCATAGGCGCCAGCTCCCTGGCGGGCGCTACCCGCGTCAATAACTATGCCCGCGCCTTGGGCGTGAAGATTGGCCGCGGCGTGGACCTTCACTCATTGCCACCCGTCACCGGCCTGCTGACCTTGGGCAAGCACGCCGCTATCGAACCGGAAGTGGACCTCACCGGCTACTGGCTGGACGGCGACATCCTCCGCGTCGGTGCCATCGAGGTCAAGGAAGGCGCGCGCGTGGGTGCGCGCTCCACGCTGCTGCCGGGCACCGTCGTGGGCAAGTACGCCCACGTAGAGGCCGGCTCCACCGTGACGGGGCGCAAGAAGGTCAAGGACGGCCAGCGCTGGTCCGGCTCCCCCGCGAAGAAGGTGGGCCGCTCCAAGCACCGCTTCCCGTCCCATGCCCCGAAGCGCCGCCCGCTATGGGTTCCTGTGTATGACTTCACCTCCGTCCTGCTAGCCTTGCAGCCCATTGTGGCACTGGCGGTCGGCGCGGCTGTCGTCGTTAGCCTCATCGCGCTGACCGATGGCTCCGCCTTCGTCGGCTCCGTCTTCTTCGCGCCGCTCGGCGCCCTGGTGGCATTTGCTACTTATATGCTGCAAACCTGGCTGGGTGTGCGCTTGCTTTCCATTGGCATCACGCCCGGTGTTGCACCGGTGCGCTCCGCCAAAGGTTGGCGCTTGTGGACCATCGAGAGACTCATGGATGAGGCGCGCACTCAGCTCTTCCCCATCTATGCCTCACAGCTCACCCCGGCGTGGCTGCGTTCCTTGGGCGCCAGGATTGGAAAAGACGTGGAGATTTCCACGGCCGTCATGGTGCCCAAACTCACCGAGGTCAAAGACGGCGCCTTCCTGGCGGATGACACCATGATTGGCGGCTACGAGCTCGGCGGCGGTTGGATGCTCACCGGTGAGACCAAGGTGGGCAAGCGTTCCTTCGTGGGCAACTCTGGCATCACGGGTCCGGGCCGCAAGCTGTCGAAGAACTCGCTGGTTGCCGTGCTCTCGTCGACGCCGAAGAAGACTAAGTCCGGCGCCAACTGGTGGGGTTCCCCGCCGGAGCGCATGCGCCGCGTCGAGGCCCACGTGGAGGGCGTGCAGGGCGAGTCCCTCACCTATAACCCAGGCTGTGGGGTCAAGGCCGCGCGCGGTGCGATTGAAACCATGCGCCTGTTGGCGCCGATGACCTCGGCCATGCTGCTGGCGGGGACCCTGGCATCGCTCTACGCGCTTGCCGACGCCTTCGGCATCGCCGCCGCCTGGGCCCTCGGAGGCCTCGTCCTCATGGTGGCGGGCGCTATCGCGATGACGGTCACGGTAGCCGCGAAGTGGATCTGCGTGGGCACGCAGACCGCCGGCGACCACCCGCTGTGGTCTGCCTTCGTGTGGCTCAACGAGCTGCAAGATACCTTCGTTGAGGCGGTTGCTGCGCCGTGGTTCTTTAGCCACACCTATGGCATGGGTGAGATCAACCTGGGCCTGCGCGCGCTGGGCGTCAGGATTGGCCGCGGTGCGTGGATCGACTCCTACTGGTTCCCGGAGACCGATCTCTGCGTCGTGGGCGACGGCGCTTCCGTCGGCCCGGGCACCGTGGTGCAGACCCACCTGTTCCAGGACCGCGTGATGAGCCTGGACACCGTGACCATTAAGGCCGGCGCGACACTTGCCTCGCATTCGGTGGCGCTGCCCGCTTCGGTCATCGGCAGCGTGGCTACGGTCGGCCCCGGCTCCTTGGTGATGCGCGGCGACCAGGTCCCGGGCAATTCCGTCTGGCAGGGCAACCCGATTGAGCCCTGGAAGAAATAGATAAACAGAAAGGAGGCGGCAGGTTTTCCTGCCGCCTCCTTTTTATGTCTGACTCGCTAATGAGCGGTCGGGGTGCCGTGACTAGTCACCGATCTGGTCGCGTCCGCGCTTCACGATCTTGTCATCCACCTGACCAACGACCTCGTGGTCCTTGTTGGTGTATTCAAACTTCGAGAGCACGTAGCGCATAGCGTTGATGCGGGCGCGCTTCTTATCGTTGGACTTAATGGTGATCCACGGCGACTCTTCAGTATCCGTGTAGCGGAACTGCTCTTCCTTCGCGCGGGTGTAGTCATCCCACTTGTCCAGGGAAGCCAGGTCCATGGGCGACAGCTTCCACTGGCGGACCGGGTCAATCTGGCGGATGGCGAAGCGAGTGCGCTGCTCCTTGCGGGTCACGGAGAACCACAGCTTGGTCAGCGAAATACCCGAGCCAAGAATCATGTTCTCCAGCATCGGCACCTCACGCAGGAACTCTGCGTGCTGGGACTCTGTGCAGAAGCCCATGACGCGCTCCACGCCGGAGCGGTTGTACCAGGAGCGGTCGAAGAAGACGATTTCGCCGCCACACGGGAAGTGCTCGATGTAGCGCTGGAAGTACCACGAGGTGGACTCGCGCGGGGAGGGCTTCTCGAGTGCCACGGTGCGTGCACCACGCGGGTTGAGGTGCTCGTTGAAGCGCTTGATGGTGCCGCCCTTACCAGCGGCGTCGCGGCCTTCGAAGAGAATGATGTGGCGCTGGCCGGTTTCCTTGGTCCAGTTCTGCCACTTCAGCAGCTCAATCTGCAGGGAGCGCTTAATGGACTCGTACTCGTCACGCGTCATGCGCTCCTCGTACGGGTAGTTCTCGCGCCAGGTTTCAACCGGTGAGCCATCCGGCATGATGAGTGAGGGATCGTCCTCATCGGAGTCATCGACGACGTAGCCGTCGGTCTGCGCAAGGTCGATCTCGGGGAGTTCGTCGTCTTTAATGTCAGCCATACCATTAATTCTATCTAGGAAGCAGGCATCTGGCTCGATAAAACGATTTGGAGCCGCGCAATTTACCCCCATAATGCCCGACAGGCGGCAGCCGCCACCCAGAATGTACGTTTCTAACAAACAGTGCCCCCAGAATTCGAGAATCTGGGGGCTTATTTGATCGATCCGTACACGCCACCGCCATGGCCAGGCGGGCGGGCAGGTTCTGGATACAGGAAACCCCGCTGCCCAAATGGGTCAGCGGGGTCAACGCTTAGTTCTGCGTGAGCAGCGTGGTGCTTAGAGCAGGCCGATCAGCTTGGAAGCGCCGTCAGCCATGGTGCCCAGACCGTAGAAGATGTTGAGCAGGAGGCCGATGATGCCGGTGGAAGAAAGGGTACCCATTTGAAATCTCCTTGGGATTGAAAGTGTGTGTTTAGTGCTTCCCTATGAAGGGAGCGAGCTTACTTCTTGGAGGACAGGCCCTCGAGAGCGGAGGTGTCCGGCTTAACGTCGTAGTTGTCGGCGGTAGCAGCGCCGGAGATGAGATCGAAGACGCTAGCGAAGCCGGTGAAGAGCTTCTTGATACCGTCAGCGAAGTCAGCGAAGTTGCCGAGCTGGTCACCGATGAAAGAAAGATCCATTGTGGTCTCCTCTTGTGAAAGCCGGGTCAAAAATGCCCGGAGGGGTTTGCAGTTTGCAGACACCCTCAACGGGCGTCACACGGAACTATTCTGGCACACCTCCCCGACTTTGCAAGTGCATTCGCAAGTGATTTTCCGCGTAAAGCACTGTAAAAATCGGGCCTTCACCGCACGTATTTTATTCACCATTTGTTAACCTAGGCAGCAACAATGCGCCTATCTGCACAAATAAACGACGGTGGGTTTCCTGCCTCAAAAAATCTTCGTCGAAACGTAACGCAAGCCCCTAAAACTGCGATTCATAGGACCGATTTACGGGGTAAACTCGCGACATTTTTCTCGCGATCGCATCGCGTTTTACCCCTATCCGGGGGAGCTAAAGGGGCTCTTCCGGTTTCGGGGTGCGTAGCGGGGTGA
>NZ_KV802453.1:0-169133 GCF_001810695.1 Corynebacterium sp. HMSC065D07
CCGGCGTCGGGTCCTCAGACGGTTCCGGCGTCGGCTCGTCAACCATGGTTGGGTTTTCGAGCGTAACCTTAACAGGCTTGTCGCCTTCGATCGTCACGGTGATTTCCTCGCCGGACTCTTCGCCAGCAGTGAACTTGGGTTCGCCGTAGGTGACCTTCTTGCCGCCTTCGGTTTCGACGTCAGCTGGCTTTTCTTCGGTCAGGCGGACCTTGGTGCCTGCAGGAACGTCCTCAGGCAGGGACACGGTCTCGTCGTTCTTGACGGTGAGGGTGCCGGTTTTCTTTTCGCCATCGAGTTCGTAGGAGTACTTGACGTTGTACTCGGTGTCTGCAGGAACGAGGGCAGCACCGTCGCCGGTTACTGTCTTGATAACGGACAGGTTGCCGTTCTGGACCTTCTTCTCAGCCTTGTTGACGAGGTTGAGCTTGACCGGCTCATTCGTCTCGGGCGTCACGCTGAACGAACCGTCTTCGTTCTTGGTTACGCCGTCACCGGTGATCTCATAGTCGCTCCACTCGATACCGTCAATCTCTGGAAGGTTGACTTCCGTGATCTTGAACTCGGTGCCGATCTTGTAGCGCTTGGAGTTAACGCGGTTCTCTTCACCAGCTTCGAGCTCGAGGGTGTCCTCTTCATCTGCGGCGGTGTACTTCACGGTGTACTTGGTGCCTGCTGGCACCTCTTCTGCACCGTTACCTTCAACTGTCTTGGCGATGGAGAAGCGGGTGTATTCCTTACCGGAACCAGTACCGCCACCGATTGCGGTGTAGGTGAAAGTCGCCTCAGCGTCCCTGCCGTTGACCTTTGCGGTGTTCTTGAAGACATCGCCTTCGAAGGCCTTGCCGTCCATCTTGGTCCAGTAAAGGACGCGGTACTGGACGCGCTTATCGGTTGGAACGTTCTTCACCGTGACGGTGAAGTGGGTGCTGCCTTCAGCAAGGTCGGTCTCGAAGTCAGCTGAGTCAACAGGTTTCCAGTCTTCACCTTCAACGAAAGTGCCGTCCTCGGCAACGTTGCGGTATTCGACCTCAACACCGAAGTCGTTGGTCTTGTGACGCTCGAACTCGGTGTTATCCACGATCGAGTCAGTAACGGTCACGGTGCCGTCTTCGGCGACGGTGTTAGGGAACTGGATACCCCAAGCTATCAAGTCGTCAGCGATCTTGGTGCGTGCGCTGTACTTGTATGGGTCATTGGATGCGTATCCAGGACCAACGCGGCCGATGCCGCCGTCACCTGGGATTGGAACAGGGACAGTCTTGCCGTCGATGATGAAATCGGCGGTGCTGTTGTCGCTCTGCTCGTCAAGGGTTGCGAGGAACCACAGTTCGCCGCCGACGTCTTCCTTGCCGTTGACAAAGTCAGTCAGGGTGCAGGTGACAACTGGCGCTGGGTCGTTCGTAACCTTACAGTTAGCAACGGTTTCGCCTGTTTCCTTATCCGGAACCGCGAACTCACCGTTACCGTAGTTAGAGAATTCCTTCGGCAGGGTCATGCCGAAAGTCTCGCCAGCCTGTGCTCCGTTTGGAACGTTCCACTTTGCCGTGACTTTTACTTCGTCATCGACACGTGCCTGGCCGCCATCTTTACCGTTGAACGTCACGTTGACGTCGGAGATGGCGCCTGGGTAGTCGAATTCCTCGGTCGCGTTAGCTGGACCGACGCCGACGATCAGGTACATCGCCGTCAGGCACAATGTTAAGAGCAGGCCGCCAAGGCTGCGTTTCTTTAGTTTCATAAGTTTATCTTTCTGCGGTGATAAGTCCGCGAAGACTGCGACTCATCTGATGTCCTTATCAGTTGCGGGCACACTTTCCATAGCAACAAACACCAGACGATGCCTGTCAGTGCGATCTGTTGCTACTTACAAACTTGATTATAGCATGTGAGCATACTGCAAACATCACGAAGATACACTTAATGTGCCGTGCGATGCGGTATGTCGGCATCGCTACAGCTTTTGAAGGGTTGCGACCATCGCTTCGAGTGCGTTTTACACAATGGGCCGAGGCTTGCCCATGTTGAAGCTCACCCTGCCCTTGCCGGTCCGCCCGGTGGCCGCACCGTCGTTCATAACCCCACAGGAGAGAAAACCTCCGCTCTTATTCCTAAGGTTGGTTTATCTTGGACCGGCCTGCGCCTTACTGGTCTTGTATGACGTCGTGACGCACGATGGTCTGGTCACGGCCAGGGCCGACACCAATGTAGGAGATGCGACAGCCGGAGAGCTCCTCTAGGCGCAGGACGTAATCCTGTGCCTTCTGCGGGAGATCCTCAAACGTCTGACAATTAGTAATGTCCTCATCCCAGCCCGGCATGGTCTCAAAAATGGGCTCGCCGTGGTGGAACTCAGACTGGGTCAGCGGCATCTCGTCGTAGCGCTTGCCGTCAACGTCATAGGCCACGCAGATGGGAATCTCACCAATACCGGTGAGCACGTCCAGCTTGGTCAGGAAGTAGTCTGTGAAACCATTGACGCGGGTGGCGTAGCGGGCAATCACAGAGTCGTACCAGCCACAGCGACGCTTGCGACCGGTGTTGACGCCGATTTCACCGCCGGTGGTCTGCAGGTACTCGCCCCACTTATCGAAAAGCTCCGTGGGGAACGGACCAGCGCCCACGCGAGTGGTGTAAGCCTTGATGATGCCAAGGGAAGTCTTAATGCGTGTCGGGCCAATGCCGGAGCCCACAGCAGCACCGCCCGCAGTCGGATTCGATGATGTCACGAACGGGTAGGTGCCGTGGTCAACATCCAGCATGGTGGCCTGGCCGCCCTCCATGAGAACGTGCTTGCCCTCATCCAATGCCTGGTTCAGTTCCAGCTCAGCCTCAATCACCATTGGGCGCAGGCGCTCGCGGTAGCTCAGGAAGTACTCCACCACCTGCTCCGGCTCAATGGCCTTGCGGTTGTACATCTTCACCAGCATCTGGTTCTTGATGTCCAGGGCGGACTCAACCTTCTGGCGCAGGATGGATTCATCGAAGATGTCCTGCACACGGATACCGATGCGGGCTACCTTGTCGGCATAAGCCGGGCCGATGCCGCGGCCGGTGGTGCCGATGGCGCGCTTGCCCAGGAAGCGCTCCTGCACGCGGTCCAAGGTCTGATGGTACGGCGCCACAAGGTGGGCGTTGGCGGAAATCTTCAGTCGCGAGGCGTTTGCGCCGCGGGCTTCGAGGCCGTCGATCTCATCGAAGAGGGCCTCCAGGTTAATCACCACACCGTTGCCCAAGACTGGGGTGGCGTTTTCAGAAAGAATGCCGGCGGGAAGGAGCTTTAGCTCGTACTTCTCGCCGCCGACCACGACGGTGTGGCCGGCATTGTTACCGCCGTTGGGCTTCACTACGTAATCGACTTTGCCGCCGAGGATGTCGGTAGCCTTGCCCTTGCCTTCATCGCCCCACTGGGCGCCGACGATGACGATCGCTGCCATGTTTGGTGTCACTTCCTATTTATTGAAGTCAAATACGCACCTACTTTACCCGTCACGGCGGTTAAGCGTTGAGTTTGTGACATGGTCATCAAGATTTGCTGTACTGGCGGGGCTTGACAGAGTCCGCAGTAGGTTCGGAACGTGATTGGCTAGGCGGTTTCGGTGGCCGAATCGTTGCCGCCAGAGCCCTCGTTATCGAAGTAGATGGTGTCATTGGTGAACATCAGGCGCGACTTGTCTGGGGTGCTGACGATGATGCTGTCATCAACAACAGCGATTTGGCCTTCGACGTCACCAACGCCGATTCGGTAGAGCCCGTTGCCTTCAATCTTCGTGCCGTTAGTTGGGATTTCATCGTCATACTGAGTGAACTCAGTACTGCCCTCTAGCGGCAGGAAGGTCACTAAGTTGAATTCCATCCCCTCCGGCATTGGGGTCTTGGCCCCCTTGATGGCCCAAGTCCCGCCGTCGCCATGCGCACAGTCAATGGCGTTGTTTTCCTCAATAATGCCGCAGACCATGTTCCAGCCGTCGGCGGAGATAGTGAAGAGCTCTTCGCCGCGGAGGTCTTCTTCATCTTTGGCCAAATCTGCGGACTCAGTCGGTTCCGAGTCCACGTCAATGAAGAATATGTCCGAGTTCACGCCATCGAAGGAGCTTTCCATGGACGTAGCTTCGACACCTGGGCGCTTGTTTACTTTGCCCTCAACTCCGACGATGTCACCATCGGTCTTGGACTCATAGGTATAGCCCTCACCGTCCTCCTCTACCTCTAAGGAAGAGGACGTGATGTAGAGAGCATCCTCGTCCTTAAGTTCGCCCTTGGAGAAGAAGACGGGGACTTTGACGTTCTCCCCATCAAACTCGCCTTCCAGCACCACGTAGCTGAGGAATTTGCAGGGATCGTATTCATCCTCACCGACACTGACGTTCTCAAACTTCTCGGTGGAGCCCTTCACATAGGCTTCTTCATTCTCCAGGACCTTGCTGAGTTCGGTGTCCTCGAGTTCTTTCTTCTCATCACAATCAGCGTTGGTGCTTGATGAGGATGCACTGCTGGATGTCGACGTGGCCGTCGAAGAAGTAGTCGTCGCAGAACTCGTCACGGACTCGGCGGCGGCCTCGGTGAATCCCGGCTCCTCAGCTTCCCTCAGGGAACCGCCGATGAAGCTGCACGAACTCATCACAAGACCAGCGGCGGATACAAGCGCAAGGGTTGTCATACGGGCGGACATGGTGATTACCTCCAGCTGTTAGACAAAGAAGAATTGAGTGGAAGAGTTGAGTATTAAGAAGTTTGGCGTTGTCTTGGAGCCTACTGGCAGAATGTGATGTGCACTACTTTTCTGGGGAAAGCTCCGCTGCTCGTGCATCACTGAAGGTGCTTTTTAGCCAAGCTCTCCCAACGCTTCTATGCTTCTTGTATGATCTGTGCGCTTGTAGACTGCGGCGGCCACCTCACCAACGCCCACACCACTGCTCTGGTTGGGGCTGCCCAGCATGGAGTTCGTGTCGAACACTTCCGCTTCGCGGAGGTTCCCACCCGGCAAGAGTTGAAGGCTATTGATGCGCTGGCCAGGGAGATCCTTCCGGAAGACCCCACCCCATCGCTGGATGAGATTGCCGCGCAGCCAGACGTGAGCCACCTCGGCGCACCGGGGCCAGCACCCCAGGCCCCGTTCCTGAGCGAAACGCTGCGCGTTGTGGTCATTGGCAACGACGCTGCGCTTAGCGCCGTGCTGACCCGCATGATGCGGGCTGACTACCTATGGGCCGAGGTGGGCTACGTTCCCACCGGGGAGCACTCCACCGCGGCGATGAATTGGGGCTTAAAAGCTAGCGAAACGGGCCAGGGCCGCCAGGGGCTCGGCGACCATGGAGCAGTGATGGAGGAGGCGCTCTCCTTTGCCATGACCGCGCCCGTCAAGCCGGCGCCGCTTATCCGCAATGACGCGGGCCTCGCCGTGGCGGGCTCGGCAACGATTGCGGAGTGGTCGAACGAGGAGATCACTGGTGAGATCATCGTTGACGATGCCGTGCTGCTGCGCGCGGACCGCGAGAAGGATGTCTTCGGCGCAAAGCTCGTGCCGATGACGGATGCGCCGGGCATCGTGGCGGCAAAGGCGGTGACCAGTTTTGAAGCGGACGAAGCGCCGCGTCGTGGGCTCCTCGCCCGCCTGCGCAAGCCTGCCCAACCTGGGCAGCTCGACCCCGCCAGCGTCATGCAAGGCCGGGCGGTACAGGCTGGCGGGCCTTCGCTCAGCGTCAGCGTTGATGGAGTCCGCGCCAAGCGGCCGGTCAAGCGCGTGACGTTCTACCGCCACCTGCGGGACCTACAGATAGTGCGGCCCTAGGCAAGTAGGGCCCTAGTTCTCTTCCCAGACCTCCGGCGGGTAGGCCGGGTGCTTGGAGGTGGGCACGAGTTGTGCCACGGCTGACTCGCGCGACATGCCACACACCATGAGCAGGTCCACGATGATGGAGCGCGTCTGTGCCAGCACAGCATAGGCGGAGAGTACGGCTTCCTCGCCGGCGATGTCCATCGAGCAGCGCGCCCCCAGCTGGCGTAGGCGGTTGACTATCTCAGGAATGGCGTGCGCCTCATCCACGCGGCGCTCACGCGCGGTTTGGTGGGTATAGAGATCGGAAAGCTTCATCGTGATGTCAGCGAGTTCATCGATGATCTCAACTTGCTCGGCCGTGGCCTGGTCGCCGTCCTCGGCGAGCACGAGCGCACGGCGGGAGAGCACGCGGGTGCCGCGGACCATGTTGTCAACAGGAGTGAGAATGCGTTCCAGGGAGCGCACGGTGCGCTGCGTGCTCCACAGGAAGGGTGATAACCGTGCGGTTTCCGCGCCGCCCTTGGTGGCGTTGAGCATGTTGTTGATGTCATCCTGCGTGCCGCGCACGGCATCGCGGGCCTCCGTGATGGTCTCGGGATCGTTTTCTTCCAGTCCCTTAGCCACGTCGGAGAGGACCAGGGAGGTAATGCCCAAGACCTTCGAGACTTCCGAGCGTCCCGCGCGCAAGGGAGAGGATGGAATCAACACGATCATCGTGATGCCAATGACCGCACCGATGATGGCGTCAACAGCGCGGGAGAGACCACCCATATCTTCCGGGGGAAGGATGGTGGCGATAAGGATGGCGGCGATGACGATCTGGTTGCTCACCATCTGCGAGCCCGTAACAAAGGAGCCGATCACCAGGGCGAGGCCGATGATGATGGTCATGTGGATGGGGCCGGTCCCGAGGGCGTCGACAAGCAACGTGCCCACCAGCACGCCCACGATGCCGCCGATGGACATGTCGACTGCGCGCTTCAGGCGGTCGCTGCCCGATAGACCAAGGATGATGATGACGGCCATCGGAGCAAAGAAGGGCTGCTCGTGGCCGAAGAAATCGTGCGCAACATAAAAGGCCAAACCCGCGCCCAGCGTGCACTGAATCATGAACACGAGCCGGTTGCGGATGCGCGTGAGGCGCGCCTTGAGCGACTTATCCACCAACCGCAACTGCTCGCGGGTGGTCTTGCGAACGCGTTTGACGGTACTCGACGAATTCGACGATGACTCTTGCGCTTCCATGACTCCGGTATTTTACGCGTTCTGGCGGCAGGTTTGGACGAACAAAGCCACCCCTTTGAGGTCAAGGGGTGGCTTGGTGACATGTACTGACGCCACTTAGAGCCTGCGGCTGCTAAGCAGCGGCGTCCAGGAGGCGCCGGTGTCAGCTGGGCAGTGGATTACTTAGAAACGGTCTTGCCCACGGAGTGCAGGTCGGTGCAGGCCTCAACCACGCGGTCAGCCATGCCCTGCTCAGCCTTCTTCATGTAGGAGCGCGGGTCGTAGACCTTCTTGTTGCCCACCTCGCCGTCGATCTTGAAGACGCCGTCGTAGTTGGCGAACATGTGGCGTGCAACCGGGTTGGTGAAGGCGTACTGGGTATCGGTGTCAACGTTCATCTTGATGACGCCGTAGCGCAGGGCCTCCTCGATCTTCTCCTTCTCGGAGCCGGAGCCACCGTGGAAGACGAAGTCGAAGGGCTGGGAGCCTTCTTCCAGGCCGAGCTTCTTGACAGCAACCTTCTGGCCCTCGTCGAGGACCTCCGGGCGCAGCTTCACGTTGCCCGGCTTGTAGACGCCGTGGACGTTGCCGAAGGTAGCGGCCAGCAGGTAGCGGCCCTTCTCGCCGGTACCGAGGGCATCGACGGTCTTCTCAAAGTCCTCCGGGGAGGTGTAGAGGTTAGCGCCGGCCTTAGCCTCAACGCCGTCCTCTTCGCCGCCGACGACGCCGATCTCAACCTCGAGGATGATGTTGGCGTTGTGGGCCTTCTCCAGGAGCTCCTGGGCGATCACAAGGTTCTCATCGATCGGGATAGCGGAGCCATCCCACATGTGGGACTGGAAGAGCGGAAGCTCGCCGCGGTCAACGCGCTCCTGGGAGAAGGCGATCAGCGGGCGCACGTACTCATCCAGAACTTCCTTCTGGCAGTGGTCAGTGTGCAGCGCAACGTTAATGCCGTAGTTCTTGGCAGCCTCGTGAGCGAAGGCAGCCAGGGCCTTGGCGCCGGCAACCTTGTTCTTCACGGACAGGCCCGAACCGAACTCGGCGCCGCCGGTGGAGAACTGGATGATGCCGTCGGACTCAGCCTCGGCGAAGCCGCGGAGAGCGGCGTTGATGGTTTCGGAGGAGGTGCAGTTAATTGCCGGGAATGCGAAGCCGCCCTTCTTGGCGGTATCCAGCATCTGGTTATAAACCTCAGGGGTTGCAATAGGCATGAAATTCCATCCTTTGGAGTTGCTGTGCAGTAAGCCGTGCCGTCTCACAAACCAGCGAAACAACACGTTCCAACACCCAAGTATGCCTGTTATTGTGGTTTTCCGCCGCGAGATGAGGTGTGACCTCACTTAAACCGCGTCGGGCACGGGCATTCCCAACCCGCCTAGCTGGGACAATGCCGCTTTTATTTGGATTCTGACTTGTACTTCACAATCCGGGTGCAGGCCTCCAACAACATCCAACCGGACAATTGAACGGACAAATCGCGCTCAGCCACGCGGATGATGCCCATCTTCTGGCTCAATGACGTAGGCCCGAAACCGTAGTTATGAGGCAGCTTCGCGTCCGCAGTCCAATCGGAGCCGAAGATGGGCAGGCCGTCCACTTCTAGACGGTGTTCCCACACGGATTCCGCCGAGGCCGTCACGAGGCGAGCGGCCAGCTTCTTCGTCGCGCGGTTGGCCGGGGAATCGCCCGGCAGGCGCACGGCGACGTCCGCGAGGTAGCGGGCCAGGATGCCTTTGAAGAGGCCGCCGTCGCCGTCGCCAGTCTGCCAGTCGATGACACCCGTGTACGTCGCCATGCCCGTGGCCACTGCTTGGACAAGGCCACGGATGCGCGTGGTGTAATCCATCATGTCCGCGGCGAGCTCGGCCTCATGGACGGAGTCGATATCCTCCACGGAGCGCAGGCCGGTCTTCTCCCGCAGCGCCAGCACGATTTCCAAGCAGGCACCGAGCACCACGCCCTGGCAGTAGGGGTGGATGTTGCGGACGATCTCCTGCCCATCCATACGCATGCGGATGCCGTCCATGACGAAGCCATCGTCATCGATGAGGTGATCGTAGATCCAGTCCACGATGTGGCGGGCCTCCTCCACGCGCCCCATGCGGGCCAGCATAATGGCGCCCGGGCCGTTGGAGGGGACATTGAGGAAGGTCTCGCCTTCACGCCAGGGCAGCACGCCTACTTGGGAGTCGATGCCATCGCGGATGTTGTTCTGCAGGGTGCCCAGCTTCTTATAGGGGCGCTGCTTCTTGAGCTCACCGGCCCGGGCGATGGCCAGGGCGAGCCATGCTTTGTCGTCGTAGTAGCGGTTCTTCGTCAGCGCGCGGAGGTTGCGCACGTGAATTCCCCGGATAGTGTCAGCGATGCGCGCGCGGCGGGCCTTGGTGTTTTTGCGCAGGGCGGCATCAACAAGACAGTCCAGATAATGCGCCTGCCACCAATAGTGCCAGTGCACAAAGAGCGATTCCTTGGTGGTGGGTGGCCAACTCACTACGGCAAGGTTGGTACGGGGCAAGCCCCACACGGCCTGCGCGTGGCGCTCATTGATGGCTGTTTCCGCAAGGTCGGCGCGGTGGGACCATTTCTCTAACACTTTTGTCTCATCATTCTCACAATGTGAATTCGTTACCTAGATGTAAACACAGTGCGCGGGATCTCACCAAGCTTTTGATAAATCGGCGTGCTGTCGAATCCATGCATGCATGGCGATGCCCGCGGCCACGCCCGCGTTGATGGAGCGAGTAGAACCAAATTGCGCGATTGAGCAGGTCATCACCGCTGCGTCCTGGGCTTCCGGACTGACACCCGGGCCTTCCTGCCCGAAGAGGAGCAGACAGCGCTCGGGCAGCTCCGCGGTTTCTAGGGGGACACACCCGGGGGTGTTATCGATGGCCACGACGGTCAGGTCTTGGTCGGCCGCCCAGGCCATCAGTTCGCTCACGTCCGCGTGGTGCATGAGGTGCTGGTACCTGTCGGTGACCATGGCGCCGCGTCGGTTCCAGCGGCGGCGGCCCACGATGTGGACGGTATCGACGGCAAAGGCGTTGGCGGTGCGCACCACCGTTCCGATGTTGGAATCG
The DNA here is from genome assembly GCF_001810695.1 of Corynebacterium sp. HMSC065D07. Classification (NCBI taxonomy): domain Bacteria; kingdom Bacillati; phylum Actinomycetota; class Actinomycetes; order Mycobacteriales; family Corynebacteriaceae; genus Corynebacterium; species Corynebacterium sp. HMSC065D07. Next base: position 10,084 of record NZ_KV802453.1, read on the forward strand.
TTCTCGAAGTTCTCGATGGCGATGTGCAGGGCGTGCCGGCGCTTATCGATATCCTCCCGAATCGCCTCGCGCGTCCAATAACGGTAGGCGTCGACGACGTTGCGGCGATCCCCCTCCGCGAGCAGTTCGGGATCGTATTTCTCCGCTTCGGGGCCTTCCGGCAGCGGGCCTTCCCAGGGGCCAACGCCGTGGCGGCCCTCATTCCACTCGGTGGGGCCTTTGGCCTCCGCTTCTTCCTCGGGATTAGGCAAGGTCCAGGTCCTCGAGGCCCAGCAGGTAGCGGTATTCCAGCCCCTCAGCGGCGATGGCTGCGCCGGCGTCGGTATTGCGGTCCACCACGGTGGCCACGCCAACAACCTCGGCGCCTGCCTTGCGAAGAGCCTTCACCGCGGTCAGCGGCGAGTTGCCAGTCGTGGTGGTGTCCTCGACAACGAGCACCTTCTGGCCCTCAACGTTGAAGCCCTCGATCTGGCGCTGCATGCCGTGCTTCTTGGCTTCCTTGCGGACGACGAAGGCATCGATATCGCGACCGTCAGCGTGCATGATGGCCAACCCGACCGGGTCCGCGCCCATGGTCAGACCGCCGGCGGCGGCGTAATCCCAGTCGGCGGTGAGCTCACGCAGCAGCGCGCCGATAAGCCGCGAGGCCTCGTGCTGCAGGGTGGCGCGGCGCAGGTCCACGTAGTAATCGGCCTCCTTGCCGGAGGACAACGTGACTTTGCCGTGGACGACGGCCAGCTCCTTCACCAGCTCTGCTAGGCGTTGCTTCTTCTGCTGATCCAGGCTCATCGCTCGCTCCTTAAAATCTGTGGCTTTATAGCCTTGAAAAATCCGCCCTGTAGTTTACCCTCTTGCCGCACGGTTGCCCGCGACTAGTGCTGGTGCCGGGATGGCAGGCCTAGTCGAAGATGGAGGAGCCGCCGTCGAAACGGCGTGGGAGGCGAGCCTGGTTATTTTCGGGGGCGGGGTGTTCGTGGCCGTCGGCAATCGCGTCCACCTCGTCCGCACCCAAGCTGGAATGGTCGATGGTGCCGCGGGCTTCGCTGGTGGTGCGGCTCGGCATGACCACCGGCTCGGTGGGGCGCTGGATGGTCGGGGTGTCGAGGGAATCATCACGATCCGGAACTGCCGTGGGCCCGGTCGGCTCCGGTTGCGGGGGCTCCGGGATATCGCGGCTCGGGTCGAGCTCATCAACGCGCAGCACTTGGGCAGCCTCGGAGCGCGGTGGGAGCACGCGGGCGGAATCGGCGAGCGTGGCCAGTGGCTCGAGCAGCTCTTCCCACTCTGCGCTGCGCGCCTGCCGGGTGGTCTGGGCAAGCGCCCACTCCCCCTCCATCCACACGGCGGTCACCTCGGCGGGAAGGCGGCTCAGCGCGTCGGTGACGCGGGCATCGATGAGGCGCTGTCCCACGCCGGCGTCGGTGGCGAAGACCTCGAAGCCTTCCTCCTCACGCACGTACACCAGATCCTCAGAATGGTTCTCCGCTTCCTCGCCTGCTCGGCGGAAATCCACAACAATGTCGGAGGCCGCGCCGGTGCGCATGGCCATAACTGGGATTGAGCCCATGTCGAAGAGCAGCGTCTCATGGCCACGGACGTTTCCGGCCACGATGTCCCGGGGTTCCTGGCCGCGGGCGGCTGCGCCGCGGGTCCACTCATCGGCCAGGTAGGAATCGTGCTTGATGTATTCCCAGCCGCGCTGCTGGCCAAAGGCCTTGCGCTCGCGGCGGGCGCTGCCCGGCACGAGGTGCCTGGCGCGCTCTGCGCGCTCGGCAAAGCTGTGCGCTGGTGCCGGTTCTGTGCTTGCTTCTACGGCCGGCTCTGCCTCAGGCTCTGGGGTGGTTTCCGGCTCGGTTGCGATGGCGGGCTCTACTGTGGGCTCGGGTTCTTCGGCGAGCACAGGTTCGGCCTCGGGCTCTGGGTAGGCCTCTGCGGTTGCTTCGGGCTCAGCGGATTCAGGCTCGGCAGCTTCAGGGGCCGCGGCATCGGCTGCGCCGTCGGCAGAATCGGTGGCAATAACGTCGGCAGAGGCGCCGGTATCGGTGAGGGTGTCGGTTGCTGCATCACCGGCGGAGTGCGCGGCGCGCTGGCGCTGATCCAACCAGAGCACGATGAGACCAGCTGCGAGCGCGAGGGCGGCGAGGGATAAGAGTACGAAAGGCATCATTGACCGACTCTAATCGCCCGGCGCGCCCCATTCGCGCTGACGCGCTGGTCACGCGCGGATTCTAGACGTGCTCGCGGTCCCCGCGCTCCACGGGATTGCGCGGATTGGCCGACCACTGCGACCATCCGCCCACGAAGTGGCGCAGGCCGGTAAAGCCCACGTGCTCCAGAACGGCAATGGTGAGCGCGGAGTGGTTGCCGGAACCGGAGTAGATGATGGCGCCGTCCACGTTCTCCTTAGTCACGCCGTGCTGGTCAAGGATTTCCAGGATTTCTTCCTTGGACTTCCACACGGTGATGTCCTGCGTGTGGAAGAGGCGCTCGGGCAGGTTAACCGCGCCCGGGATGTGGCCGGCCTTCAAGTCGAGGTTCTCGCGGCGGCCGGCGAAGCGGTTGCGCGTTCGAACGTCGAGAAGCAGGCCCTTGTGTTCCTTGACTTCATCGATGGTGACCGTGGGCATCGAGCCCGGCTTCACTTTAAGGTTCGAGGTCATGCCCAGGTTGCCCGGGCCGGTGAGCGTGGGCATTGCCTGGGCGCGCCAGTTGGACAGGCCGCCGTCGAGAATGCGGACATTCTGGATGCCCGCCCAGCGCAGCGTCCACCACGCGCGGCCGGCGAAGAGGCCGCGGCCTTCGTCGTAGACCACGACCTCGCTATCCTCACGCAGGCCCCAGTGATCGATCCACTCTTGAATCTTCTCGGTCTGTGGGAGTGGGTTGCGCCCGACCTTGGAACCCGGCAGGCCCACGAAGGCTGACGCGGCGTCCGCGTACTGGGCGGTTGGAATGTGAAGGGAAGAAAAGAGATTGAAGGCCTCGCCTTCCCCTGGGGCCCAGAGGGAAGCGAGGATGGTCGTCTTGTCACCGCGGTAAATCTTCTCACTCAGCTCGTGAGGGGAGATCAAAATGCTCATGCCCCCAGATCATAGGGGCATGAGCGGGTGCTGGCGACCGGTGAGCGCGGTGAGCACTTATCGTGCTCACCGGTTTAGGCGGCGCCTTAGGCGGTGCGGGCAGCTAGGTCGAGGTGCTCGCCGCCGTCGGCAACGTCAACGTGCACGGTATCGCCGTCCACGATGTCACCCGCCAAGAGCTTCTTGGCGAGCTGGTCACCGATGGCCTGCTGGATCAGGCGGCGCAGCGGGCGGGCACCGTAGGCCGGGTCATAGCCGCGCTCCGCCAGCCACAGCTTGGCGGCGTCGGACACGTTCAGCGTCAGGCGGCGGCCGGACAGGCGCTCGGCCAAGCCCTTGAGCTGAATGTCCACGATGCCGGTGAGCAGATCCGAAGTCAGCGGCTCAAACATCACGACATCATCGAGGCGGTTGATGAACTCCGGCTTGAAGCTGCGCTTGACCGCCTCCATGACCTCTTCCTTGGTGCCGCCGGCACCCAGGTTCGAGGTCAGGATGATGACCGTGTTGCGGAAGTCCACGGTACGCCCCTGGCCATCGGTCAGGCGGCCTTCATCGAGCACCTGGAGCAGCACGTCGAAGACGTCCGGGTGGGCCTTCTCGACTTCGTCGAAAAGCACCAGCGTGTACGGGCGGCGTCGCACCGCCTCGGTGAGCTGGCCGCCGGCGTCGTAGCCAACGTATCCCGGAGGGGCACCGACGAGGCGGGCCACGGAGTGCTTCTCACCAAACTCGGACATGTCGATGCGGACCATGGCGGATTCATCGTCAAAGAGGAAGTCCGCCAAAGCCTTCGCCAGCTCCGTCTTACCCACGCCGGTCGGGCCGAGGAAGAGGAAGGAACCAGTCGGGCGGTTGGGATCAGCCACACCGGCACGTGCGCGGCGAACGGCGTCGGACACCGCGGTGACGGCCTCCTTCTGGCCCACCACACGCTGCCCCAGCACGGATTCCATGTTGAGCAGCTTCTCGGTCTCGCCCTGCAGCATCTTGCCGGCCGGGATGCCGGTCCAAGCGGAGACGACCTCCGCGATGGTATCCGGGGTGACCTCCTCGGTGAGCATGGTGTTGTGCTGCTGCTTCGCCTTCTCCTCGGCCGCAGCCAGGTCCTTCTCCAACGGCGGCATCTTGCCGTAGTTGATCTCAGAGGCCAGTGCTAGGTCACCATCGCGCTCCGCAATCTCCGCCTTGCGGCGCAGATCCTCCAGCTGTTCCTTGATGGTCTGCACGTCATCGATGGCCTTCTTCTCATTGGCCCAGCGGGCCTTGAGCTCACCGAGCTTCTCGCGCTCATCGGCCAGCTCTTGCTGAAGTGCAGCCAGGCGGTCCTTCGAAGCGGCGTCCGATTCCTTCTTCAGGGCCAGCTCCTCAATCTCGAGGCGGCGGACGATACGCTCCAGCTCATCGATCTCCTGCGGGGAGGAGTCAATCTCCATGCGCAGGCGAGAGCCAGCCTCATCGACCAAGTCGATGGCCTTATCCGGCAGGAAGCGGTTGGTGATGTAGCGGTGAGAGAGCTCCGCGGCAGAGACCAGGGCTGAGTCCTGAATGCGCACGCCGTGGTGCACCTCGTAGCGCTCCTTGAGTCCACGGAGGATACCGATGGTGTCCTCCACGGAAGGCTCAGCGGCGTAGACCTGCTGGAAGCGGCGCTCCAGGGCGGCATCCTTCTCGATGTACTTGCGGTACTCGTCGAGGGTGGTGGCACCGACCAGGCGGAGCTCGCCGCGGGCGAGCATGGGCTTAATCATGTTGCCAGCATCCATGGAGCCTTCACCGGTGGCACCGGCGCCGACGATGGTGTGCAGCTCATCGATGAAGGTGATGATCTGCCCGTCGGAAGCCTTAATCTCATCGAGCACGGCCTTGAGGCGCTCCTCGAACTCGCCGCGGTACTTCGCGCCGGCGACCATGGAGCCGAGGTCCAGGCTCAGCAGGGTCTTACCCTTGAGGGATTCCGGGACGTCACCCGCCACGATGCGGCGGGCTAGGCCCTCCACGATGGCGGTCTTACCCACGCCGGGCTCACCGATGAGCACCGGGTTATTCTTCGTGCGGCGGCTGAGCACCTGGACCACGCGGCGGATCTCCTGATCGCGGCCGATCACCGGGTCAATCTTGCCCTCGCGGGCGCGGGCGGTGAGGTCCGTGGCGTACTTCTCCAGAGCCTGGAACTGCTCCTCGGGGTTCTCCGAGGTCACCTTGGCCGCGCCGCGCACGGAAGGGAAAGCGCCCTTGAGCGCGTCATAGGTGGCACCGCGGGAGGTCAGCAGCTCGGCGGCATCCGACTTGGAGCCCGCAATAGCGGCGAGCAAGACCTCGGTGGAGACGAACTCATCACCGAGCTCACCCGCCAGCTCCTGAGCGCGGGTGAGGACGTTGAGGGCGTCGCGATTAAAGTTCGGGTTCGCCATGTTGGCGCCCTCGGCCTTCGGGAGGGCGTCGATAAGCTGGCGCGCCTCCTTCAGCACCGTCTCCGGATCCACGCCGGTGGCTTTGAGCACCGGGGCGGCGATGCCGTCCTGCTGCGCGAGGATGGCTGCTAAGAGGTGTGCCGGGCGGATGTCCGGGTTACCGTTGGCGGAGGCCGTCTGCAGCGCTTGCTGCAGGGCCTCCTGAGTTTTAGTGGTGGGGTTAAAAGAACTCATTGTTGTGTTTCTCCGTTTCTACTGTTTGTCCAAACCTTCCCGCGACAACAGTGGCGAAGGAAGCTTCACTGTCTATAACGCCACAGAACTTGAGTCTGTTCCACTCAACTAGAACTTTTTTAAAAACCCGCTTCTACTCCAGGTTGATCGGCACACGCTCAAGTTTTCTTTTCCCTCTGTAATGGCGTGCCTATATTGGCACACCGCCTATCCTGGCACGCCGTGGGCACAAGAAAACCGGCCCCTCTGCCCTGCTGGATTCAGCAGAACGGAAGAGCCGGTGTTTATCTACGTTTATCTACGATTAAACGGGCTAGACAGTCTGCGGCTGCTTGCCGGGAAGATCGTAGGCAAAGGTCGCTAGGACCACGCCCGTCACAAAGTAATAGATGGACCACTTTTCCTCGAGGTCGATACCACGGAACTCACCCATAGAAGCTAGGTGGCACATGCCGTCAGCACCGGCCCACAGGGTGAAGTTCTTGATATAAACCAGGCGATCCTCCGGTTCGTACCCGGCCTCCCGCAGCGCTTCGCGGGCAAAACGCATCAACAATGCGAAGGACACACCCATCTTGGTCTGTTCCTCGCCATCCGCACTCAGCGGCACCACGGACCCAGAGGCAGCGGCGATGCAGGCGCTATAACGTTCGGGGTAGGTCACCGCGTAATCGAAGTAGGCCACCGCTACGCACAGGAGCTTGTCGACGGCCGATGCATCCTCCGGCAGCTGCTCTAGGAGGTAGAGGCTGCGGGCTTCCAGCTCACAGTCGGTTTCCTGATCCACGGATTCACGCAGCACGAAGTCATTGTCCACCAACGAAGCAATGAACACATCGGAGACCTCGAAGTACTCGGCCACGTTCTCGATGGTCACTGCCTTCAGCCCGTCGCGCGCCGCCAGCTGGATAGCGCGTTCCATGACGGCCATGCGCGCGCGTTCCGCAGGAAGCTTCTGTAAATCCTCAATCGCAGAGATATCGAGAGCTGGATCGCGGTCCGGAACAAAGCCCGCGAGCATCGCACGGTAACCCTGCATCGGATTGCGCAGGCTCGGCATTTCTAGCGACTCTGCCGCCTTGAACAGGGTTCCGATGAGCGCCTTGCATACCTCGCGCAGGTTGAAGCGCCGCACCACCGAGTGTTGGTGCCGCAGTACGCCGAGAACGCTGAGGTGCGCCATGCCATGAACAGTGGCCAAGGTAGCAACGCTGAACTTTGCCACCGATTCGAAACACACATCGCTTCCAACCTGGAGTTTTCCCTCCGTCGCGATGAGCGAAATGCTTTCGTAGATCAGGTTCAAGGTCCGGTTATAGGACAAATTGCCCTGCAAGAGAGCCTGCCATTCGTCCTCGAAGACATAGGCCTTCTTTTCAAAGAGGTAGCGGAACAGCTCCGGCTCACGCTCGGCGTACTCGTAATAGGCCTCGGTAAAAGTTGTCAGCTTGGTAAAAAGATCGGCGTAGCCTGGGGCCGCATCGAGCGTTTCCTCAAGAAACTTCACTTTGCGGTCAGTCACATATTCGGGGATCGCCCGCACGATGGCCTCGCGGTCAGGAAACTCCGCAAGCACCTGAGCAGCACTAAGCTCCGCCAGCTTGGCCACGGATTCGACGGAGATGGCCTCATCCCCCTCCGCAGCTCCGATATGAAGCGCAGACTCGAGTACACGCTCACGAAGTGAGTCTTCATAAAGAAAATGCATACGGCTTCCTAAGTTTGCGCTCACATAGAGGAAGAAAGGCAGACACTGGGCGAGCGCCACGCTAATAACTTCTTAATTTTACCCCTATCTTCAGTTAAAGAGCAATGTGTTCAACAAGCTCCCTTTCAGTCAAGTCACACCCCTACCAATAAAACAATCCCCCAGGCCACGGCCTGGGGGATTGCGCGCGAAGGGCTTTAGCGTCTACTTCGATGAGCCGACGTGCCCGATGCCTTCCTTGAAGATGGTTCCGCGCGGCGGCATCATTCCGGTGAACTTGAACACGAGGTAGATGACCACCGCGATGCCCAGGGAGATCCAGCCAAAGCCAGCGGTGAAGCCGTACATGACGGCCAGCGGAGCGATGATGGTCCAGGAAATCTCGAAGGGGCCGAAGCCGATGTAGGCCATGCCGTACTCCGACAGCGTGCCGGACTTGAGCTTGGGGTCCACGATCTTGAGGATCGCAATGCCTGTCGCCACGGTGGCCGTGGCCCAGCCCCAGCCGAAGATGCCGCGCTCAATCCAGCGCTCACCGAAGAACTCGGCGGGGAACCACATCAGGAAGAAGATGCAGTAGATGGTGCCCAGGACGAAGAGCAACAGGAGGGCCTGCCAGTAGGCTGCGACGGCTGCCGGCACGATGGCCGCCACACCAAAGGCAATGAGGTAGTCAGTCGCCGCACCGGAGACCGAGCTCACCGTGTCCTTATCCAGGTAGTCCTTAGCACCCACCATGTTCATCACGGCGCGGAAGAGCAGGCCCACGACCATGGACATGGCAAACAGCGGGATGGAGACGTTCTCCCAGATGGAGGCGATGCCCTTGTTAATGCCGTAGGCGGTCATCACGGTCAGGGCGATGAAGCCAACGTGGAGGGTGATGGGCTCGATGGCGGAAGGGTTCGTCGTCGCGCGGCCCAGCGAGGGGCGATCCTCCAGGCGCGAGATGTAACCGCGGCGCAGCTCCTCCGGGAGCTGCTTCGGAACGTGCGAAACCTTGCCCTTGCGGATGCCCCAGTTACCCGCAATGATGCCGCCGACGATGGCGGCCAAGGTACCCACGGTAGCGGAAGTAAAGCCCAGCGAGGAGGCTGCCTCAGCGCCCACACCCTCCAAGGCACCGCCGACGGCCGCGGCGGTACCGAAACCGCCGGTAAAGCCAACGGGCAGCATCATGCCGAACCAGTCGGGCGTGTCGAAAGTAGGCTTAAACAGCAAGAGGCCAAGGATGATGAACAGGCCCCACTGGCCGGTGAACATCATGGTGGAATAGCCCCACATGTTGCGAGCGCCCTTGCCCATGTTGCCGCCCATCTCCATGGAGAAGGCCATGGAAGCGAAGACCACGGCGATGAGCAGTGAGGTGTAATCACCGAGGTTCTCGGAAAAACCGATCCAGCCCAAGACATTGGGCCCCAAGATCAAGCCGAGCAGGCCCGCGGTGATGGGGGCAGGCAGCAGCAAGTCCTGGAATACGAACTTGATCTGGTGGCGCAAAACGTTGCCGATAACCATGAGCAAGGAAATCCAGCCCACGTCGGTCATGATTGTGTACGCAGAGAAATCTTCCATGCGAGATCTTCCTTCCATGCCGCGCATCGCGGCATCCTTGAGACGAGACTCACCCACTTTCGGGAAATGAACCGTAGATTACACTACAACTCCCTCCCCGCTTTGCCACCCCTGACGTATAACCCTAGGGGGTTTTGGCGCTACCCCCAGGCGCTAGGATGGGCGGGCATGAGGGAACTGGGTGAGCACCTGCGCAACCATGCCGAGGACTATCGCGATGCAGTACACAGGCACTTTTTTGCCACCGTGGCCGAATCCCGCCAAGTCTTTGCTCTGTCGATGAAAGACACGCACCCCTCCATGGCCCCGGCACTCGCGTGGGTGCTGGAAAATGTGGAGGACGGTGGGGTTCGGGGGGACGTCGCCAAGCGCCTAGCGCAGATGGGGCGTGATCATCGCCGCCACGGTTTCCCCCCTGAGGTGTATCCCAAATTCGAGGATTCCCTGGTGCAGGGGCTTACGGTGCTGGGACTGACGCCGCACCAGCACGACGTGGCAACGCGCACCATTTCCAGCGTGTGTTCAATCATGCGCAGCGCCGCCCAGGAGGCGGATGCCGCCGGCACTCCCCCTGCTCACAGCGCCCAGGTCGTGGCGGTGGACAAGCCTAACCGGAACACCGCTGTGGTCCGGCTGGAATCCGGCATGGCGCTGGACTACCGCGCGGGCCAGCACGTACCGGTGACCTCGCAGCTCACGCCCGGCACCTGGCGCCCCCTGACCCCGGCAGCGCCTTCCGATGATTCAGGGCAGCTGACATTCCACCTCGCGCTGGCGGGTGAGGCCTCCTCCATGCTGGCGAAGGCCCAGCCGGGCGATTGGTGGACGCTGGGCATGCCCGCCGGTGAGCCACCGCAGCTCGATTCCGAGACCACTCTCATCTCCTTCGGCACCGGGTGGGCAGGCGCCCGGGCACTGCTTCTCGACGCCCTGGGGAGCACCCTCCCCTCCGGGCTCCAGGTCTATGCCGTGGCCCCCTCGCCGGGCGAGCACTATGACACGGAGTTTCAGGCCAACCTGCAGGCCCTGGTTCCGGAGCTCACTCTGCGGCACATCGTTCGGGATTCGCAGGATCCCTGGCTGCTCGGAGCACGGCCGCCGGCCGCCGGGTTCAACCCAGTGGTGGCCAACGAACCGATGGAACCGGTGCTCGCGGCGGGAACGGACCGCCGCTTCGTGCTCATCGGTCCTGCCGATCGCATCGAACTAGCGCGCGCGGCGCTGCTCGACGGTGGCGTTTCGGAGGAGGCAATCACCACGGATAGCTGGCAGCGTGGCCACGAGTGGGCGGCCTCCGCCGCGGAGCTTGACGGGTGGGGCGATGACTGGGAGGCCTGGGCGGCATGGAAGAAGTCCCAGTGGGCATAGGCGCTCAGAGCGCCTATGCGTGCAAACGTCGGTTAGGCGTGCAAAACAGGGAGGGACTCACGAACCTTCGTCACGGTGTCTGGGTCCACCTCGCCGTAGAGGATCTCCGGCTCATAACCAGCCTCGGCGAGGCGCGTGCCATCCGGCGCCACGAGGACGGAGTGCCCGATGCCAGTCGGCCCGGAGGCCTCCCCCGCCTTCGCCTCCCCACCGGGGCGAGCCTGACCCGCGGCCAAAACATAGGTCGTGGAATCGAGCGCGCGCGCAGCGCTGAGCAGGCGCCACTGCTCCAACTTGCCCGGGCCATCCGCCCAGCTGGTGGGCACGACGATGAGCTGGGCACCCTGGCGGGCTAGCTCCTTGAACTGCTCGGGGAAGCGGATGTCATAGCAGGTGGCGACACCCACGGTGAGCTCCCTGGCGTCGAAGACAACAAGAGACTCACCGGGCCGAACGGTATCGGATTCCTTGTACTTGAAGGCGTCGTAAGTGTGGATCTTTTCGTAGCCGCCGAGCACTCCGGGGCCGGCGATGAGCGCGACGTTGGCCACGCGGTTAATTGTCTTCTCACCCCGTTGGACGGTATCCGCCGGGGCGAACATTCCCAGCACCACGTACACGCCGAGCTCTTCTGCCAGCGCGCGCACGGCGGTGGCGGTGGGGCCATCAAGCCCCTCCGCGTGCGTATCGAGGCGCCCGGAATCGAAGCTCTGGGTGGTAGCTTCCGGCAGGACGATAAGCTGCGCGCCGTTGTCCGCGGCTTCCCGGATCTTATCGAGGGCTGCGGCGAGGTTGTCCTCAACGTCTCCGGTACTGGTCAATTGAACTGCTGCTACCTTCATGCGGCCCACGGTAGACGAGCCCGGACTAGTTATCCACAGATTTCGCGGATCCGCGGCGGCCGCTCTTTACGGCAAGAGGAGTGCTGGCGCAGTCTCGATGCTATGAACCACCTCGACATTGACCGGGCTGCCCGCGAGCAGATCCGCGACCTCTTCGGCCATGCCTGCCCCGCCGCGTTTCCGTCCTTGCAGGATCCTCCCCGTACCGCCCGCGCCCTTGCGCTCCTCAGCGCCCAATGGGAGGACGCCCGGCGGGCAAGTGAAGCGGCTCGGCGGACGCAATTGGAGGAGCTTGACCATTTCGTGGGGTTGGCCCACGGTCTTGACGCAGATCTTTCCTCGCGTTTGGACGGTGCGCAATGAGCGCGGCCGAGGCGCTTCGTTTGGAAGCTTTAGGGATGGAACGAAACGCATCTGAGCTGGCGCGTTATATAGATGAGTCGCACCATCATTGGCTAGGTCTAGCGCTTTCTGGCGCTGCGGCCGATGCCGCGCGGCGCTCCTTGCACCGCGCCAGCGACAGCCTGGTGGATCCCGTGCAGCAGATGCGCCTTGCCGCGCACATCCTGAGCCTCTACGCGCCGCTGCAGGAGAGAATTGAACAGCTGCGCGCACGCGCTGTGCGGCTGGCTTCGGTCCCCGCTTTTGCAGAACCCGCCAGCGTGGCGCTGGGTCAGTTGGACGCGCTTGCCGACGTCCTCGATTGGGCCTGTGCCCGCCAACTCACCGCCCTGTGCACTCCGGAGCTGGCCCAACCGCCAAGCCGTTTGGAGGATTTCGGCGACCTCTCGCTGACCGAGTTGCACGAGTTCCAGCTGACCATGGCCAGCGAGGAGGTCCGTTCCCTGGTTGCGGCAAATCCGGACGCCACCGTGCTCGAGGCCAGCCCCGGGCGGCTGGTGGCGCTCGTGGACCCAGAGAACATCGGCACGCAGGCCGCCCAGGTGAGCACGTTTGTAGGCGGGGTAGGTTCTTCCGATACAGCAAGCTGGCCCACTGCGGTGGAGCGCGCACGCGCCATCGCCCGCGCCACCCATGGGCCTACGGTGGCGTGGATTGGCTACTCCGCCCCGCCCACATTGTCCCGCGCGGCGCACGAGGACCCGGCGCGCCGCGGGGCCGCCGAGCTAGGCCGCTTCCAACGCGCCTTGCGGCAGCGCTTTCCTCGGGCTCAGCACATCCTCATCGGCTATTCCTATGGCTCAGTGGTTGTCGGTAAGGCAGCGCAGCAGAACTATGTTGCGGATGACGTCGTGCTCGTCGGCAGCCCGGGCGCCTCCGCGGATAGAGCCGCGCAATTGCATGGCAGGATCTGGAGCGCGCGGAACACCGAAGACCCCATCGCGATTACCACCGGTCCGCATGGTGGCATCCATGGCCCCGATCCCACCTCCCCCGCCTTCGGTGCAACACCTCTGCCAGGTGCTAGCGGGCGTCCGGGCGATCATGGCACCTATTGGAAAGACCCCGCATTCCTGCGGGGCCTGGGCGTCATCGCACGACGCTATTAGAAGGCAGCCACGTGGGGTTACTGCCTTTAGAAGAGGCCGGCGTGCTCCTCGGAGTAGGACACCAACATGTTCTTCGTCTCCTGGTAGTGGGACAGCATCATGAGGTGATTCTCGCGTCCGATGCCAGACTCCTTGTAGCCGCCGAAGGCGCTGTGCGCCGGGTAAACGTGGTAGTGATTCACCCACACGCGGCCAGCCTGGATTTCCCGCCCGGCGCGGTAACAGGTGTTTTGGTGGCGCGACCACACACCAGCGCCAAGGCCAAAGTTGGTGTCGTTGGCTATCTGGATGGCTTCCTCGAAATCCTTGAACGTGGCCACGGAGAGCACCGGTCCGAAGATTTCCTCGCGGAAGATGCGCATGTCATTGGTGCCGCGGAAGACGGTCGGCTCAATGTAGTAGCCATTCTCCAAGCCATCCACCTTGTTCACGTGGCCGCCGACGAGAGTTTCCGCCCCCTCCTTCGGGCCCACCTCAAGGTATTCGGTGATCTTGTCCATCTGTTCCTGGGAGGCCTGCGCACCCATCATCGTTTCGGTATCGAGCGGGTGGCCGATCTTGATCTTCTTTACGCGCTCCACCGCCAGTTCCAAGAACTTGTCCGCGATGTCCTCATGGATCAATGCGCGGGACGGACAGGTGCAGACCTCGCCCTGATTGAGGGCGAACATGACAAAGCCCTCCACGCACTTCTCCAGGTAGGCATCATCCTTGTCCATGATGTCCGCGAAGAAGATGGACGGGGACTTGCCGCCGAGCTCCAGCGTGACGGGGATGACCTTGTCCGCGGCGGCCTTGTTGATGATCTTGCCCACCGGGGTGGAGCCGGTAAAGGCGATTTTGGCGATGCGCTCCGAGGTGGACAGAGCCACGCCAGCCTCTTCGCCGACGCCGTTGACGATGTTGAGCACGCCCTTCGGCAGGAGGTCCTCGATAATCTCAATGAGCAGCAGAATCGATGCCGGGGTTTGCTCGGCCGGCTTCATTACGATGGTGTTACCTGCAGCCAGCGCCGGTGCAATCTTCCACGCCGCCATCAGCAGCGGGAAGTTCCACGGGATAATCTGCCCCACCACACCCAGCGGCTCATGGAAGTGATAAGCCACGGTGTCCTGGTCGATCTGGGACAGGCGACCCTCCTGTGCGCGGATAGCACCGGCGAAGTAGCGGAAGTGATCAACGGCCAACGGGATATCGGCGGCGAGGGTCTCGCGTACGGCCTTGCCGTTTTCCCAGGTTTCCGCGACGGCGATCTTCTCCAGGTTCTCCTCGATGCGGTCCGCGATGCGGTGCAGCAGGAGCGCGCGCTCCGCCGGGGTGGTCTTGCCAAAAGTCTCGAAGGCCTTCTCCGCGGCATCGATGGCCAGGTTGATGTCTGCTTCCTTACCGCGGGCCACCTGGCAGAAAACCTCACCAGTCACCGGGGTGATGTTGTCCATGTACTCGCCTTCGACCGGCGGTACCCACTCGCCGCCAATGTAGTTGTCATAGCGCTCGCGGAAGTTGACGATGGCGTCAGGGGTGCCTGGGTTTGCGTACAAAGTCATGTGCCTAGTGCCTTTCTCGTGGATTCAGTACCGTCACGGTGGCCGCACGCACAATCGCATCCACACGTGACGGGCGGCACAACGCTGGACGCGAGTGTAGCGATAAGTATTGCCAAACTCACGTTTTCAATGAGGAAAGCTTTTGGGGTCGTTGTCCAAAGGCGCCTTGCTGACAAAGTTTTAGCCTCTGCCGCAATTCTGAACACGATCTTTGGCAACAACGGCACTTTTTAGGCGAAGAGCACGCGGCCCCACGCCGAGCAGAGTTGGCCGGGCCCCAAAACAGCTGAACCCCCTCCCGCAAAGGGAGGGGGAAGTGCCTAGCTGTCGCGGCGTCGGTTGCGACGCGGCTTCCACATCACCACGGATGTCGAACGCGGTACGTGGACCAGCTCGCCGCGCGATGGCCGCACCTGGCTGCGCAAGCGCTCAACTTCGGCCTGCAACTCATCACGCTCGGCGGCGAGGCGGTCACGCTCCGCGGTCAGCTCGATGATGGACTTGATACCAGCCAAGTTCACACCATCATCCTGCGAGAGCGTCTGGATCTTGCGCAAAAGCTCGATATCGCTCTCGGAATAGCGGCGCCCACCGCCGGAGGTGCGGGCCGGGGAGACCAACCCCATCCGGTCATACGTGCGCAGGGTTTGAGCATGCATGCCAGACAGTTCCGCAGCCACGGAGATGACGTACATCGCCTTGGGCTGCGCCGCATCGCTTCGGTTCATCCTGTCTTTGCTCATCATGCACCTCCTCCTAGCGGGCTACCGTGTTGCCGGCCCAGCCGGCGCGCGGATCGAAGCCGGAGTCCTTCTCCGCCTGCGCGTAACTGCGCAGTGCCGAGGAGGCAGCAGCATCCAGGGTGGAGGGCACCGTAACTTGTACGGTCACCATGAGGTCACCGGCCTTGCCGCCGCGCTTGGCCACACCGCGGCCCTTCACGCGCAACGTGCGGCCATCGGGCGTGCCCGCCGGTACCTTCACGCGCACGGGTGAATCGAGGGTCGGCACCGTAATGGTGTCCCCTAAGGCCAGCTCCGCGAAGGAGACGGGGACGGTGACGTGCAGGTCGTCGCCCTCCCGGGTGAAGACCTTGTCGGGCTTTACCGTGACCGCCACGAAGAGGTCACCGGACGGCGTGCCATTCGGGCCAGCTTCGCCCTGGCCGGCAAGGCGTACCTTCTGGCCATCGATCACGCCTGCGGGGATGCGCACCGTGATCGAGCGGGTGCGGTGCACCGTTCCGGAACCGGAGCAATCAGCGCACGGGTCCTCGGCGCGCTGGCCGGTGCCATCGCAATCCGTGCACGGCGCCGAGAAACCGAAGGTACCGCGCTGCTCAGAGGTGAAACCGGTGCCATCGCACGTCGAGCACGTCGTCAGCTTGCCGCTCTTTGAACCGGAGCCGTGGCACGTGGTGCAGGGAGCTTCGCCGCTGAGCTGCAGCGGGATGGTGGTTCCCTTTGCTGCCTCGCGGAAGTCGAGGGTTATTTGCGTTTCGACGTCGGCCCCCCGCGACGGCCGAGCTGTGTGGCCAGCACCACCGCCGCGGTTGAAAACGCCACCGAAGATATCCCCAAGACCGCCGCCTTGAGACGCTCCTCGAGCGGATCCTCCGAAGATGTCCGAGATGTCAAATTCTTGCGCACCCGGTCCACCCATGTGCGTGGATCGAAACCCGCCGGGAAACCCGGCGCCTCCTCTCCGTCCAAAGCCACCGCCGCGCATCATGGCCTTGAACTGGTCATAGTCCTTGCGGGTCGCTTTATCTGAGAGCACGTCATAGGCCTCAGCCACCTGCTTGAATTTCTCCGCCGCCGCGGGGTTATCCGGGTTGGCATCGGGGTGGTTCTGGCGGGCCAGCTTGCGGTAAGCGTGCTTAATCTCTTCGGCGGTAGCGGATGAGGAGACCCCCAGATCCGCGTAATAATCCTTGTCTGCCCATTCTGGCTTAGCGTTCACTGGGCATCTCCTCCTTTCAGGAGAGTCGATTCATGGTTGGGTTTTAAGATTTTTTGCTAAGTAAAAAGCTAACTAAGTAGAGAAAAGAAGAGTGGCGCCAAGGAACATTGAGCCCTGACGCCACCTGCAATACCTATTCTGCGTTGTCCGAGCTATCCGGACTCTCAGCGGTATCGGCTGACTCTGCAGGGTCGGCGATAATCACCATGGCGGTGCGCACAACGCGCTCCCCCACCGTGTAGCCGCGGCGCAGAACCGTGCCGATGACCTGCTCGTCACCGGTGGACAAGTCCTGGACCGCTTCGTGCACCTCGGGGTCGAAGGCATCGCCCTCGGCGCCGAACGGGGTCAGCTGGTTCTTGGTCAGCACGCCCGTGAGCTTGTCCGCGATGGCCTTGAGCGGGCCCTCGTTGAGGTCACCGTGCTGGCGAGCGAGCTCCATGTCATCAAGGATTGGCAGGAAGTCTGCCAAGACCTTGGCCTTGGTGGTCTCGATCACGGCCTGGCGGTCGCGCTCGGTGCGGCGGCGGTAGTTGGTGTACTCCGCGTTGAGGCGCTGCAGGTCCTCGGTGCGCTCAGCGAGCTGAGCTTCCAAGGAGTTTTCCGCAACGGTCTCCTCACCCGCGGCCGCTTCATCGGTGATGTCGCGGGCGGCGTCCTCTACCGCGGCCTCTGCCTCAGCGGTGTTCGCCGTGGCGTCATCCACGGCACCGTCGGCAGAAGCGGCCTCGGCGGCGGCAGCCTCCGCAGCCTCAGCGGAGGTTGCCTCAGGGTCGGTATTGGCCGGGTTGCCCGGGTCCTGAGGGGAGGTCATGGTTTACTTCTCCTTGTTCTCGTCGTCCTCGTCGACAACCTCGGCGTCGACGACGTTCGGGTCACCAGCGGCGTCGCCAGCAGCGGCACCCTCGGCGCCCGCCTCAGCAGCCTGTGCCTCGTACAGGGCCTTGCCCAGCTCCTGGGACTCGGTGCCGAGCTTCTCGACGGCCGACTTAATCGCCTCGATGTCATCGCCCTTCAGCGCCTCATCGACGGCATCGGCAGCCTCGGTCACGCGGTTCTTCAGATCCTCCGGCAGCTTGTCGGAGTTCTCATCCATGAACTTGCGGGTCTGGTAGGAGGTAGACTCGGCCTGGTTGCGGGTCTCCTGCTCCTCGCGGCGCTTCTTGTCCTCTTCGGCGTGTGCCTCGGCGTCCTTGACCATGCGGTCGATCTCCTCCTGGGACAGGCCGGAACCATCCTGAATCTTGATGGTGTTTTCCTTGCCGGTGGCCTTGTCCTTAGCGGAAACGGAGACGATGCCGTTGGCGTCGATGTCGAAGGTGACCTCGATCTGCGGCACGCCACGCGGCGCCGGGGCAATGCCGCCGAGTTCGAAGGAGCCGAGCAGCTTGTTAGCGGAAGCCATCTCGCGCTCGCCCTGGTAGACCTGAATCTGCACGGAAGGCTGGTTGTCATCAGCCGTGGTGAAGGTTTCGGACTTCTTGGTCGGGATGGTGGTGTTGCGCTCGATGAGCTTGGTCATCACGCCACCCTTGGTCTCGATGCCGAGGGAGAGCGGGGTGACGTCGAGAAGCAGCACGTCCTTAACCTCACCGCGCAGCACGCCCGCCTGGAGAGCAGCGCCGACTGCCACGACCTCATCCGGGTTAACGCCCTTGTTCGGGTCCTTGCCGGTCATCTCCTTGACCAGGTCGGACACGGCCGGCATACGGGTGGAACCACCGACGAGGACCACGTGGTCAACCTGGGACAGGGACAGGCCAGCATCCTTGATGACCTGGTTGAACGGCTCCTTGGTGCGGTCCAGGAGGTCCTGGGTGATCTTCTGGAACTCGGTGCGGGACAGGGTCTCATCCAGGAAGAGCGGGTTCTTCTCAGAGTCCACCGTGATGTACGGCAGGTTGATGTTGGCGGACTGGGAGGAGGACAGCTCAATCTTGGCCTTCTCAGCAGCCTCACGCAGGCGCTGGACAGCGCGCTTATCCTTGGTCAGGTCAACGCCCTGGGAAGCCTTGAACTTATCGACGAGCCAGTCGACGATGCGCTGGTCCCAGTCGTCACCACCGAGCTGGTTGTCACCAGCGGTAGCCATGACCTCAACAACGCCGTCACCGATCTCCAGCAGGGAGACGTCGAAGGTACCGCCACCGAGGTCGAAGACCAGGATGGTCTGCTCCTGCTCGCCCTTCTCCAGACCATAAGCCAGCGCGGCGGCAGTCGGCTCGTTCACGATACGCAGGACGTTGAGGCCTGCAATCTGGCCGGCCTCCTTGGTGGCCTGGCGCTGGGAATCCTCGAAGTAAGCCGGGACGGTAATGACGGCGTCGGTAACATCCTCACCCAGGTAAGCCTCGGCGTCGCGCTTCAGCTTCATGAGCGTGCGGGCCGAAATCTCCTGCGGGGTGTACTTCTTGTCATCGATATCGATGGTCCAGTCGGTGCCAATGTGGCGCTTGACGGAGCGAATGGTGCGGTCAACGTTGGTGACCGCCTGGTTCTTGGCGGACTGGCCAACGAGAATTTCGCCGTTCTTGGCAAAAGCCACGACGGACGGGGTGGTGCGGGAACCCTCGGAGTTAGCGATAACGGTTGCCTCGCCACCTTCCAGCACGGATACAACCGAGTTGGTGGTACCAAGGTCAATTCCTACTGCGCGTCCCATAATCTTTTCTCCTTGCGTGTTGGGGTTTGTTTTAAGTTGATAGTGCGCGACTCAACTTCTGCCGCGTCCAGTCAGCGACTCTAACAGAAGCGACACTCAAAGTCATCCAAACCTGAGCGCCGGTCACTCAACCTACACAACGCAGGCAAACTCAAAGTTGTTCCCGATCGACTCAACTTTTTTATTTATCGCCAACACGCTGGGAAAACAAACCCGGTTTGGCGGAGACTCACCCTACAGGGACGATTGCCGGCTCACCGTCCACATCTACAACGCGGACTGACAGCCCATAGAGTTCCTCAATAAGGGCAGGGGTGATGACCTCGCGCGGCACGCCCGCGTCCCGCACCGTTCCATCTTTCATCGCCACGACGTGATCCGCATAGCGCAATACATGCGCCAAATCATGAATGACCGCAATAAGGGTTTTGCTTCCTGCCAGCTGCCGCATCAGCCGCATGAAGGAATGCTGGTATCCAATGTCAAGCGCGCTCGTTGGCTCATCCAAGAAGAGCACAGGCGTTTCCTGGGCGAGGGCCATGGCCAACCAAGCACGCTGACGCTGACCGCCAGACAACGCCGCTACCTCGGCCGTCTCCAGTTGTTCAAGGCCCACCTTTGCTAGCGCACGACTAACGGCACGCTCGTCCTCCTGGCTCCTCCACCCCATAAATCCTTGGTGGGCGAATCGCCCGCGCGCAACCAGTTCCCTGACATTGATCCCTTCGGGAGCTATGGATTGCTGCGACATCACGGCGACGCGCCGAGCGTAGCTACGCCGAGAGAATGCGGCTGCATCTTCTTCGCCAATGCACACCGCGCCCGCGTTCGGCATTTCCAACCGCGCCAACACCTTCACCAAAGTGGATTTTCCACAACCATTGGGGCCGATAATGGCAGAAAATTTCCCGGCCGGAAAAGACACATCCACCGAGTCGAGAATTAACGGGGCAGTCCTCCCATAGGACATGCTCACCCCCTCAGCCCGCACGCTCGGCGCACCGTCACATACTTTTAGTTGGTTCACTTTACTGACCTTTCATTCCGGCAGATCGGGATTGCCACAGCAGCAAACCCGCCAGGTAGATGCCACCGGCGCAGACCGTAATAAGACCGGCAGGCAGAGTAATTGGGAAAAACAGCCGCTGCCCTGCTAAATCGGCAGCGAGCAAGAAAAGTGCACCGAGGACTCCAGAGAGCAACACCGGCGTCCTGTCTGGACGCGAGAGCAACCGAGCCATATGTGGGGCCGCGAGGGCAATAAATGAGATTGGGCCCGCTATCGCCGTCGATACAGCGACAAGAACTGTGCCAACCAGAACCATCACCACACGTGCACGACTCACGTTCAACCCCAACGCACTCGCCGTGCTATCCCCCAGGGCAAGCGCGTCACACCAGCCACGCAGCAGCAACCCAGCGACGCACGCCGCGCCTCCCAGCACCCCCAATGGAATAACTCGCGCCCAGGACACAGCATTCAATGTTCCAGCAGCCCAAGTCGCCGCACCTAGGGACTGCTCCAACTCACCACTAAGAATCAACCACTTGTTTATTGCTGAAAGGAAGAACGTCACTCCAATCCCCACCACAACCAGCCTTGCTCCCGTGAGCCTTCCGCCAAATGAAAGCCCCATGATGAGTAACGCAGTGATAGCCCCACCCATCAACGCGCCTAGCGCAATGTTGAATGCGGAGCTAAAGCCCGCCAAGGAGACCGCGATGACACCGGTATAGGCACCGGTATTAAACCCGATGATGTCGGGCGACCCCAGAGGATTGTGAGTAAGGATCTGAAAGATGGCGCCCGCGATGCCCAAACACATTCCTACGACAATCGCGGCAACCACCCGCGGAGCACGCCATTGCCACACGACGGTGGCCGCAAAGTCAGTGCTATTGGGATTCGTAGCCACGGACCACAACGCTGCGCTATCCTGCCCGGCACCAGGCGAGAAGAGCGAATAGGCAGCAATAGCCAGCGCGACGATCACAATGCCTGCAAAGGACAAAACACTTCTCACGCTCACAATCACAGCCTCCTTCCAGCGCGATGGGACAGCGCAATCAATACTGGGGCACCAATGAGCGACACCGTGACGCCAGCCGGCAACTCAGCAGCAGTGAGGTAGCGGCCCACAATATCGGCACCCAATAAAAACAAAGGCCCCACCACGGCAGCGGCGACAAGCTGTGCCCGCTCTTCGTATATCCCGCACAGCCTGACAACATGCGGGATAACTAGTCCAACGAACACAATCACCCCCGCCGCTGCGGTGGCGGTAGCAGCCAACACCGTTACCGCCGCGACAAGCCCCAAACGAGTCAGTTTGAGGTTAATGCCGAGACTCGCCGCAACGTCATCCCCCAGAGCAAGGGGCGGCAAGTGGCGAGCAAAGACAATCAGTAGCACCACGCCTACCACCAGTCCGCCGAAGGCAATCACCACTGGCGTCCACGAAGCAACGTCAACGGAGCCCGTCACCCAAGCACGGATTCTTGCAAAGGCGTGAGGATCTATCAGGATCAGCGCGGAGGACAGGCCCTCACATACCGCCCCGATGGCTACGCCTGCAAGAATCAGTCTCAGCGGATCAACATCGCCCGCTCTGCCACGCCCGACCGCGGTGACCAGCAGCATGGTCACTGCCGCACCGATGATGGCTGCGAGCGAAAACGCAAAAGGTGATTGCCACCCCCACCAGCCCAGAGCAATGGCGGCGGCCAAGCTGGCGCCTACGTTAATCCCGAAAACTCCGGTATCTGCCAAAGGGTTGCGCGTCATGATCTGCAGAACTGCACCAGCGAGGGCCAAAGCACAGCCTGCGCAAACAGCAACGAGTGTACGGGGAAGACGCCTCTCCCACACGATCGAGGAAGCTATACCAGGCTGTCCCCGAAGGGCGGCCAACACGTCGCTGAAGGGAATGCTACGCGCGCCCAACGCCAGTGACAGCGCCACGCCGATACAGAGAATGGCAAGGCCAGCAACTACTACCCAACCAAGACGCCGGGTATTTCTCTTTCCGGCGCGCAACCCCTGCTCAATCACCGACACCACCCAAATACCTTCATATGCTCACGTTTCCTTAGCTCGACCTAATTTAGGTTAGGCTACCTTTTATGAACATTCGAAAGAAAATCGCACCCCGCACCCCTCTCCTCCGCCTCACTGCTGTTGGTCTTACCGCAGCGCTAGCGCTCACCGGCTGCGCCAGCCTCGAAAACACCAACTCAAACGCTGACGCTTCTAACCCTGCGTCCTCACCGTCCGGGAAAGAATCAGGAAACTCCAATTCAGCCTCGGGAAATGACTCCGTGGCCACCGGAGGCGAAGGCTTTGCCGGGGCGAGAGAGAAAAGCCAAAGCTTTGGCAGCGATGCAGCCCCTGGTCAATTCCCACGCACGGTCACGCATGCACGCGGAACGACCGAACTCAAAGACAAGCCGCAGCGGGTGGTTGTTCTAGAAAGCGGCGAACTCGATTCCGTCCTAGCACTCGGCATGAAGCCAGTCGGCATGACCACGTCCAAGGGCCAGAATCCCGTCCCGGATTACATGGCCGACAAAGCAAGTGACATCGAAACGGTAGGCACGATCAACGAAGTCAATATGGAAAAGATTGCTTCGCTCAACCCCGACCTCATCATCGGCTCGCAGCTGCGCATGGATAAGCACTATGACCAGCTCAATTCCATCGCACCTACCGTTTTCTCGATCCGTCCTGGATACACCTGGAAAGAAAACTTCCGACTCATCGGCGAAGCCCTCGGAGAAGAGGAGCGCACCGAACAAGTCATGGCCGACTATGACAAGAAGATCGAAGAAGTAAAGAAGGTCATTGAGGACGGGCCAGCTAGCGAAGACACCACCGTCACCATTCTGCGCTTCATGCCGGGCAAGGTACGCCTCTACGGGCGCCTTTCACTCATTGGAACGGTGCTTGATGACGCCGGCCTCGCCCGCCCCGCCAACCAGGACATCGAAGAGCTCGCTGCGGAAATCTCGCCGGAGAACATTGACCAAGCGGACGCCGACTACATCTTCTACTGCAGCTACGGAGATCCCTCCGCCACCGGCCAAGACACCGCCGTTTCTACCGCGGCGTTCCAACGGCTACCTGCGGTCAAAGACGGCCATGCCATCGAGGTCAGCGACGATACGTGGGCACTCGGCTTGGGGCCTCTGGGCGCACAGAAAATCGCGTCAGATCTCGCGGACTATCTCAGCCACTAACACGGGGGTAGCACCCTCCCCTCAAAACAACACCTGTGGGATTGACTCACCCCAACTTAAGGGGCTAGCTTTCATGTAAGCGAGATGGGTTACACGTCTACGATTTCTGTGCGGCGGGCCATATCAAGGTCACCGATTTCTCGCTAATCAGGCCAGGCCGTTGCCTGGCTGCTCCCCACACGCAAGAAGGGTGGTCGCACATGAATGCTCACTTCATTAGGCAGCGTCGTTCTTCCGACCGGCCACCGGTTGTGTACGCCAGCGTTAAATAAGCACCTCTTTTCACACAGACTGAACGGCACGGCGCAGAGTATGCGCCCGTGTTGGACTAGAAAGTCTGCAATTTCCGCTTTCCGCAAGGCCGCACCAGTGTGCCTTGAGACCCATAAAGGTTGTAATCCATGACTAACGATGCTCACACCCCCGTTCCCGAATCCACCGACATTGACGCCGCGCTGATCGCCGACGCCGCGGCCCAGGCCCACTCCTGGCTCGCCTCCACCGCCGACGAGCAGGATCCGGCCACAGAACAGCTCGCAGACTTATTGCGCAACCCGGACGGGGTGGCCTTCACCATGGACTTCGTGGACCGCGTCATGCGCCCCGAGGATGACAAGGTAGCCGCCCACGCGCTGAAGTCCGTCACCACCACTTATGACGCGTCCTTCCTCGGCCTCATCAACGGCGCGCTGGTGGGCCTGGGTGGTTTCTTCGGGCCCATCCTGCCCAACCTGGTTATGCCGCTGGCCCGCATGCGCATGCGCCAGATGGTCGGCCACCTGGTCCTCGACGCCGAGAGCGACGCCCTCAACAAGACCTTGGACAAGGCCGCCGAGTCCGGCGAGCAGCTCAACCTCAACCTCCTCGGTGAGGCCGTGCTGGGCGACGACGAAGCGCGCTCCCGCGCCGAGCGCACCCTCAAGCTCATCAATAACCCGCGCGTGACCTACGTGTCCGTCAAGGCCTCCTCCATGGTGGCCCAGCTCAACCCGTGGGATATCGAGGGCTCCCTGGTCCGCCTCAAGGAACGCCTGCGCCCGCTCTACGAGGCCGCCGCGCGCCGCCCCGACAAGGTCTTCATCAACCTGGACATGGAGGAATACCACGACCTCCACCTCACGGTGCGCCTGTTCACCGAGTTGCTCAGCGAGCCGGAGTTCACCAACCTCGAGGCCGGCATCGTGCTGCAGGCCTACCTGCCGGATACCTTCGACGCCTTGGCGCACCTGGCAGAATTCGCCAAGCAGCGCGTGGCCGAGGGCGGATCCCACATCAAGATTCGCATCGTCAAGGGCGCAAACCTCTCCATGGAGCACGTCCAGGGTGAAATCCACGGCTGGCCGGCAGCCCCCTATGCCACCAAGGATGAGGTGGACGCCAACTACTACCGCCTGCTCGACTACATCCTGCGCCCCGAATTCGCCGACTGCGTGCGCATCGGCGTGGCCACCCACAACCTCTACACCGCGGCCTTTGCCTACAAGCTGGGCACCAAGCGCGGTGTCATGCGCATGATGGATTCCGAGATGCTCCAGGGCATGTCCCCGGCCCAGCAGGCCGCGGTGCGCGAGGCCTTCGAAGGCCGCCAGATCCTCTACACCCCGGTGGTGCACGCGGAGGACTTCGATGTCGCCGTCTCCTACCTGGTGCGCCGCTTGGAGGAGAACTCTGCACCGCAGAACTTCCTCTATGCTCTCTTCGCCCCGGAGGAGCAGGCACTCAAGGACCAGGAGCAGGTCTTCCGCGAGGCCGTCGAGCAGCGCTGGGATACCTTCGCCGGACCGCGCCGCACCCAAAACCGTCTGGAGGAGGCCGAGCAGGCAGCCGGCCGCCAGGCACCGCGCACCGGGCGCTTCGCCAACGAGCCGGACACCGACCCGGCCCTGGAGGCCAACCGCGAGTGGGCGCTCAAGGCCCTGGCCACCGACCCGGGCGAGCACGGCGTGGAGGAGGTGACGGATGCGGGGGTCGTCGACAAGCACGTAGCCCGCGCCGCCGAGCTCGGCGCCGAGTGGGGCGCACGCCCTGCCGAGGACCGCGCCCGCGCGCTCGAGGCCGTGGCCGATGAGCTGGCCAACCGCCGCGGCGAGTTCATCTCCGTGGCCGCCTATGAGGCCAACAAGACCGTCACGCAGACCGACCCGGAAATCTCCGAGGCCATCGACTTCTGCACCTACTACGCGCAGTCCGCGCGCCTGCTGGAGAGCTACGCCGCCGAGTTCACGCCCCACCGCGTGACCGTGGTGACCCCGCCGTGGAACTTCCCGGTGGCCATTCCCACCGGCGGCATCGCGGCAGCGCTCGCCGCGGGTTCGGCCGTCATCATCAAGCCGGCGCCGCAGGTCGTGCACTGCGCGAAGCTCGTCGTGGAAGCCTTCCGCGCCGGTCTGGAGGCACAGGGCCTCGACCCGGATCTGGTCCAGCTCGTCTTCACCGATGAGGGTGACGCCGGCCGCGCGCTCATCTCCCACGACGATGTCGACGCCGTCATCCTCACCGGTGCTTCCGATACCGGCAAGCTCTTCCGTTCTTGGAAGCCGGAGATGAACATCATGGCGGAGACCTCCGGCAAGAACGCGCTCATCATCACCCCGTCCGCGGACCCGGACTTGGCCATTCAGGACCTCTACCTGTCCGCCTTCGGCCACTCTGGCCAGAAGTGCTCCGCCTCCTCCCTGGTCATCTTCGTCGGCGCGGCTGGCGAGTCGCAGCGCCTGCGCTCGCAGCTTGTCGACGCCGTCAAGACCCTCATCCCCGGCCCCGGCTATGAGATCACCACGACGATGAACGGCCTGGCCGAGGCCCCGGGCGAGAAGCTCCTGCGCGGCCTGACCCAGCTAGAGTCGGGCGAAAAGTGGCTGGTGAAGCCGGAGAAACTCAACGAGGAAGGCACCCTGTGGTCGCCGGGTATCCGCGATAACGTGCGCCCAGGTTCCTGGTTCCACGTCAACGAGTGCTTCGGCCCGGTGCTGGGCATCATGCACGCGGAGACCCTGGAGGAGGCCATCGAGTGGCAGAACTCCACCGGCTACGGCCTGACCGGCGGCATCCACACGCTGGATAACGACGAGATTGACTACTGGCTCGAGCGCGTCGAGGTGGGCAACGCCTACGTCAACCGCGGCATCACCGGCGCGATTGTGCAGCGCCAGTCCTTCGGCGGCTGGAAGCAGTCCGTCATGGGCCCGGGTGCTAAGGCCGGTGGCCCGAACTACGTGGCCCAGTTCGGCACGTGGGCCGATGGTCCGCTGCGTCCCTTCGACGTCGACATTTCCCAGCCGGTGGCTGCCCAGCTGCGCGCCTTCGGCAAGCTGGATCTCTCGGAGGAGGACACCGCTTGGCTGTGGCGCGCAGCGGAGCTCGACGAGCTGGCGTGGCAGCAGGAGTTCGGCCGCAAGCACGACCGTGCCGGCCTGGTCTGCGAGGCCAACGTCTTCCGCTACCGCCCGGTACTCACCCCGCTGCAGGTGCGCATTGGCGCCGACGCCGCGCTTCGCGACGTCTCCCGCCTCGCCCTCGCCGCCACCCGCACCGACTCCCCCGTGCGCTTCAGCGCCGCCCCGGAAAAGGCCGCGGAGCTGCGCGAGCTGGGCTTTGACGTCGATGCCGTGGAGGCAAGCGCCTTCGCCCGCGAGGTTTCCGGCTTGGAGTCCGCGCGCATTCGAACCGTAGGTTCCGTCGAGCCGGGCGTCTTTGAGGCCGCGGTGGAATCCAACTCCGTGGTCCTGGACCAGCCGGTGCTGGCCGATGGCCGCCGTGAGCTCCTTCCCTTCCTCCTCGAGCAGGCGGTCTCGGTGACGATGCACCGCTTCGGCATCATCCGCCAGGTAAGCAGCATCCGCGCATAGTTCGTTTTCTGCGCTCATATGAGAAGATGGAGCGCATGACAAACAACAATGATGACGGTGCCCGCTCGGGCACGTCCTCCACGGCCTCTGGCGCGGCGGCTTCTGCCGCCGCGGAGCCCATTAATGAAGAAGCTACCCTCCCGGTGTCGAAGACCGATGACAAGTCTCGCGTCCTCGGGCGCGATGCCATCTCCTTGGCCAAGGTGTGCTTGATCTTCATCATCGTGGTGGCGGGCGTCGGCCTGGCCGGCTACCTGCTGAAGTTCATCTGGGTGGGCCTGCTGCCGGTCATCCTGGCCATTTTGGTGTGCACGGTGCTCTTCCCCGTGACCAACTGGTTGCGCGCGCACAAATTCCCCCGCGCGCTGGCCTCCATCACCACGCTGCTGGGCTTTTTGGCCATCATCGGCGGCGTCTTCGCGGCGATGGCCCCGGTCGTCTCCTCTCAGGGCGCGTCCTTGGTCAATCAGGCTGAAGGCGGCTTGAACAAGCTCGTCGATATGGCCAAGGACCTACCTTTCGATATTGATGCCGCGAAAGTCCAGGAAGTACTTGATGACGCCATGACCTTCATCAAGGGCCAAGCTTCCAACATCGCCACCGGGGTGATTTCCGGTGTATCGATGGCCAGCTCCATCGCCATGGCGCTCGCCATCATGCTCTTCGTAGCCTTCTTCATCCTCAAGGACGGCGATAAATTCCTGCCGTGGCTGCGCACCTACACCGGCTACTCCGCCGGCTGGCACGCCACCGAGCTGCTGACTCGCGTGTGGAACACGTTATCTGGCTTCATTCAGGCGCAAGCAGCCGTCGCGGCCGTCGACGGCATCCTCATCGGCCTCGGCCTCTGGGTTCTCCAGGTACCGCTGGCCCTTGTCATCGGCGTAGTTACGTTCTTCGCCAGCTTCATCCCGGTCATTGGCGCTGTCACTGCGGGCGCTTTGGCCGTCATCATCGCGCTGGTCTCCGATGGGCTGACGAAGGCCTTGCTCGCCTTGGCTCTCATCATCATCGTCCAGCAGGTGGAGGGCAACGTCCTCCAGCCGATGCTGCAATCCAAGGCCATGGGCCTGCACGCGGCAATGGTGCTGCTCTCCGTCACGGTCGGCTCCGCCTTGGCCGGCATCATCGGCGCCTTCCTGGCTGTGCCGGTGGCTGCCACCATTGCCGTGGTCTTCCGCTACCACCAGGAGATGGCCAGCCTACGCGCCGGCGAGATCAGCACCGACGACATCAAAATTGCCACATCAGAGGGCCACGAGGACGTCATGGAGCTCTACGAGAACCTAGAGGCCAGCGGCGCCCGCTAGCCACACAACCGGTGCATGGCTCTAGCCCTGGCCGTGCAACTGCCCTAGTTGCCAAACTTCTCCCCCACCACCCGCGGCGGGAGCGATGGTTTTGGCAACTAGGGCACTTTCCGTATGGAGGGCCTAGTCCGCGGACACCGTGCCGAAGGCGGCGGCCAGTTCCTCCGCCGCGCGGTCGAGCACCGAGGCCCACGAGCCATAGGATTCCTCATTAGCGGTGTCCGAAACCTGCTTGAGCAGCGTGCACGGCACGCCGAACTTTCGGCACACCGCGGCGATGGCGTAGCCCTCCATATCGCACAACGCAGAGTCCTGGGCAAGGCGCGTGCGGGTCGGGGTATCCGAAATAAAGGCGTCACCCGTGGCAAGCGTTGCGGTCGGCAGCTTACCGGAGGTTTCAAGCTCGATCACCTCGGGAAGGAGATAGCGGGAAACATCGCTGAGCACCTCTAGGTGGAAGTCGTGCTTGCGCACGTGGGAGACCTCGAAGACGCCTGAAAGATCGTCGCGAAGCGCGCCCGCAGTACCGATGTTGATAACCCGCTCCGGCAGTTGCTGTGCCGAGGCCAGCACCGTGGTCAGCTCGATGGCGGCGGGAACCGTACCAATACCGGTGATGAGCAGCGGCGCTCCTTCGGGAACGTGTGTGGCTTCAGCATCCACGGCGGCGACGAACAGTGTACGACCAGACAGATTCTCCATGCCTGCGAGACTACCCGCTGTCTCGAGGAATGCTCTCCACAACTCTGTTCTGAGCGGAGCGGCCGCTTGTAGGGTTCGGAACCACACCGAGACCTCAGAAAGGAGAACACCATGTTCACACCACGAGTTTTCGCCGGAGCGGCACTCCTGTGCATGCCGCTCATCGCCTGCGCCATCCCTGAAGAAGCCCAGGCCAGCCCCGTAGTCTGCGAGGCCGGCAACCCCCAGGCGGCTTTCGATGACAACGTTGCCCACGTTCCTCAATGGCATGGCCACGAGTGGGCGCTGGTTGATTCTTCCCACTTCGATCCTTGCGCGGCCTTAAGCTGGCAGACCATCTCCATCAAGGGAGCCACGGCCTCCTCGCCGCACCACATCATGCTCTTCCACTATGGCGAGTACCTCGGCACCGCCACTGCTGAGCCTTATGGTTTCTTCCCCGACGTCGAGCAGGTCAATCACAACGAGATTTCCGTGACCTACCACTGGCCACAAGATGGCGACGCCAATGCCGCACCGACGGGTACGTCAAAGGCCAGCTTCCGCTGGGATGAAGTCCAGAACAAAGTCATCATGAGCGGCGACGTTCCGCCTAGCTAAGATAAACCGTGCGCCTCAAGGTGAGGCGCACATTCTATGGAAGGAACACCCATGCTCCGGTCTGCTTCTGCCTTCGTGGGCGCTGCACTCATGTGCCTCCCCCTCGCCGCCTGTTCTCAGGGCGAGCAGGGCGAGGTGGACACCCCAATGTTTAGCGCGGTCCGCAACAACCCAACGAGCGTTGCTGCCGCAAGCCCCACGGAAGAGGCCGCAAGCCCGGAGCCAACGAGCAACCAGGCACCTGCCCCGAAGACCGAAGAACCAGAGTCCTGCGAGGATATTGACGCTGAAGAGGCCTATCAATCAGGCATTGGCACCATCGCACCGTGGAATGGCTTCGGTTGGGGGCGGCCTTCCTCCTCAGAGTTCGACCCTTGCGCGGATTTGAGCTGGCTAATCATTGCCATCGAGGGGGCTACGGCCTCCTCACCGCACCACATCATGCTGTTCCACAAGGGCGAATATCTCGGCACCGCGACCGCCGAGCCTTATGGTTTCTTCCCCACCATCGAACGCGTAAATGACGCCGAGATCGCCGTAACCTACCACTGGGCGCGCGAGGGCGAAACCACCGCCGGGCGCACCGGCGAGACGCACGCAGGCTTCCGCTGGGATGAAGGCCAGCAGAAGGTGATCATGAGCGGTGATGTCCCTCCCAGCACTTACTAGTCAAAACTCAGCGTCCGGTTCTTCTGCCGCAACCGGATCGTAATGTTCTTTTGCGCCGCCCCGAGGGCGATCAGCTTCCCGGACAACGCCCGGGCTACTTGCAGGTCGGTCTCACTGGGCGGCTCTGCGGCAACGCTCACCGTGGGTAGCCAACTATCGTTCGGATCCGGCGCTCCCAAGTGGATGAGGCGCTCGCGCTCCACATCGATCCAATAGCCCTCGGTGGCCATGTACCTGTCCTGCCCGCCGTCGAAAGAATCGCAGCGCCACCCGCCCTCAGCCACGCGGAAGACGAAGGGGCAATAGCCCAGGCGGGAGGGCACGATGTAGGTGGTGTTGGGGCTGACCCGCCAATGCCCGCGGGCGGAGCTCCACACTTGACGGTAGGTATCAGCCAGGCTCATGCCTAGGCGGAGGCGCTGCTGCCTGTCTTCGTCAAGCCCTGCCCCCTCCACTCGCGCGTCCAGCTCTCCTAAGTGCGTGGCATCGGCCACGTACATGCCCAACCAGGCCTCCTCCGGAGTGGTGTAGGGGCCTGTGATGTCGCGGTGGAAGGACTCTGGAATGGCTTTCTCGGCGTTTCTCGGCAGGCGCTGGCGCACTGCAAAAGCCCATAGCCGGGGATGCCCCATGCGAAAAAGCGTCACAGTCTCGCGCGGGAGAAGGTCATGCACCTGTTGCCGGGTGAGGTAGTCACCCGCGCTGATGCGGCGCACCAACTTCCGGGCTACGTCCGCCTCCACTTGTTGTTCCATAGCCGGGGCTACCTCTAGATCGGGAAGCTGACCCAATAGCAGCAGATCAATGATGTCCCCGAGGTCGAAGACAGTGGCGAGCCGTTTGGTGGTGTTCTCACCAAACGCCTCGATGGCCTCATAACCCAACGCAGTGCCTAACCTCCTCACCACATCTGGTGAGACGCTCACTCGGTTGTGCGTGGCATACAGTTCCGCTGCATTGAGGGGGCGATCAAGCACCAAGTCTTCTATCCCTTCTCCCCCGTTCAGGGGAATCGCACTGAGTCACGCGTGGGACTAAGCCAGGCACAGCCGGTTCTGCATTGGTTGCCTGCGGGGCGCCGAAAGACTAATCGATACCTCCACGACCCCTCACGTGAGGTCCATCCACAGTGAATTACTTCAAATAGTAGCAACTTATATACCGCGTTTGGATTAAGCATGACAAGTGATCCCTACCCCTACCCTGTCTTACCTGCTTTCTGCAGCTATTTCTGACAGCCGTACGGATATAGTATGACACAGTTTCTCATTGTAACCTTGCAGTTTCCTCTCAAGGCTTTCTCTCTTCCAGATGCAAAGGAGTCCATCACATGACTGACAACAACAGCTGGGGCGCTCCCCCTTCCTCGCCCTCACCGGCGACCGCCCCGAAGCGCATCGCTGTCATCATCGCCGCAATTGTCGGCATCATTGCGCTGACTGCGGGCATCACGTGGGCTATAGCCGTAAACACCAACTCGACCCCTTCCTCCGACTCGGCCGCGGCGTCTTCACCCGAAGCTGCCCCAAGCGAACAGATACCGAGTTCGGAGGAAACTACTGAAACCACCAAAAAGAATTACACGTTCGTCGACGACCCCGAATACACCCGAGAACAAAAATGTGGCGAAATGGCTGACGCTTTCCGGGACAAGATTGATAACCCAATGACCGTCTTCTGCGACGATGACTGGCTGCTCCTCGCCCAAGAAAACAGCTCGCTGTATTACCTCCATTCCTGGGCAGGCAACTCATGGATCCCGCACGAGGCCGACGGCGAATTTTCAGACTCACACATGGACTGCTATGACCGAAAGGAATTGATTGAGGATGGCCTTCCAGAGCAATATGTCGATGACGTTCCCCTCTGCTCCTCTGAAGAGTTGGCCGCAGCTGACCAAGAGAAAGAGCTAAAACCAGGCTACTTGGGCGACCTCTGTGACGGAAGCTACATCCTCATTGTTGACAGTGTGCTTGTGCCCTACGGCGAACTCAGAACACCGTACGTCGACCAGGCACTCGCCCAGCATCCTGGTGCTAAGTCGATGCCGGGACTGGCCTGCAATTCCTTGCGCTCTGAAGTCGATGGTAAGGAGGTCTTTGCCATTTACTACGACGCCGGCCACAGCGTGGATGAGGTCTGTAAACTCAAGGCGCGGTACGGTGGCAACGCCCGTTCGCTCAATAACGATGCAGACTTCAGCGACCCCTGCTAGGGCAACAACTTAGTTTGGAAAGGATTTTTCGCCTCGTGGCACACTACAACCTCTATAGCTCCCTCAACCTTGACCCTTCCGCTGATTCTGCGACTTTGGCCTCGGAGATCGAACGCCGCCTTTCCGCGACGGACCCGTCCAACGCCGCGCTTTACGACGAACTCTCCACCGCCCACAGCATCTTCTCCCGTCAGGACCGCCGCGAGCAGTATGACCGAGCTATCGCGGATCCCTTCGGCCCCGAGGTAGACGTCGCCCGCATCCGCGAGATCGCCACGTCTGGATCCGGAGTGCAGCTCATGCCCCAGCCGTCGACCGCTCAGGCTTCAGGTTCCTCCAACTTCAACGTTGACCTGAGCAACTTCTCCTTCGCCGTGGAGCCCTCCCGCCAGCGCGCGCAGTCGATTCAGTGGTGCATCGTGTGGGGTCTGCTGGCCTTCATGTGGATCATCTCCACGATTCGCGGCCTCGGCGCCCTCGCGGAGGTCGGCAACGCCAGCAGTATCGAGCTTCTGTACGGCGCTGATGACTACGTCGACGAGGCTAGCTCCGCCGGCGCCTTCTTCTTTATGGTCGCCGGCGGTACCCCGGTCTACCTGATGATTGTGGAATTCATCTGGTCCCTGCGCAAGACCTTGGGCCGCAAGCAGGCCGAAAAGACCGCCTAAAACGCCGAAACCCGCGGCCATAAAGCCGCGGGTTAAGGGGGACTAGCGCAGGCGCTGGCCCACAAATCCTGCTGCCAACGTGTTGCCGCTGGACTGATCGATGAGCAGGAAATTGCCCACCGCGCCGCGGGCGGCATAGTCCTCGACGGGAAGCTCCACCTGCGTCTGGACGGTGATGTAGGCGATGTCATTGAGTGCTGCGGACTCCGGAGCCTCAACGTCCGCCACGCCGTCTAGGTCGAGGATGCGGTCCACCGATGCCACGCGCGCCTTGACCAATGCTGTGCCATAGCGCAGCTTCACCATCTGTCCCGCGCGCAGCTCCTTGTCCGTGAGGACCACCGCGGTGGCGGCGAATTCGCGCACCTCCTCCGGGCGCTGTGAACCAGCGACGAGGTCGCCGCGGGCCAAGTCGATGTCATCGGCCAGCCGCAGAACCACGGAGTCGCCGGCGCGCGCCGCCTCGTCTTCAGCAAGCGAGCCATCGGTGGTGTCAATCGCGGTGACGGTCGAGGTGCGCCCGCCCGGGAGCGTTACCTCATCCCCCACCGCCACGTGCCCGGCCTTCACGCGGCCGGCATATCCGCGGTAGTCAGAGGCGTGTTCGCGAATGACGTACTGGATAGGGAAACGGAAGTCCAAGTCATCGGCGCGGCCGGTGGCCACGGGGACGGTCTCTAGCGTTTCAAGGACCGTCGGCCCCTCGTACCAGTCCATGGTGGTGGAGCGCTCCACCACGTTATCGCCCTTGAGCGCAGAAATCGGGATGGCAACCGAGTCCGTAATGCCCAAGCGCGCCGCAATGTCGTTGAACTCCGTCTCAATCGCGCGGAAGGTTGCTTCGTCATAGTCCACCAGATCGATCTTGTTCACGCCCAGGATGACGTGGCGCACGCCCAAGAGTGCTGCGACGTTGAGGTGGCGGCGGGTTTGTTCGACGACGCCATTGCGGGCGTCGACAAGCAGCACCACCACCTGGGACGTGGACATGCCGGTCACCGTATTGCGCGTGTACTGCACGTGGCCCGGGGTATCGGCGAGGATGAAGGTGCACTTATCGGTGGCGAAGTAGCGGTAGGCCACGTCGATGGTGATGCCCTGTTCGCGTTCGGCACGGAGGCCGTCGACAAGCAGCGAGAGGTCCATGCCGTCGAAGCCGCGGTCGGCAGAGGAACGCTCCATGGACTCCACCTGGTCCGCCAGCACGGACTTGGTGTCGTAGAGCAGGCGGCCCACGAAGGTGGACTTGCCGTCATCGACGGAACCGGCGGTGCACAGGCGCAGGGTATCGCGCTGCTTGAGCGCGCCGACATTCGGTGCGAGGGTAGTCGTCATCAGAAGTAGCCTTCCTTCTTGCGGTCCTCCATGGCGGACTCGGACAGTTTGTCATCGGCGCGGGTGGCACCGCGCTCGGACAGGGTGGAAATGGAGATTTCCGCGAGCACCTCATCGGGCGAGGCGGCGGTGGATTCCACGGCACCGGTGCAGGACATATCGCCCACGGTGCGGTAGCGCACGGTGCGGATCTCCAGCGGTTCATCCTCGCGCGGGCCGCCCCACTCGCCCGGGGTCAGCCACATGCCGTTGCGGTTGAACACCTCGCGCTGGTGCGAGTAGTAGATGGAGGGAAGCTGCAGGTTGCGCGCGCCGATGTACTCCCAAATATCGGACTCGGTCCAGTTGGAGATGGGGAAGACGCGGACGTTTTCGCCGGCCATCTTGCCGCCGTTGTACAGGTCCCAGAGCTCCGGGCGCTGGCGGCGCGGATCCCAACCGCCGAAGGAATCGCGGATGGAAAAGATGCGCTCTTTGGCGCGGGCGCGTTCCTCGTCGCGGCGCGCGCCACCCAGCACGGCGTCGTATCCGCGCTCCGCGATGGTCTCCACCAGCGGCACGGACTGCAGCGGGTTGCGGGTTCCGTCGGGGCGCTCCTGGATGTCGCCGCGGTCGATCCAGTCTTGGACCAGCGCCACGTGCAGGCGCGCGCCGGTTTCCTCGACGAGCTGATCGCGGAAGTCGATGACCTCCGGGAAGTTGTGGCCGGTATCCACGTGGATGAGCTCGAAGGGCACTGTGGCCGGCGCAAAGGCGCGGCGGGCGAGCTCGAAGACCACGACGGAGTCCTTGCCGCCGGAAAAGAGCAGGCCTACCTTGTCGAATTGCCCGGCGACTTCGCGCAGGATGTGGAGGGATTCGTTCTCTAAGTCTTTAAGGTGTGGTGAAAGAGTCATTATTCGTGTAACCCGCATTCTGTCTTGCCGTCTGCGAAAACGCGCCCGGAGCGCGCATCCTCGCCCTCGCCTACCGGGAAGGTCAACGGCGCGCAGCCGATGGAGCGGTAACCCTGGAGGGTGAGGGGATGGATGATGAGATCGTGTTCCTTGATGTAGGCGTCGGTGTCATCAAGGTCCCAGGTAATAATTGGGGAAATCTTCAGCCGGCCCGTGCGGTCCAGGCTCAGCGCCGGGGCGGTGGCGCGGTGCTCGGAATCGGCGCGGCGCAGGCCGGTCACCCACCCGACATACGGGTCCATAGCCATGTTGAGCGGCTCCACCTTGCGCATGCGGTTATAGGCCGCGACATCGCGCGCGTACAGGCGCGGGCCATAAATCTTGTCCTGCTCCTCGGGGCTCAAGATAGGCAGGACGCGCACCAGCGGCAGGTCCGCATAGCGCTTGGCGACGTCCCCCGCCACCTCCAACGTCTCCGGAAAGTGCCAGCCGGTGTCGATGAAGAGGAGGTCGGCGTCGAGGTGCGCTTGGTGCGCGAGCTCGGCGAGCACGGTGTTTTCCATGGACATCGTGACGGCGAGGCGGCCGGGTGCGTGCTCGGCGGCCCATTGGGTGATGGTCTCGGCGGAGGCGTCATAAAGCTTGTCGGCCCACTCCTCGACGAGTTCCTGGTTGCGCTGGGCCACGGCAGGCTCGAGCGGCGCGGTGTCGCGGGTGCCTTCGGGGCTAATGCTGGGGTCGCGGTAGTCGCCGCGGTCCAGCAGGTTTATCGGTTCGGTCATGACACCTCACATTAAAGGGAGGCGGGCGTGTGCGCAGCCCCACAGTGGGGCGCGGGGGCTGTGAGCTTGGGTACTAGGGAGAATAAAAATTAGCCAGAATGAACCGAGCGGACTAGATTTACAGACTAGACAGTCTATTTCTACCGAACTGAAGGGGTTCTCATGCAGCGTGTTGCCATCGTCGGGGACAGCCCCGCCGCGCTCTCCACCGCCGAACGGCTCATCAGGGCCGGGCTGTGCGTGGACCTCTACTGCGAGCGCCCCGCGCCTTTCGGTTTGCTGCGCCGCTTCGCCGGGCTCTCCGGCGCGGAATCCGTTGCTGAGCCGTGCCCAAAGGGGACAACGCCGCGGCTGCGGCTCATCGGCAACGTCCGCGTGGGCTATGGCCCCGACGCGGACATCAACCACTCGGACCTCAACCAGCTCTCCGCTTCCGGGGACCACCACCTCGTTCTTTTGGAACTCATGGCCCGCGGCGTGGCCATCACCACGTGGGAGGGCCTGTGCCAGCCCACCGACGACGTCGAGGACTGGGCCGCCGTCACGGCTCGCGCCCAGCGCGCCCCGGTCTGCTTCTAGCGCGCGAGCTAAACGCGCGAGCTCAACGCTCGCGCAGGGAAATGGGGAAGCCTGCTGCCAGTCCTTGCACCACCGCACTCGCTAGACGCACTCGCGT
Organism: Corynebacterium sp. HMSC065D07; assembly: GCF_001810695.1. NCBI lineage: Bacteria > Bacillati > Actinomycetota > Actinomycetes > Mycobacteriales > Corynebacteriaceae > Corynebacterium > Corynebacterium sp. HMSC065D07. The sequence goes on from NZ_KV802453.1 coordinate 46,924, forward strand.
CTAGCGGGATAGACTTGCGCGGTCATTGACCTTTGGCCTTTCCAGGCCGCTCACATGAAACGTTGGTCTATGGAACTCCTACGTATCCTCATATCCCGCTCGAAGCCGTATACCGGCTACGTCATCGCGGTGCTGCTTCTCCAAGCACTGTCCACCGCGGCAACGCTTTACCTCCCTTCGCTCAACGCGAAGATCATCGACAAGGGTGTTGCCCAAGTAGACATCGACTACATCTGGCACACCGGCGGCATCATGCTCATCGTGGCCTTCATCCAGGTCGCCGCCGCCATCGCCGCCATCTGGTTCGGCTCCCGCACCGCCATGGGCCTCGGCCGCGACCTGCGCTCCGAAGTCTTCCGCCGCGTCACCCGCTACTCCGCCGAAGACATGAGCAACTTCGGCACCGCCACCCTCATCACCCGCGGCACCAACGATGTCCAGCAGGTCCAGATGGTCTACATGATGATGCTCAACTTCATGGTTGCCGCCCCCATCATGTCCATCGGCGGCATAATCATGGCCATCCGCGAAGACGCCGGAATGTCCTGGCTCGTCGCGGTCTCCGTCATCGTGCTGCTGGCCGCCATCTCCGTCATCATCGTCCGCCTCATGCCGCTCTTCCGCTCGTGGCAGGAAAAGCTCGACGTCATGAACGGCACGCTGCGCGAGCAAATCGCCGGCATTCGCGTCGTCCGCGCCTTTACCCGCGAAGAGCACGAAGCCGAGCGTTTCCGCACCGCCAACCGCGACATCACCAACCTCTCGCTCAAGGTGGGCCAGCTGTTCGTCCTCATGTTCCCCATCATCACCGTCATCCTGAACGTAGCCACGGGCGCAGTTCTGTGGTTCGGCGGCCACCGCGTCGACGATGGCCTCGTGGAAGTCGGCTCCCTGACCGCCTTCCTGCAATACCTGCTACAGATCCTCGCGGCCGTCATGATGGGCACCTTCATGGCCATGATGCTGCCCCGCGCCGTCATTTGCGCGCGCCGCATCACCGACGTCCTCGAGCACGATCCCTCCATCGTCGAGCCCGCTACCCCGCTCACCCCGGAGCGCTCCGAGGGCGTGGTCGAGTTCGACAACGTCACGTTCCAGTACGCCGGCGCCGAAGCGCCCGTGCTTCACGACGTCTCCTTCACCGCCACCCCCGGCACCACCACCGCTCTCATCGGCGCGACCGGTTCCGGCAAAACCACCGCACTCTCCCTGATCCCGCGCCTCTATCTCCCGACGAAGGGCCGCGTGCTTCTCGACGGCACCGATATCGCCGATATGGCACGAGGGGACGTCGTCAAGCGCGTGGGCCTCGTGCCGCAGAAACCGTACCTGTTTAGCGGTTCCGTGGCCTCCAACCTGCGCCTCGGCGCCCCGGACGCCACCGACGAGGAGCTGTGGGAAGCGCTGCGCGTGGCCCAGGCAAACTTCGTCGAGGACCTCGACATGCACATTTCCCAGGGCGGCACCAACGTTTCCGGCGGCCAGCGCCAGCGCCTGTCCATCGCGCGCATGCTGGTGGCGCGGCCGCTGGTGTACCTCTTTGATGATTCCTTCTCCGCGCTCGATGTCCTCACGGATGCCGCGGTGCGCTCCGGAATGCGCGAGTACACCGCGGAGGCGACGACGATCATCGTGGCGCAACGCGTGAGCTCGATCGTGGACGCGGATCAGATTCTGGTCATGGACGCCGGGCGCGTCGTGGCCCGCGGCACGCACGAGGAGCTGCTGGAAAGCTCGACGACGTACCGCGAAATTGTGGAATCCCAGGAGGTGGCATAAATGACTGAGCAAGATAACGCGACGTTAGAAGCCGAGATCGAGCAGAAGACCGGCGAAAACGCGCCGCGCAAGGCCAAGAATTTTTGGCCCTCCGCCAAGCGTCTCTTTGGCCTGCTCGCGCCATTCAAGGCGCAGCTTGTCGCGATTGCCGCGATGAACCTCGTGTGCGTGTTCCTCGCCGTGGCCGCGCCCAAGGTTATGGGCAAGGCCACCGACGTCATCTTCTCCGGTGTCACTTCCCGCCACCTGCCCGCCGGCATGACCAAGGAGCAGGCCATCGCGGCTCTGCGCGCGGGCGGGCAGGATAAGTTCGCGGACATGGCCTCCGCCATGGACTTGAACCCCGGCTTCGGCATTGATTTTTCCAAGCTGGGCACGATCATCGGCATCGTGATTGCGATGTACGTGGTGTCCTCGCTCTTCCAGTGGTGGCAGGGCTACCTTCTGAACTCGCTGGTGATGAAGGTTGTCTTCGATCTGCGCGAGCGCATCGAGGCGAAGATCAACCGGCTGCCGCTGAACTACTTCGATACGCAGTCGCGCGGCGACCTTCTGTCGCGCACCACCAACGATGCCGACAACGTCCAAACGGCCCTGCAGCAGGCCATTTCGCAGCTGTTCTATAACCTGCTCATGGTCATCGGCATCACGGTCATGATGTTCACCGTGTCCTGGCAGCTGGCCCTCGTGGCGCTGCTGGCGCTGCCGCTGACTGGTGTGGTCATCGGGGTCGTCGGCTCGCGCGCGCAAAAGCAGTTCAAGGCGCAGTGGAAAGCCACCGGTGACCTCAACGGGCAGGTCGAGGAAGCCTTCTCCGGCCACGACCTGGCGACCGTCTTCGGACGCATCGATTCCATGACGGAGGACTTTGATAAGCGCAACGAGGAGCTCTTCCGCTCCGCCTCGCTGGCGCAGTTCCTGGCGGGCATGATGATGCCGATCATGCAGTTCATCTCCTACCTGTCCTACGTGGTCATCGCGGTGCTCGGCGCGTTGAAGGTGGCCTCCGGCAACCTCACGCTGGGTGGCGCCCAGGCCTTCATCCAGTACTCCCGCGAGTTCAACCAGCCGCTGGGCCAGCTCGGCGGAATGATGCAGCAGGTGCAATCGGGCGTGGCCTCGGCCGAGCGCGTCTTCGAGTTCCTCGACGCCGAGGAAGAACCCGCCGAACATCCCTCTTCCCGGCTGGGCGGGCGCGCCAAGGGCTTGGTCGAGTTCGAGGACGTGGACTTCTCCTATGACCCCGACAAGCCGCTCATCCAGGAGCTCAGCCTGCGCGTGGAACCGGGCCAGACCGCGGCCATCGTGGGCCCCACGGGTGCCGGCAAGACCACGCTGGTCAACCTCATCATGCGTTTCTACGACATCGATTCCGGCACCATCCGCCTCGACGGCGTCGACACCGCGCAGATGTCGCGCCACGAGCTGCGCTCCCAGGTGGGCATGGTGCTGCAGGACGCCGTCGTCTTCGAGGGCACCATCATGGACAACATCCGCTACGGCCGCCTCGACGCGACCGATGAGGAAGTCATTGCCGCCGCCAAGGCCACCTACGTGGACCGCTTCGTCCACGCGCTGCCTGAGGGCTATGACACGGTCATCGATCAAGACAATGGCGCGATTTCCTCCGGCGAGCGCCAGCTCATCACCATCGCGCGCGCCTTCCTGGCGCAGCCGGCGCTCCTCATCCTCGACGAAGCGACCTCCTCCGTGGATACCCGCACCGAGGTGCTTGTTCAGGACGCCATGAACGCGCTGCGCGCGGACCGCACCTCCTTCATCATCGCGCACCGCCTGTCCACGATTCGTGACGCCGACATCATCATCGTCATGGAAGAAGGACGCATCGTGGAACAGGGCACCCACGCCGAGCTTCTCGACGCCCACGGCGCCTACTGGCGCCTCCACCAGTCCCAGTTCCGCGAGGACTAGTCGACGCTCACGGACATCGTCGGGGCCGAGAACGTGTCACCCGTGAGGTTCGCCAACTCGAGGGTGACGTCGCTTAAGGAAAGGTGCTCCATGAGGGCGTCGGGAAGCTCGGCGTCCGGAGCAGGGGGAATTCCGAGCTGATCGAGAACGGCATTGATATCGCCGCCGGTGAGATCTGCCGTGACGGGCACGGTGCGCGCACCCTCGACGGTGGGGGTGGCGGTCAGCGAGGTCGCCACGATGCGCGCGGGCTCCACGGTGGTTATCGAACCACCTGTCGTGAGCAGGCCATCGCCGGCATTTCCGGGCAAGGTGATGGCCAGGTTGCGCACGGCAAGGCGATCGCCGGTGAGCTCGATAACGCGCACCTCGCCGTCGCGGGTGGGCATCGTGCCCAGCGTGGCTTTCACGTTTCCCGTTAGCGTGACCTCGTCCGCCTTCACGGTGGAAAAGTAGGGCTGCGCCGGGGCGACCTGCGCGCTCACGCCCGTCGCGCTCGCCGCAGCGACCATGGCGGCCACGAACAACACGCTCCGTGAGCGCGAAGGACGGTGCTTAAACATCGGTAGGCTCCCACGCCAGGGTGAGCGCGCCGCCAATGATGCCGAGCAGTGAACCGATGAGGAAGCCTCCCAAGTTAGAGGTAGGCAGCGCAATCACGGCCACGATGATGCCGAGCACTCCCAGATACGTCGAGGTGGCCGGGCGAAACCACGCTCCTAAGCCGAACATGACCAACAGCGCCCCGATGAGCAGCGTGGACACGCCCGACACCGTGGAAATCATGACCAGCAGGTCCGAGATGTGCACGGTGAAATACGCGGGCGTGGCGATGACGATTCCCGAAAGTATGAGCAGCAAGCCCGGGATGAAGGGCCGCCCACCGCGCCACGCCTTAAACCGATCAGCAGCCATTTCCGCGGCCCCGTTCCACGGATACGCCCACGTTCTGTGCTGACAGCGTCTTGGCGCCGATGGAGGTGGCGCGGACGTCGTCGGCAGTCAGCGAAACCTTCTTTGCATACAGGCCCCACGTTCCGGGATCCGCGGTGGTGGACAGCTGGCGCGCATCGATGCCCACGTTCGCATCCTCCATGACCAACGAGCCCTCGATGTCCGACGCACCAACCAACAAGTCGGTGGCCTCCACGCTGTTATCGCCCTTCGCCTTCAGCGCCAGCGTGGCCTCCCCCACCGCCGGCAGGTCCGTCGTGACGTAAAGGCAAAGATCCGAGGCCACCGCGTGCTCCATCTTCAACCGGGCCGTCGGCACGTCCTCCTCACCCTTCTTGTCACTATCCACGAAGAGCGAGAAAGCCTCGCCCTCCAAGTGCCGCATGTTGACGTTGAAGAACGTTCCCGATAGCGCCAGGTTCGCCGTCAGACCGCCTTGCGCCACTGCAAACCCCGTCACGCCGAAAGCCGCAAATCCTGCGATAAGCCCCACCGCCGCCTTCGGCGCACTGATTCTTCCCATACACGTCAGCTTATTTCTCTGCCTCCGAAAACACTAGCTGAATGCTGACTCACTGATTTAGGGGCCGAGGATTTAAGGTAAGAGGCACACAGCAGCAATTAAAGGAGCGCGCATGTTCGGCTGGGTTGCCATCGCCGCATCGGTCCCGGTGTGGCTGTACTTTTTCTACCGCCTCACGGCGCTGTTTCGGTTCATCCGCTCCGGCGGCCCCACGCAGCTAAACCGTACCGACCGCCCCCTGGCGCGCCTCGGCCGCGTGCTTATCGAAGTCTTCGGCCATACCCACTTCAAAGGCCGGCCGCTGGTCAATGCCGCGCACTGGCTCGTGATGGTGGGTTTCCTCTTCGGCGCCATCGTGTGGTTCGAGGCCTATATCCAAACCTTCGCGCCCGATAAAGGCTGGCCGTGGCTGGGCGACTGGCCGGTCTACCACTTCATCGAAGAGGTCCTCGCCATCGGCACCGTGCTCGGCATCTGCTTCCTCATCGGCGTGCGCCTCAAGCTCGGCCACACCGAGCGCGGCAGCCGTTTCTATAATTCGCAGGTCTTCCCCGCGCACCTGGTGGAGGCCATCGTTCTCCTCGAGGGCCTCGGCATGCTCGCCGTCAAGGCCTCCGCCATCTCCACCTATGGCGGCGGCTCCCCGTGGGCTGATTTCTTGACCATGCGTGTGGCGGGGGTTATGGGGGCGCCGCCAAGCATGGTGCAATTCTTTGCTCTGGTGAAGCTGCTGACGGGCCTGGTGTTCATCGCGTGCATCGCGCGCTATTTCCAGTGGGGCGTGATGTGGCACCGTTTCATGGCCTTCTTCAACATCTTCTTCCAGCGCAACGCCACGGGTGAAAAGGCGCTGGGCTCCGTGCCCACACCCGACCTGGAGGACCTTGAGCCGGGGAGCTGGAAGATGCTTCTCGACGCCTCCTCCTGCACCGAATGCGGCCGCTGCCAGGACCTCTGCCCCGCGTGGAACACCGAGAAGCCGCTGAGCCCGAAGAAGCTCATGATGGACCTGCGCCAAGGCGCGCTGGATAATTACAACCCGCACGAGGGGCTCAACGTACTGGCGATGGCGGGCACGATTGATGATGACGTCCTGTGGGCCTGCACCAACTGCGGTGCGTGCGTGGACCAGTGCCCGGTGGACATCGAGCACATCGACCACGTGGCGGACCTGCGCCGGTTTAAGGTGCTGGCGGAGTCCGACTTCCCGTCGGAGCTGACCGGACTGTTTAAGAACATGGAGACAAAGGGCAACCCGTGGGGTCGCAACGCCTCGGAGCGCCGCGCGTGGATCGATGAGGCGCGTGCCGATGGCATCGAGGTGCCGATTATTGGTGAGGACGCGGAAGACTTTTCGGACCTGGAGTACCTGTTCTGGGTCGGTTGCGCGGGTACTTATGATGACAAGGGCCGCGCCACGACGCGCGCGGTGGTGGACATGCTGCACACTGCAGGCGTGAAGTTCGGTGTGCTGGCCACGGGCGAGACCTGCACCGGTGACCCGGCGCGCCGTGCCGGAAATGAGTTCCTGTTCCAGGTGATGGCGGAGCAAAACGTCGCCACGCTTAACGACGCCTTTGCCGGCGTCCCCAAAGGCCAGCGCAAAATCATCACGACGTGCCCGCACTGCTTCAACACGATTCGCAACGAGTACCCCGACTTCGACGGCCACTTCGACGTGCTGCACCACACGCAGCTGCTTAACCGTTTGGTGCGGGAGAAGCTGCTCGTGCCGGTGCCGCGCTCCCCGGAGAACCGCAAGCCGGTGACCTACCACGACCCGTGCTTCCTGGGCCGCCACAACAAGGTCTTCGACCCGCCGCGTGAGCTCGTGGAGGCGACCGGTGCGTCGCTGGCGGAGATGGACCACAACCGCGACGAGGCCTTCTGCTGCGGCGCCGGTGGCGCGCGCATGTTCATGGAGGAAAAGCTGGGCAAGCGCATCAACGAGTTCCGCTCGGAGCAGGCCGTGGCAACGGGCGCGGAACAGATCGCGACGGGCTGCCCGTTCTGCAACGTCATGCTCACGGGCGGCGTGAAATCCATCGCACCGGAAACCCAGGTCAGCGATGTGGCGCTCATGCTGCGCAGCGCCATCGCCCCCTCCGGCGACCTCCCTGCCCCGCGCGAGAAGGCCTTCCTCGACACGCCTCGCCGCCTGCCCGTGGAAGATTCCGACGTGCCTTCCCCGGAAGCGACCGCTGCGCAATCTGCCCCGACAAGCTCCCCACAGGCCCCCACCGCTGCGCCGTCCGCACCAAGCGCTCCCTCTGCGCCGCAAGCACCTGCAGCGCTGTCTGCGCCCAGCACGCCGCAAGCACCTGCAGCGCCAACGCCTCCGGCTGCCCCCAGCGCTCCTGCAGCACCCACTGCGCCCCAAGCTCCGTCCACGCCAACCGTGCCTACTGCTCCAACGGTTCCTTCCTCCCCTGGCGCTCCGATTGCACCGGCGGCTCCGGCTGCCCCCAGCGCACCCGCCGCGCCGTCCGCACCAAGCGCTCCCGCCGCGCCGTCCGCCCCGGCACCACCGGCTGCCCCAACGGCTCCATCCGCTCCGACACCACCGGCTACCCCAACCGCTCCTTCCGCCCCAGGTGCACCGGCGGCCCCCAGCGCACCTAAGGCACCCGCAGCTCCCACCGCTCCCGCAGCTCCGTCTGCGCCAAGCGCGCCGCAAGCACCCGCAGCGCCTAGTGCCCCGGCTACTCCTTCGGCACCGACGCCCCCAACTGCGCCAAGCGCTCCCGCCGCGCCGTCCGCACCGACACCACCGGCGGCACCCAGCGCACCCGCGGCACCAAAGGCTCCAGCCGCGCCCAGCGCACCTCAGGCACCATCTGTGCCAGACGCGCCAGCGGCACCGAAGGCTCCATCTGTGCCAGACGCGCCAGCGGCACCCAGTGCCCCGGCGGCGCCGAAGGCTCCGGGGGCGTCGGCAAGCAAGGGCGACTAGTGCGACGTCGGCCACACCACCAACGCACGGGGTAGGCGTGCCTGATACCCCACAGGTACGCTCTACCCCATGCAAACTGACGTAACCTACGTCCTCGCCTCGGGCGAGACCAACTACACCAACTCGCTGGTGTCCTTCGCATGGATTATGGCGGTGGCGCTGTTGGCACCGTTGGTATCCCATGCCCTAGGCAAGAAGATGCCGGCCGTGGCGCTGCTCATTTTCTTCGGCATGCTCATCGGCCCATCGATGTTGGGCCTGGCCCATGAAGACCCCGGCATCGGAATGCTCAAGGAGCTTGGCGTTGGCGCGCTGTTCCTGCTTGCGGGTTTTGAAATTGACCTCGCCAGCCTGAAATCGAAAGAAGCCGCGACGGGGCTCTCCACGTGGCTCATCTGCATGGTGGTGTGTGGCGTCGGCGCGTACTTCCTCATGGATGACATCCCGGGTGCCATCGTCATGGCAATTGCGTTGACGTCGACGGCCCTGGGCACCATCACGCCGATGCTCAAGCAGGACAAGCTGCTTGGCACGCGGGTAGGCGATTCCGTGGTCATCCACGGCGCCATCGGTGAGGTCGCGCCGATTACCGCGATGGCGCTCCTTTTGGGAACGCGCTCCACGTGGACCACGATGTTGATTCTTCTGGCCTTCATCGCAATCGCGGTCGCCGTGGCCATCATGCCCTTTGCCATTACGACGCTCATGCCGTGGTTCAAGGACGCCTTCATCTCTGGTGCGGGCTCAACGAACCAGACCATCATGCGCCTCATCATTTTGATTCTGGCCATCCTCATGGCGGTCACCGCGGTCTTTGAGCTCGATATCGTGCTGGGTGCCTTCGCGGCGGGCATCATCCTGAACCGCATCGTGCCCGATGAGTTCCATAAGGGCTTGGAGAACCGCCTCGACGTGGTGTTTTATTCCATGCTCATCCCGGTCTTCTTCGTGGTCTCCGGCATGGCGATTGACTGGAAGGTCATCGTGGACGAGCCCCTCAAGGTCCTCGGCATCCCGCTTCTTATCCTGGTGACCCGCGGCCTGCCAGTGTTCCTGCGCGAAAATATCCACCACACGGGCTCCGACGTCGAAACCACCCGCGAGCGCCTCCAAGTGGCGCTCTATGCGGCGACCGGCCTGCCCATCATCGTGGCGGTGATGACGCTTGCGGTGGGTTCGGGCATCGTCGATACAGAAATGGCCTCGATCTTCATCGCCGGCGGTGCCCTCACCGTCGCAATCTTCCCGTTCCTATCCGGCCTCGTTCGCGAAAAGGAGCAAGCTAAATAGGCTGTTAGGATGGCTATTGTGACTAATCCTTTCAGCATGCGGCTTTCCGACGCCGAACGGACCAACGCCGTCAACGACCTCGCCCAGGCCTTGGGTGAAGGCCGTCTATCGATGGACGAGTTTGAACAGCGCACCGACGCGATAATGGAGGCGACGACTCGCCGCGAGCTGGCGGCCGTCTTCATGGATATCCCCACCAAAGCCAGCACGGAGCTCAAGATCTACTCCCAAGGTGAAATGGAGCGCGCCTACCAGGCTACGAAGAAGCCTCGACTGGCCACGGCCATGGTAGGCACGCTGGGGTTGTTGTTCGGCTCGATTGCATCTTTCGGTGCCATGTCCGGCGTCACCGCCGCGCTGACCGGAACGGGCCTGCTTTTCCTCATCCCCGCGTTGTGGATCATGCTGTACGTGGCCAAGGTGGGCCCGGAATCCTGGCATCGCCCGTCGCCGCGCCAGATCGAGCGCCAGCGCATGCGCGAGCTCAAGGCCGCGGGCGCGGAGGAACGCGCGCAGATGCGGGCGTTGGAGCAGGCGCAATGGGCGGAGAGGCGTCGTCAAGCAAGCGAAATCACCGGCGATGCGATGAATCTGGCCAAACGCAAGCTGGAGCAGTGGAACCAGAAGTAACATATCCGGCATGACACACAACCGGATTTTTGATCAATCCACCAAACTACAAGGCGTTGCCTACGATATTCGCGGCGAGGTTTCCACGGAGGCCGAGCGCATGGAGCTCGACGGGCACAGCATTTTGAAGCTCAACACCGGCAACCCGGCAGTGTTTGGTTTCGATGCGCCGGACGTCATCATGCGCGACATGATTGCGGCGCTGCCGACCTCCCAGGGCTACTCCACATCGAAGGGAATTATCCCGGCGCGTCGCGCGATTGTGACGCGCTATGAGCTGGAGGATTTCCCCAGCTTCGACGTCAATGACGTGTACCTGGGCAACGGCGTCTCCGAACTGATTTCGATGGTCACGCAGGCGCTGCTTGACGACGGCGATGAGGTTCTCATCCCCGCCCCTGACTACCCCCTGTGGACGGCGGCGACGTCGCTGGCGGGTGGCACGCCCGTACACTATTTGTGCGATGAGGAGGATGATTGGAATCCGTCCATTGAGGATATTCGCGCAAAAGTAACGGAGAAGACCAAGGCAATTGTGGTCATTAATCCGAATAACCCGACGGGTGCTGTGTACTCGCGTGAAACGCTGCAGAAAATCGTTGAGGTAGCACGCGAATACAATCTGCTGATTCTGGCGGATGAGATTTATGACCGCATTCTTTATGACGGTGCGAAGCACATTTCGATTGCCTCCCTGGCGCCGGACTTGCTGACGATCACGTTTAATGGCCTGTCGAAGGCCTACCGCGTGGCCGGCTACCGCGCGGGCTGGATGGTGCTGACGGGCCCGAAGTCCCATGCCCGCGGTTTCATTGAGGGCCTGGATTTGCTGGCGGGCACGCGCCTGTGCCCGAATGTACCGGCGCAGCACGCGATTCAGGTCGCACTTGGTGGGCGGCAGTCGATTTATGAGCTCACCGGTGAGGGCGGGCGCTTACTCAAGCAGCGCAACATTGCCTACGAGAAGCTCAACGAGATTCCAGGCGTATCCGTGACGAAGCCGATGGGCGCGTTGTATTGCTTCCCGCGCTTGGATCCAGAGGTCTACGAGATCCACGATGACGCGAAGCTCATGCTCGACATCCTGCGCGCCGAGAAAATCCTCATGGTGCAGGGCACCGGCTTTAACTGGCCCACGCCGGATCACTTCCGCGTGGTCACGCTGCCGTGGGCTTCGCAGCTGGAGAACGCGATTGAGCGGCTCGGCAACTTCCTGGTGAGCTACCGCCAATAGCCCTGCTTTCCGCGATCGGGCGGGCGCAAAGAGACGCACTCGGCACAAAAGCGTGCGCGTCTCTCCTATCGGTCGGGCGGAGCGGGACTTCCCGGCTCAGAACGTGTGGATGTCGGAGATTCGGCCGGCTTTGCGGTCTGGGCACGACGGCTTGTGCTAGGCCCCGCAACGGTGCTTACTGTGTCTTGACGGTTTTCGTGAATACGCTGGGCGCGTGGTGCGCGGTGCGGATGTACCGGTTCCCGCGGATCGCGGGGGCCGGCTGGCACCCACTTAACTTTGCCGTTTTCCCGCACGATACGGCCACGGCCCGGGAGACCATTGATGGCGTTGTGATACTTGCACAGCGGGGTGAGGTTTTCGGGGTTTGTCTCGCCGCCGTTTCTCCATTCCTTGATGTGGTGTATCTGGCAATAATCAGCCCCACACAAGCAACGGCCCCAGGCACAGGTTGGTTGTTCCCCACTTGCCATGATGCGCTGCTTCTCCGAGGCAACCCGCTGGGTGCGGTGAAGTTCCACGGGGCCTTTGACACGGTCGACGAGCATGACGAGTCCTTCTTCGGCGAACTCGCGCTCGATAAGTTCTTTGCCCGTAATCTTGGCGCCGTTGGATAGCTGAATCACGATATCCCCAAGGTCAGGCGCCGCGGTATCAGCGCCAAGTGTCTCATGGTTGGTGGATTGGGTTGCAGATGACGCTGGCTGGCCGGAAAGAGGAGCGTTCGGGTCCGCAGAATCGGGGCGCGGCGTGGACGGGTCACCCAAGCGGCCCAAAATTCTGGCGTACTCGGGAAGCTCCATGACGGCGAGGGTCTGGGGAACGGGGCGGGCAAGGCGGCCCTCGTGAAACGCAGCCGTAAACGAGCCGACGGGATCGTCTTCATCAATGTTGGGACGCAGGTCCTCGATAAGCGCGGCCGGGGCGGTGAGCGTGAGCTTGGACAGCTCCTTACCCCGGCGAATTGTCACGCCAGGCTTCGGCGCGGGCGGCGGGTTGAGCTCGCGAAGGCGCTCGCGCGCATAGCGAGCCACGGCCTTCTCATCGCCAGAAATCCCGCACAGCTCAATGCGCAGATCCCATGCCTCGCGCTGTTTCTTCAGCCGCCCAGCGAAGCGCTCAATGAGCAGCAGGGTGGGCAGGTCGTGGCCATTATCGCGAGCCGCTGCAATAGCGCGCGCTTGTTTGCGGGTGAAGGAGGTGGAGGCAAAGTAGACGTCGAAAAGCGCCAGCAGAGAACGCGCCACGGACTCTGGACCCCACGCCCGCAGCTGCTCAAAGCTGAGCCCCGCAACGCCGGCGACGAGCTCGATGCCTGCCGCCTGGCTGCGTAGATGCGCTTCAACAAGGTTCATGCCAGCAACGCTAAACGCCCCACCCGCCTCCCACAACGGCAACGTCTCCACCCTGTGGATAACTTGTTGATCGCGTCAGCAATACTTTTCTTTTTAATGAAACTCATTCACAATGATAGGCATGACTAACCTCTGTCCGTGGCGCACGGGGCTCCTAGGATTTCTTGCCATCACTGCCCTTGCAACCCTCGCAGGACTGTTCATCCTCCGCCCCACCAGCGCACTCACTGAGCACACCAGCCCGGACTTTTCCACCACCTACGCCCTCAATCATCCACAGGTCGAAGGCACTGTGGAGACAGTGGATAATCACCTGTGCTCCGACCCGCACACGGGCCGTGCTTTCGATGAGGCCCCGCTCATCCCCGCCGAGGGCGACGACACCTCCTGCTCCCGCGCCCTCATTGACCTGACCTCCGGCGCAGACGCAGGCCGCAAGACGCAGCTCGTATTCTATGGCGTGGCCAGTGACCCGACCCTCCACCCCGGTGACGAGGTAATTCTGACAGTTTCCAGCGACGGCACCTATGCCTTCGCTGATTTTCAGCGCAGTGGAAACCTTGCGTTGTGGGCTATTATCGCGGCCCTTGTCATCGTCGGCTTCGCCGCTTGGCACGGACTGCGCGCATTGGTGGGCCTTGTAATCAGCTTGGCAATCGTCTTCTTCTACCTCATCCCCTCTCTCATTGAGGGCCATTCGGCGCTGCCACTAGCCCTCGTGACCTGCGCGGCCATCCTTTTCCTCGCCGTTCCTCTCGTGCACGGCGTGAACTGGAAATCAGCCTCCGCCCTGGGAGGCGCATTGGTGGCGCTAGCGTTGTCGGGGGCGTTGGGGTGGGCGTCGATAAGCAGCACGGCGCTAACAGGCTCGAGCTCGGAGGATAACCTCAAGTTGCTGCTCTACATGCCAGGGGTTTCCGTGGTGGGCGTGCTGCTGTGCGGGTTCATCATCGGCGCGCTCGGCAGCCTCAACGACATCGCGGTGGCGCAGGCCTCCACCGTGCGCGAGCTCCACGCCGCCGACCCCACAGCCGGACCCGGCGCGCTTTTCCTGTCAGCCATGAAGGTGGGCCGCGACCATATCGCTTCCATGGTGTATACCATCGTGCTGACCTATACCGGCGCGGCCCTGCCCCTGCTCATGCTCATCACGGCGGCGCAGCGCCCAGCCCTGCAGATCCTCTCCAGCGACCTCGTCGCCACGGAGGTTCTGCGCTCCCTGCTGGGCGCGGTGGCCTTGACACTCGCGGTGCCGCTGACCACCGTGATTGCGGCGTTTACTGTGCCGGAAGGACGCGACCAAGCGCCTCGACGGTCCAGCCCGCGGCGCGCCAAGCATCGACGCTGAGCACGTTGCGGCCGTCGATGATGTGGCGGCGGGCCACGAGCTCACCGGCCTCCGCCGGGTCAAGGTCGCGGAATTCCTGCCACTCGGTGGCGAGGATGACCAGCTCGGTATCCTTCAACGCCTCGCTTGCCGACGCCGCGTAGTTCAACGTCGGGAACACCTTCTTGGCGTTCTCCATGCCCTCCGGGTCGTAGACCGTGACGGCAGCACCGGCGAGGGAGAGCGAACCGGCCACGGAGAGTGCTGGCGAATCGCGCACATCGTCGGAATTGGGCTTGAAAGCGCAGCCCAGAACGGTGACGCGGTGGCCGAGGAGGGATCCGTCGAAAGCCTGCTTGGCTAGGTCCACGACGCGGTCGCGGCGGCGCATGTTGATCGCGTCGACCTCGCGCAGGAAGGTCAGCGCCTGGTCCGCGCCCAACTCGCCGGCGCGCGCCATGAAGGCGCGGATGTCCTTGGGCAGGCAGCCGCCGCCGAAGCCCAAGCCCGCGCCAAGGAATTTGCGGCCGATGCGCTCGTCGTAGCCGATGGCGTCGGCAAGCTTGACCACATCCGCCCCTGCGATCTCGCAGATTTCAGAGACCGCATTGATGAAGGAAATCTTGGTGGCCAAAAAGGCGTTGGCGGAGACCTTGACCAGCTCGGCGGTCTGCAGGTCGGTCACGATGAACGGGGTGTTCAGCGCCAGCGGCTTGGCATAGACCTCGCGGGCAACCTCTTCGGCACGACTCTCGGCGAATTCGCCGACGCCGAGGACGATACGGTCCGGGGTGATGGTGTCCTTGACGGCATAGCCCTCACGGAGGAACTCCGGGTTCCACGCAATCTCCACGCTGGTGCCTTCCGGGGCAAGCTCATTGGCCATCTTCTGCAGCTCCGCTGCAGTGCCCACCGGGACGGTGGACTTACCAAAGATGATGTGCTCGCCCTTGAGACGCGGCACGAGCTCCGTGATGACGGACTTCACGTAGGTCAGGTCCGCCGCATAGGAGCCGTGTGCCTGCGGGGTTCCTACGCCGAGGAAGTGCAGGTTGGCGAATTCCGCTGCGTCGTCATAGCTGGTGGAAAAACCCAGGCGGCCAGACTCGATGTTACGCTCGAGCACCTCCGGAAGGCCGGGCTCGTAGAACGGCACGCGGCCGTTCTTGAGAGCTGCAATCTTGCTTTCATCAACATCTACACCGAGTACCTCGTGGCCGAGTTCCGCCATGCAGGCGGCGTGCGTCGCACCCAGGTAGCCGGTACCAATCACAGTCATACGCATAACCGGGAATTTTAGGCGCGGTTGACCTGAAGCGCGCGGCGAGAACGAAAAGTTTAACGGAAGTTCAGATAGGACTTCGACGGTGTAGGCCCGCGCTGGCCCTGGTACTTCGACCCCAGTGCGCCGGAGCCATACGGGGCCTGCGCCGGCGAGGACATCTGGAAGATGGCCAGCTGGCCCACCTTCATCCCCGGCCACAAGGTAATGGGCAGGTTCGCGGTGTTAGACAGCTCAAGCGTGATGTGTCCGGAGAAGCCCGGATCGATAAAACCGGCCGTCGAGTGCGTCAGCAGGCCCAAGCGCCCCAGGGAGGACTTGCCTTCCAAACGACCCGCGAGGTTGGCTGGCAAAGTGAACTTCTCCAGCGTTGCGCCCAACACGAACTCGCCGGGATGCAGGACGAAGGCATCGCCCTCGGCCACCTCCACCTCGCTGGTGAGGTCCGGCATTTCCTGCTTAGGGTCGATGTGTGTGTAGCGCGAGTTATTAAACACGCGGAAGAACTTGTCCAAGCGCACATCGATGGAGGAAGGCTGGACCATCTCGGCGTCGAAAGGCTCGATGCTCAAACGCTCGGGAGCATCAGCGGCGATGGCGGCACGGATATCACGATCAGAAAGAAGCACGGCACACAGTCTACCTCCCCACTGGGCCTTTTATGGCCTCGGGCGGCGGCGGTGCTAAGCTTTACTGCGATGCACAATCTGCATTGCGCCGACGTAGTTTAATGGTAGAACTGCAGCTTCCCAAGCTGCTGGCGCGGGTTCGATTCCCGTCGTCGGCTCCACTTGTTTTCCCAGTTCATGGACTAATTTCATACCTACAGGATGGACCATGACAGCCCCTATCTTCACGCCCAACACCACAGCGGAGCTTCGCGCTGAGCGTGAGCATGTACTTCAAGATCTTGCGCCCCGCACAATCGATGAGCTCCGCGAACAGCGCGCGGTTGATCAAATCTCGGCCATCGACGAGGCGACTCTGAATCGGTATGAAGCCCTGTGCTTCGTTATCGGCGACTAGACAGACACGTTTTCTCTCAGAGCTACTTTCCCTAGCCTGAGATTCGAAAACTACCCCCACGTCAATACCAGGGCGTGCGGCAACAGACCCCACACAGGCAGGACACAATGGGCAAGCACGAACCAGCGGAAAACACCGACGCACCCAAGAAAAAGGGCGTCAACCCCAACGCCATCATTGCGTTAATTCTGATCCTCGTCGGCCTCGGTGTCTTGCTCTACCCCGTGGTGGCCACGCAGTGGAACAACCACACCCAATCCCGGGCCGCGGAGGAATACGCCAAGCTGGAGAAGCAAGCCCCGCCTGAGGTACTGCACACCGCGTGGGACGAGGCGCAGTCCTACAACGCGCAGCTGGGCCACATCAGTGTGGAAGACGCTTGGACCACCACCGATGACGAGAATTCTCCCGAGTACCAGCGCTACCGCCAATACCTGTCGGTATTGTCTGAGACCGATGCCATGGGCCGCATCGTCATCCCCTCCATCAATTCTGATCTGCCTATTTATCACGGCACGTCGGAGAAGGCACTCTCCCGTGGTGCGGGCCACCTCTACGGCACGGACCTACCCGTCGGCGGAATAGGCGACGGCGAGGGCCGGCACGCAGCACTTTCCGCTCACACTGGCCTACAAAACGCCACGCTGTGGGACAATCTAACCAAGGTCAAGAAGGGTGATGCTTTCTACATTGCCGCCGGCGGCGAGAAGCTCAAGTACGAGGTGCACGATATTCGGGTCGTCGAGCCTGCGGACACCAGCTCGCTTCACCGTGAGCCTGGCCAGGACCTCGTTACGCTCATTACGTGCACTCCCTACGGCGTAAATACCCACCGCTTGCTCGTCACAGGCCACCGAGTGCCGATGGATCCGGAAGACGAGGCCGCATTCAACAGCTCGGGTGTTCACTGGCAGTGGTGGATGTGGGCCATCCTGGCTGCCGCTGCCATCATCGTGCTTCTGCTCATCTACTGGTGGCGCAAATATGTCAGCAACGCCAAGGACACCGCGCTTAACGACGACCCGCAAGACTCCTAACCGCCAATAAAACTGCAATAAAGCCCGCCCTTCCCTGGAAGAGCGGGCCTTTTCTAAAAGTCGCCGCAAGCGCTGGTTCTATACCCGGCGACGTCGCAAAGCGAGGCACCCTGCCGCGACAATCGCGGCGCCAGCGAGAGCCCACAGGCCTACGCCCTCACCACCGGTCTTGGGCAGTGCACCCTTGGTGATGTCAGCGACCTGAAGGACGCCGATCTTCTTCACGCAATTGGCAGCGGTGTCGGACTCAGCGCACCTATTACTGGTGATCGCTGTGCCTCCGGAGAGAACCTTGATGACTGCATTGCCGTTCTGATCCCACTCCGTCGAGAACTTGATCGGCGCGGGCAGCAGGTTATAGCCGTTCGGCGCCTTGGTCTCGATGAGGTAGTACACGCCAGGGGCGTCCAAGCCTTCGAGCTTGACGCGGCCTGTGGTGGTGGTCGTGGACTGCTTCACCACGGGGTTAGCATCAGTGTTGACGCTGCCATCTGGGTTTAGTTTCAGGTTTCCGTCAGCGTCACCGCGGTGGACGGTGAACTGCGCGCCATCGAGCAACCCGTCGGTTTGAATCTCCTTCGGCTTGTCTGGGTTGTAGCTCGCCTTTTCGAGCAGAACGTCCATCGTTTCCTTGGTCTCCAGCGGGATACAGTCAGTATCCTTCCAGCCACCCATTTCTGCCTCGTTCATGAGGCCAAAGTTGGGCTCGTGCAGGCCATCCTTGGTGTAGCAGCGGGTGTTTCCTGCAGGTTGGCTCGGGTAGCCGGCTGGGACGGAGGTGCTGTCCAGTTTTGAGCGATCCAGCTTGAAGCGCACCGTCACCTCGTAGACGTGCTGCCCGGAGCTTCCATTGACGCCCTTGGGCTTAATGATCTTTGGAGTGTCGTTCTTGTTGAGTTCATACGGACCGGCCCCCTGGTACGACTGCGGCTGGCTGGGCTTGTTGAACTCGTCCTTGAAGACCACAGTGGCCCCAGTAACCGTGGCGGCACCAACGAACTTCGGGGTATCCGTCAGCTTTCCGTAGATCACCTCATTGGTGTCGAAGCCGGGAGCATCCGGGGCGGCTACTACGACGTTGTACTTCGCGGTATATTCATTCGCCGCACCAGGAACAGGTTGCGGTGCACTGTCGACAGCAACCTTGCTGAAGCAGGCTTCAGTAGCAACGTTGTCGCTACCGGCCTCACCATCAGTGGCTTGGAAAGCCACTTTGTTCGGGCTACACACCGTCTTGAGGTTGCCGTATTTATCCGTTCGCACCGGCGCAGAGACGACATACTCTACCTTCGCGTGTCCTGGAAGTGTACCAACATAGCCCTTCATGTATCGGGACTCACCGTCCGCTCCGGACGGGACAGTCATGCCTGCATAAATACCGGCCCCCGGGCCAATCTCGTTAGGCCCTGGATTACGCCCGTTGACGAGTGTGGATCCAGGCCCAAAGCCTTCGAACTTAGCAGTGGGACCGGAAGCATTCACCCCATAGTGAGTATCCGTTGGTAGGTACTCCCAGAACGTGCCTCCCGAGCTGGCGTTAGCTGTGGTGTTTTCCACCGAAATGGTCCAGAAAGTACGGACCTCGCCGTTTACCGCCTTGGTCTCGGAGCGTTGCTTCTTCACTGCAATGTTGGATTGCAGCGCTGGCGGCGGCGGCACTAGGTTCGACGCGCCGTCCGTATTGTAAGAAGCTGGCAGATTATCCATAATGTTGACCAGCTCAAATGTCGGGTCATTGGAATCCGGATTGCTAATTTTCAGCTCGAACCCCCGTTGGCCTGGACTTGAACTGCCTGAGCCAAAGCCAAGATTTCCGTTGGAGTAGGTCCATGCTTTGCCCCAGGCGGCAGACGGATTGTCGACCCTGCGACCATCCAGGGTTTTTATCTTGGTAAGATCCCAAGTCTTGATTGCACCAGACTGTGTATCGATGCGCTCAAGGATGAGGCTATTGCCCGCCTTTGCCTTACTTTGGAAGCCCCACATGTATTTCTGAGCCTCCGGGAGCACCGCCCAATCTTCCGAAAAGGATTGCTGGTTTCCAAACACCCGTTGGGTGGTTACGCTATCGACGTCGATCTTGTAGAGGTGCCGAGTTCCACTCGTCGCATTGTTGCCTACAAAGAACCCCTGGCTAGTGTACACACCGGAATTAATAAGCTTTCGGTCGCCTTCGGTTTCAAAAGCCGATCTACTATTTCCTGAGGAACCAAGCGGACCAAGATTGTGCACCTCACCAGTCGCCGGATCAATCTGTAAAAGATTTCCGGCCGGATAGCAGGGATCTCCATCCGAACCGCGGATCTGACTGACTGCATAGAGCCAATTGTCTTCACTATTAAAAGCTAACGCGTTGTATACCCACGGGGTCTTAGCCCCCACCGTGCGGAAACTTTGGCCTTGATTGACTTGACGGTTCAGAACAGAGGTATCGCGGGAGGTGCTACCGGCTGATACCTCACTCGTTACGACATAAACCGGGCTTCCGTCCTTGTATTCATCTCTTGTCAGCTCACGCTTTGGAAGTCTACCCTCCGCGGCTCTTGTACCATCTTGACATTCTCCGAGATCATGCGGAGTAAAAGTATCAGTAATTGAGGCAGTGAACACCGTATTGGTGGATCCGCGGTGCACGCCCTTGAATTGAATCTGTGCGTTACCACCGATAGCGATTTTGGGGAGAGTCACCTGGTATTCTTTTGCGCTTATCTTCTTGTAGGTCGCAGTGACCTCATACCAATTCCCATTAGGGCCCGTGTAATAGATAGTCTGATCCTCAACCGCATTCGATTGATAGCTGTTAATACTGGACTTGAGTGTAACCACCGTTCCTTGCGGAATGTACAGCGTGTCTCCATAAAGCTCACCGGAAGGAATCTTGAAATTCGGAATATAGCGGCTTCCTTTGAGCACATATCCATCGTTCTGCATGGTGATTGTGCGGGTACCTGCCGCGAAGGTAGTAATGCTAGGTGCTGTCATCAGGCGTGCTGGGGCCGCGTCAACGTCAGAAACTTCCAATGGCTCGCCGTCGTCCGTGGGCGCTTCCGAAGCTTCGCTGTCTTCATCTGCAGAAGCACTAGCGTTTTCCTCGGCTACACCACGCGCATCAACGGACACTCCACTCAGTTCGGATTCCTCTGCGACCGCCGGGGTCTCCAATGAAAAAGCTGCGCCTGCAGGTACATCGGCGTTGAGTCCGGTGACACGGAAAGTTGCTGCATTACTCGTCGTGTCTACAACGAGGTTGTCGCCTTCGCGAACGGGAATCTCCTCACCGTCGATTGTCAGCGTGTATGCCGCGCCTTCAAATTCAAGCTGCGAAGCTTTGGCATTGAACTCCAGCTCCTCCACCGTTCCGCCATCGACGAAGTGACCTTCAAATGTAGCGGTGTCGCCAGCGGGAATGCTCAGCTGGTCTGCGGAATCAAGCTCGGCACGCAACGCCGTGGTTTGTGCCTCAGCGACAGCGCCAACGATACCTGGAAGAGCAGCCGGCGCAGCGACGCTGAAAACTAGGGCCAGCGCCGCAACAAACGCCCCGACAACGCGCCAGCGGTACACTACCGGCTCAATCGGATGAGAATCTGTCCAGGACATTAGCGTCCCTCGCTTTCTGAATTCTTCCTACGGCTAAAGGCAATCATCACGAAACCAGTGGCGATCAACACCATCGCTGCGGCAACCACACCGAGTACCTGTGCACCGGTCATCGCCAATGAGCCACTGTTCCCCGACGGAGCTGCCGGAGTGGAGGTCTTACCTGCACCTGGAGTACTCGACGGTGTTGTCTCGGGTTGGTGTGGCGGATTCCCAGGCTTAGTCGGTGGATAGTTTGGAGTTGTTTGCGGCGTGTTCGGATGCGACGGCGGAGTAGTCGGCGTCGTGGGCGGCGTTGGTGTTTCACCCGGTTTGTGAGTCTTGGCCACAATTACTCCTGGCACTGGTTTCGGATTGTCCGCCACAGTGTGGAATGGAACCGCTACCACAAATGGGTTGATCTCCCGGTAGGAGTTATCTGGCGCCGACGACGTCACTACGTAGAAGCCATCCGCTAGACCGTCAAAGGTCACTTCTCCATTGGCATCGGTGACCTGGTCCACGTGCACGTCGGTACGCCATTCACGAACCTCGGCCAGACCCGCGTCTTGCACGCGTGCTACATCGTCAGCGTTGTTTGGATCTAGGCCGGCGAGCCGGGCCAGATGTATCGTGACTCCCTGAATCTTTCCCGAAGGTGCCTGCCCATCGTCGTCGGGATTGCCCTGCGTAAGCCGAACAGTCACCGTATCCGTATCTACGGTGCGTTCCGCACCAGTAGTCTGTTGCCCGACAACCTGTACCGCACCCGCAGCAACGACGCCCGGCCCTGCGAACGCAACCGCACACGCTACTCCGACGGCAACCACTCGGGCCGACCATGCATTTGTCAACCTCTTCATCGCCTTACTCCCGCACGCTACTTTCCTTATTAATAACTTCTTGCACCCCGGTAGCCGCCTTCTGGCGACGCAGCCACCACACCAGCCAACACCCAATGACAATCACCGCAGCCAACAGCGCGTACATCCACCATTGCCAGCCCGGACCATGGGAGTTTTCAAACACCGACTCCTCCCCAGGCTCCATAGGAACCTGATGGCCACGCACCAGCAAGCGATGCGTGTTGATCCCGTACGGGGTGCACGTAATCAGTGTGACGTAATCCTGATCGGCGACTGGCCGTAGACCATCAACTTCACTCGGCAGAACCACTTGAATGCTGTCGACGACGTACTTCAATTTGTGGCCAGCAACCTGGATGTAGAACACGTCTCCCTCGGTGGCAGAGTCGAGGTGATCAAACATCGTCGAATTTGCCAGACCCGTATGCCCCGTAATGACGGAGTGGGTTCCTGATCCGCCTACCGGCAAATCAGAACCATATAAATGTCCCAGTCCACGCTGCAGTGTCTTATCCGCGGTGCCGTGAAACACCGGTAAATCAACGTCCACCGCTGGGAACACGAGTCGAGCCATCGCTTCGTTCTCGCCCAACTGCTTCAGATAAGCCTCATAGTCGGGATTGTCTACCCCGATACGGTTCAGCCACGGATCCAGAATCGGACCCGACGTATGCTCCTCGTTGTATGCATGCGCAGCATCCCAAACCGAATCCTGAACCTGCGCCGGTGTCGCTTTATCCAGTCGCGCATATTCCTGCGCCACTCTTGAGGCGTTCCAATTGTTCCATGCGGTCGAGACCACTGGGTACAGCATCACCAACAACCCAACGACAACGATTACCGCCGGAAGGACTAGGCCTCCACGGCGCCTGTGCCGTCGGCCTGCATTTTGGCCTACCACCGTAGTCAACGACCCGCACCACCCAAAACAATGCCCCACGCGCTAGCGCAGCGCGACCGGGATTACAACGAAAGAGAATGAAGGGGACTGAAGTCTATACCTAGCCCAGTCCCCTCACTGGGTCGAGCACCATATTTTGATTACCCGACCCGCAGCGCAGACCATCATGGACAGTCTGCGCCACCGGAACTACGCCCGGCTATTAGTTGCGCGCGGTACGACGAGCGAACCAAGCACCAGCAGCAACAATTGCTGCGCCAATAGCAGCCAGGATGCCCACACCGGCACCACCGGTCATCGGCAGGTTCGGGGTGTCGCGCTTGATGTTTTCAATTTCAGAAACAAGGGTGACGGCGTCGTCACCCTCGAGCTCACCAGTCTTCGCGATGTTCTCGCGGGTGAACTCAATTTCGGTAACAGGGTTTTCCGGCAGTGCGTAGCCCGCTGGAGCCTTGGTTTCCTTCAGACAGAACTTCTTGATGTCGGTGACCTGTGCGTTATCTGCGAAGTCGGTGACGTGCAGTCCGTCGATGGTGATGGTGCCGTCAGCACCGGTGGTCCACTTGTCCTGCTCCTTGACGGTCAACTTACCGCCCAGCTTATTTGCCGCGGTGCACTGGTATAGCTCGAACTCAGCACCTTCCAGGACCTTACCGTCCTCCTTGCCGTCCTTCTTCACAACCTTCAGCTTGCCGTGGTAGGTCACGACCTCATTGGTCTTGTTCTTGACCTCGTTGCCGGTGTTCGGGTTGTTGAAGATGACGTCAGCCTGGTTCGTCAGCTCAGTGGTGTTGCCCACTTCCTTGCGCTTGACCTCGAAGGTCAGAGACATCTTGTCACCGGACTTGACCTTGGCAAGACCAGCATCGGTCAGCTTCACGACAAGCTTGTTGCCGTTCTCAGCGGGGTTGTTCACGGAATAGTCGCCGGCCTCAAGAACGGTGTCGCCGGCCTTGACCTCGGTAACCTGCTGGAAGTCCAGGCGCTTGTCCAGCTGATCCTCGAAACGGAAAGCAGTCAGCTTCTTGCCTTCGCCCCAGGTTGGGGCATCCGCATTGATGGTGTAGGAGTAGGCGTCCTGGATGTTCTTATCCGCATCCTTAACGGTCTTCTCGGTCTTGGTTTCCGTGTTCTTCGGGTAGGCCACAACATCGTAGTTCCACGCGTCGGAGGCCTCGTTAACCATCGGCACCGACACGATGAACGGAGCACCAGAAACGATGCCAGCCGGAGCGCCGGTCTCCTCAACGAGGTAGATGCCCAACGGAAGATCAGTGAAGGCTACCTTGCCCTCAGCATCGGTGGTCAGCTCGAACGTCGTGTTAGTCTTGTTTTCGTCCTTGACATCTGCAGCCGACTTCGGGAAGGTCGACCAGTCACCATTCTGCAGGTCGTAGTCAAGCTTGGTGATCTTGTAAGTCACACCAGAAAGAGGGTCACCCGGTACGTTCCCCATCTCCCCACCGGTCGCGGGGGTGTCAGACTCAGCACCCTTCTTCTTGTAGAGGGTAATCGAACCCTTCTTGCTGAAATCGATGTTTGCCTTGTTCACGGCACCCTGCTCAACGGCAGGTGCTTCCTCGGCCAGGGCGCCCGGAGCGGAGATTCCCAGGGAGAGGCCTACGACTGCTGCGAAAGTGACCGAACGAGCGGTACGAGAGATCTTGTTCACGGAAACAGGTCCTTTACATGAGTTGTGTAATGAGACACCGCGCCTCATCAGCTGTACGCAATCCACTCCACACGGTTTACACACCATGGCCCGGCCCATCGCTAAGAGTCTTTCACCCACATAGAGCGACGTTCCCAAGAAGGTAAGGCACCTACCCGGGCCCCTAGCCTAAGTAACGGTAGCCTGTGGATTACATAGCTAGACCCTATACCTAGAAGAAGAAATGCGATATCGAACAAATGCCCGCTTCCCATAAAACCAGCTAGCCCTCTCAAGTAATCGCCCCCCCGCGCAGATAATAATTATATTCGCAGTTAAACTGCGGTATTGGTAGCTGCCATTCCACTTTGAGTGATATCGACCTCACCGCCCCCTTACGGGGGCTCTAGCAGCCTTGCCCAGGCACATTGGTGGCAACTATCTCACTGCGAAACGCTTACCAAGAGCGCCATGCAACCACCAGCACAACCATTAACACTGTCAATATCGCCAGGTAGACGTGAATCTTCATGGGCAACCACTGGGGCGCGGCAAGAAGGTACCTCAGGACAATCCCGAAGCCATATATTTTCTCGGTCTTTAACAAACTCCAGATAGAAAGCTAACATCCCTAGGTTTCTTGGCGGGGCTCTCTAAGAACGATCACCAGTAGTTTTCGCGGCACGAAGGAGCGCCGCATAAGCGCCGTCGCGGGCCAGCAGCTCAGCGTGGGTGCCGCGCTCGGCCACGCGGCCGGCGTCGAGGACGACGATCTGGTCGGCATCGCGGATGGTGGACAGGCGGTGCGCGATGACCAGGCGGGTGGCGTCCGCACCAAGCACTGCTTCCTGGATAGCGCGCTCCGTTTCGTTGTCCAGGGCCGAGGTGGCCTCATCCAGGATGAGCACCTGCGGTCGGCGCAGCAGCGTGCGGGCAAGCGAGAGGCGCTGCTGCTCACCGCCGGAGAAACGGTAGCCGCGCGAGCCTACGAGAGTATCGAGTCCCTCGGGAAGCGCGGCGATGACCTCGTCCACGCGGGCGGAGTGCAGGGCCGCCCACATCTGTTCTTCACTCGCCTCCGGCTGCGCGAAGAGGAGGTTCTCCCGCACCGTGCAGTGGATCAAGTAGGTCTCTTGGGAGACCACGCCAATAACCTCCGCGCGCTGCTCCGGCGGAATGTCACGCAGGTCGACTCCGCCCAGGCGCACGGAGCCGGTGGTCGGGTCAGCCAAGCGCGCCATAAGTGCAGCGACGGTGGACTTGCCGGAACCGGTATGCCCCACCAGGGCGGTGGTGGTATGGGCGGGGATGGAAAGGGAGACGTCGGAAAGCGCGTCGGTGTCGGTGCCGGGGTAGCGGTAGGAGACGTTGTGGAGGGTGAGGGAGGCGTCGGCAAGCTGGGCGGGCTGGGTGGTCTCCGTGAGTTCGGGCTCCAAGTCCAGGTACTCGAAGATGCGGCTGAACAGCGCCATCGACGCTACCCACTGCGCGCCCACGTTGAGCAGGCCGGTAATCGGGCGGAAGATTTGGGTCTGCAGGGTGCTAAACGCGATGAGGGTGCCGATGGTTATGCCCGGGCGCAGGCCGGCCACGAGATAAATCAGGGCTGGCATCACGCCGAAGATGATTTGGGTCAGCGCCATGCGCCAGCGCCCGGCCAGCTGGGATTCGAGCTCCAAGCGGATGAGGGAACGCGAGGTGGCCGAGAAGCTCGAATAGACCCGCTCCTGCGCGCCCAACGTGGTGGCCAGGCGCATGCCGGAGACGGACAGGTTCTCCGAAATGGTCTGTTGGAGTTCCGCCTGGGCTTGGCTGTTTTTCTCCATAAGGCTGCGGCGCAGAACGGCGGCGCGGCGCGTGAGCCACACGGCGGGAGGCAGCACCAGCAAGGACAACAGCGAGAGGGTGGGCGAAAGCGCCACCATCGCTACCAACGTGGCCACCGTCATGGTGAGGTTGCTAGCCACGGAGGTCGCGGTGGTGGTCACCATGCCGCGCATCGCCGCGATGTCATTGGTCAGGCGGGATTGGATCTCGCCGCCCCGGTTATTGGTAAAGAACTGCAGCGATTGGCGCTGCAGGTTGGCAAAGACCTGCGTGCGCAGCTCGTGCATGATGGTGTGCCCCACCCGCGCGGATAAAAAGGACTGGATAACGCCGATGGCCTGAGAGACCACGGTGATGGCCAGCATGCCGCCCACCAGCCACAACAGCAGTGCGGTGTCGTGGTTGGGAATGGCCTCGTCCACGGTGCGGCGCACCAAGAAAGGCTGCACCACCGTCAGCCCGGAGGTGGCGATGATGAGCGCTACCACCACAAGCAGCGTGCCGCGGTGGGCTGCGAAAAGGCCGGCGACGCGACCAAACTTCACTGGGTGCTGGGCCAGCTGATCGACGTCCGCCGGGTCCTTCACCGCGGTGTGCATCGGCCGGGTCATGGCTTAACCGCAGGTAACGATGGGCTGCGGGTCATAGACCGTGGTGGTGGTCTCCCGGGAGATTTCCTTGCCGGAGAGGTCCTTGATCACGCGGGTATCCGAGGTGGTGAAGCCCGGCGTGCCAGACGACGGCGAGCAGTCCTCGCTCACCGACTTGCGCTGCGGCTCGGTCTTGGCCCAGCGGCCGTTGTTGATGGACTCGACCTCAACCGTCTTCACGCCCTTGAAGCGCACGGTGATCTCGTCACCAAAGCTGGTTTCGATGCGCACCGGGTGGTTGGAGGTGTTCTTAAACTGCAGGTCAATTGCGCCTTCGTACACGGTGGCCTCGCGGCCAGCCGGGTAGCGCGAAATGTAATAGGAGTGCGGGGTGTGTGCCACGTCCTCCATGCCGGCGAAGTAGGCCGCGTTGTACAAGGTGGTGGCGAACTGAGAGATGCCGCCGCCCACGGCCTTGCCCGCGTGGCCGTCGATGATGATGCCGGATTCCACATAGCCCTGCGCGGTACCGCGCGGGCCGGTGTAGCCGTTGAGGGAGAAGGTCTCACCCGGGTTGACCACGGCACCGTTGACCTCCTGGGCCACCAGGCGGATATTGGTGCCGGAGGCCCCGGAGAAACCGCCGGTAGAAAACTCGGACACGGTCTCATCGAAGGTGGCCTTCTCTGCCATTTCCGTGGTGAAGTCTGCGGGGTCCGGCTTGTAATCGGCATCCCATTCGCGGTCGTCCTCGCTGCTCACACGGTCCTCGAAGCCCTCGAGGGTCTTCTCCCAGTCGATGATGGAGCCATCCACCGAGGGCGTGATCTGCTTGTCGTTGCCGCTGAAGGAAATTTTGGCGTTGGTGCCGGGCACCTCGGAGCCTTGCATGCGCTCTTGGAAAAGCTCGCGCGCGCGGTTCTTATCCACCTTGAGGCGTAGCTCGCCATCCTCCGCGGCGATGGAGACGAACTGGGAAATCTCCGGCTTGCGCAAGGTGCCGGTGGTGTTGTTCTCGCCCTTCAGCGTGAGCGGGTTATCCAGCGCGCGGGCGGCATCCCCGGTGCGCATGGCCTCAATCGCCTCATCATTAATCTGAGGCTCCACCACCATCGGCTCGACGTCGACGCCCTCGGGGTCGAGCCAGTGCTTCACGACGCCCTCGTGCAGCACTCCCTCTTCCACCGCCTGGCCGAGCTTGGGTTTGGTCTCTTTGAGGGAGCCGTCGATAAGCTCCAAGTTTCCGTCTTCCGGCTCGATCTTCAGCTCGTTGCCCACGCGCTCGAGCTGGCCGGAGAGCTGGCCCTCATCGATGTCCACGGCGACGGGGATTTCCTGGGTGGGCTTGATGAAGCTGTACAGGCGCGAGAAAGGGTTCAGGGAGGCATCGGGGATGCCGTCGACGGCCTTCTGGTAGTTCAGGCTCAGGCCGGAGTCCTGGGGGATAAGCTGCGAGCTTTTCTCCCCGGAGCGGATATCCACGGGCTGGGCCGCGACGTCCCCAAGCTCCTGCTCCAGCTTCTCCACCGCAGCGGTGCGCTCCATGCGGGAGATGTCCACGCCGCCGACCGACGTCGCGCGCGGGACCTTGTGCTGGTTAGCCATGACGTCCCACGCATAGGCGATGCCGGCGATGAGTATCAGGCCGACGAGCACGCCAAGGGTCACCTGGAGCCCCTTGCGTCGCTGTTGGCTGTGTCCGATTGCCTTTTTCACGTGTACGAGATTAACGGCTGCCAGCTGGTTTTTACTAGTCGCCCTCTTGCTGGGCCACCACGTCGGCGGCCGCGTCGATGACCGCGTTGATGTCATCGTCGGTGGACCACAGCGGCATATCGGCCCCGGCGGTGAGGGCTGCGGCCACGGCCTCCGGCACGCTGAAATTCTCCGAGATGGAAGCCATACCTCCCAGGTCATCGGTGTAAATGGTGCCCTCGAAGCCCAGCTCCTCGCGGGCTAACTGGTAGGCCCGCGGGTTGAGGGAGGCGGGCTCGTCGCCGAGGCCTGGTACCACGAGGTGCCCCATCATGAGGGCCGCGTCCGGGGCTTGCGGGATTGCCGTGTGGAAAGGCACGAACTCGTGACCAGAGAGCTCCTCCAGCGGCGGGGTCACCGCCTCACCCAGGTGCGTGTCCCCGGAGGCGCGCCCGTGGCCGGGGAAGTGCTTGAACACGGCCTTCACACCGGCGGCCTGCAACCCGCGGGCAAAGGCCGCGCCATACTCGCCGGCGGCCTGTGGGTCGGTGGAGAAGGCGCGATCGCCGACGACCTCCAGGTCTCCCCCATCCACGTCGAGCACGGGGGCGAAGTCCACCGTCACGCCGTGGGCGCGCAGGCTGTGGCCGATCTCCGTGGCCAGGGCCTCAACCTCCTCCGGGCTATGGCCCTCCGCCATGGCCTGCGGGGAGGGGTAGTCCCCTAAGATTTCGGAGAAGCGCTGCACGCGCCCGCCC
Organism: Corynebacterium sp. HMSC065D07; assembly: GCF_001810695.1. Lineage (NCBI taxonomy): Bacteria > Bacillati > Actinomycetota > Actinomycetes > Mycobacteriales > Corynebacteriaceae > Corynebacterium > Corynebacterium sp. HMSC065D07. The sequence continues at coordinate 76,113 of NZ_KV802453.1, forward strand.
TCGAAATCGATGGAGACTTCGAAGTCGCGGCCCAACTCCTCTCGCAAGGCGTTGAGGCCGCGGGGGCCGTCGCCCAGCAGTTCCGGGTCGGCCCAGCTCGGGATGAAGAGCCCGCCCACGCCGGCTTCCAGCTTGGCGCGCGCATCGTCATAGTTCAGCGCCGGCGGCATGAGCTTGGCGGCGGCGCGGGCGCGGACGTCCTCAGGCGCGGCTTCCTGTGGTGCCGCATCGTCCGACGTGTCACCCGACGCCGCGGCGCTGGTTTCACTGGGCGGGGCATCGGAAAGCTCAGGCTCCGTACTGCACGCGCTCAGCGCACAGATAGCACTCAACAGGAGGGCGGGCATTGCTTTTTTCATGCACACCAGTGTGCCTGAAGCACCCGCGCGGGCAACAACCGGTTGTTAGGATGGTCACATGAATAACGGAGAGACCATGCTCATTGCCTATGACGGCTCCGACCGCGCCGACCGCGCCCTCGAATACGCCGCGCGGCTGCTGCGCCCCACCGATGTCGAAATCCTCACCGCCTGGGAACCGTCCGCGCGCCAGGCCGCCCGCGCGGTCAGCCGCACCGGGCTGCACCAATCCACGGTCTCACCAGACAGCGTGGAGGATGACCCGGCCTACGAGGAGGCCCTCGCCATCTGCCACCGCGGTATTGCCAAGGCCGAGTCCCTCGGCCTGCGCGGCCATGCCCACCTGGTGGAATCGGTGACGACGATTCAGAGCGCGATTGTTGACGCCGCCCACGAACTCGACATCGATGTCATCGTCACCGGCACCCGCGCGCTCACGGGCTTCCGCTCGCTGTGGAACAACTCCACCGCAGAGTACATCGTGCGCAACGCAGGCCTGCCGGTGTTCATCGTTCCGCCGGAGAACGATGAAGAGGACGACGACGCCGCGGAGAGCCACTCCTAAAAGGCGGCATCGAGCTGCTAGAATCTGGCGCCATGGCATTCGACAGCGATTCACTCAACAAGCGCACCCTGGGCCCAGCCCTGGGCAGCGCGGTCGTTGGCGTAGCGCTGGGGGTCGTGACCATCCTGGGCATCGCGCAGTTCTCGCAGGCAGATGCCGTTCCAAACGATAATTCCGTCAAGGCCTCCGACGCCGTGATGGGCGGGCCGGAGTACGGCTCCCGCGAGTAGCGTGCGCGCACGCATCGGGAGGCTTTTCTTTTTAGCCCTCGTGGTTCTGGTGCAGCCGTGGGGGCTGACCGCCGCCGATACCAAGCATGATCTGGTGGCCAACCCGGCTGGGTTTTTGGCCGGCGCCCTGCATGCCTATACCGATACTTTCACGCTGGGCCAGCTGCAGAACCAGGCCTATGGATATCTCTTCCCGCAGGGCTTGTTCTTCTTGCTGGCGGATCCGCTTCCGGATTGGATAGCGCAGCGCGCCTGGTGGTTCCTGGTCCTGGCGGTGGGCTTTCTGGGTTTCTTTCGCGTGGTCCGCACGGTGCTTCCCGCCGCGCCGCGCTATGCCGCGCTGATGGGCAGCCTCCTCTATGCGCTCTCCCCGCGCACGCTGACCACGCTGGGTGCGATTTCCTCGGAGACCTGGCCGGTCATGCTGGCCCCCTGGGTGCTGCTTCCTTTCCTGCGGTCGGGCCGTCTGTACTGGCGGGATGCCGCGCCCTCGGTGGTGGCGGTGGCGTGCATGGGCGCGGTCAACGCCACGGCCACGCTGGCGGCTTGCCTGCCGGCGGGTGTGATTCTGCTGTGGCGGCGCGCGGGCAAGACTGGCCTGGTGTGGTTGGCTGGGTGCGCTGCGGTATCCGCGTGGTGGATTACCCCGCTGCTCATCCTGGGCCGCTATGCCCCGCCTTTTACGGAATTCATCGAGTCTGCTGGTGTGACCACGCGGTGGCTCAACCTGGCGGAAATCCTGCGCGGCACCACCAGTTGGGCGCCGTTTGTGGATACCGAGCGCGTCGCCGGCAACGAGCTGGCCACCGAGCCGGTCTTCGTGCTTGTCACCGTGGCCGTGGCCGCCCTGGGTCTTATGGGCCTGGCCCGGCTGCCGCGCGAGTGGGCCTTCATGCTGTTGGTGGGGGTGGCCGTGCTCGGCACGCATGCCACCTGGTACCTCGACGCGCTCGATGGCCCTCTGGCCGCGCTGCGCAACGTGCACAAGTTCGACCCGCTGGTGCGCATCCCGCTGGTTCTCGGCGTGGCCGCGATTGCCGCCCGGGTGAGGTTGCCGCGGACGTTGGCACTGGGGCGTCGTGAAGCAGCGGGCCTTCTGGTGTGCCTCGTGGTGATGGGCGCGACCGCCCCGGCGTGGGCGGGCAGGCTACTGCCGAAGGGGGCCTACGAGGAGGTGCCCAGCTATTGGCAGGAGGCCGCTTCTTTCATGAACAGCCTGGATACGCGCGTGCTCATCTACCCACCGGCGTCCTTTGCCCGCCAGGACTGGGGGTGGACGCGCGATGAGCCGGCGCAGCCGCTTCTCGACGTCCCCTGGGCCGTCCGCGACGCCGTTCCCCTCATCCCGCCCGAGGCAATCCGTGGTCTGGACGGTGCGATGGCGCAGATCGAACGCGACCCTGCCACCGCGCCCTTAGTGTTGCAACGCCTAGGCATCGGGGCCGTCGCGGTGCGCCACGACCTCATGTCTGGTTCTTCGGACCACATCCCGGGCGAGGTCCACACCTTCGGGGAGGTCGACGTCGTGGTCTTCGACCCCGACCTCTCCATGAACTTGGCGCCTGCGGATCCGCCGCGCGTGGCGGGCGGCGGCGAGTCGCTCGCGCTCCTCTCCGGCCCTCACGAGCTCGTCTCTTCCAACGCCGATATCGTCACCGATACGCCTGCGCTGCGCGACCGCAACTACGGCACGCTTTCCGGCCCGGTCTCCGCGCTGCTGGCCCCTGATGACCCTTCCACCGTGCGCAATCGACTGCGCGATTACCCCTCCGCCGGCCCGCTGACCCAGGTGGTGGAGCACGATGGTCGCGTCACCGCGTCCTCCTCTGCCGCGGATGCTTCTGCCTTCGGCGGGGCGAACCCGGCGCGTTCTCTTACAGCGGCCGTCGACGACGAGAACTCCACCGCGTGGTGGCCCGCGCCCGGCGATTCCGGTTGGCTGGAGCTGCACTCCGATTCCACGTGGACCTCGCCCACGCTGCGTCTGATGACCACGGGCACGACTGAGGTGACCATCCACAATGGCGACTCCAAGGTCACGGTCACCATGGAGGCCTACCGCGCCCGCAATATTCGCGTGCCCGGCGCGAAAGCCTCCACCATCCGTATCGAGCCGCAGCGCCGCACCGGAATTGCGGAAGCCTCCATCGTGGATCAGCCCACCCCGCGGCGCATCGTCACCGTGCCCGATACCTCGCCCGATGCCGAGCAGTTCCTCTTCCAGCAGGACAACGAGCACATCCTCATCCGCTCCTTTACTACCCCGCGCGACATGACGGTGCGGGTCTCCGGTGGGAAAACAGTGCTTATCGACGGCTCCCCCCACGCCCCCAACTCCACCCTCAACCTGCCCGCCGGTCAGCACCTCGTGCGCACCACGGGCGATTGGGCGGCCCTGACCGATACCGCGTCTTCCTTGCCCGCGCCCCTTCCCGCTTCCTCTGACCGCCCTTCAGCCGCAGCCGGCGCTACCCCATCGGCCGCATCGGGCGCTGACCACGGCTATACCCCGCTCGCTGCCGGTGAGACCATCGAGCCCGCCGACCACGACCGCCTCCTCATCACCGGCCGTGCCTTCAACGAGGGCCTGCACGGCGAGCTACGCTCCCCCAGCACAGCCGCGGTCTCGACGCCAGGTTCAGCACAAGACTCAGCGCCGGACTCGACGCCGGCCTCCAGCTCGGAACCACTGTCCCTCGAGCCGCGCTCCATCGATGCCGACACGCAAGCCTTCCTCATTCCCGCCGGTGCCGGTGGCACCTTCCACATGTCTTTTGCTGCCGACCGTGCCTATCGCGTCGGCCTGGGCCTCGGCGGCGCGCTCGCCGCGCTGACCACCGCGCTGTGCCTGCTCGTCATGGCCCGCGGCCCCCGCCCTCACTCCGCTTCCCCCGCCGCCTCCGCTGCTTACACGGCACACAACACCGCCTCGTCCAGCCCTGCTACCCACTCGTCTTCCTCGGCGCGTGTCCTTCTAGCCCTGCTCATCGCGGCAACGATGGCTCTCGTCGCAGGTCTGCCCGGTGTGGCCGCCGCTGCCGCGGCGTGGGCCATCACTCGCTGGACCACGTTGCGCCCCGACTACCTGGCGGGCGCGCTCACTTTGGCCGCGGGCGCGATGCTCGCCCGCGCACCCTGGCCCACGGACGGCTACGCCGGCGACTCGCTGCTCGTGCAACTGCTCTGCGCCGCGGCCATCACGTGTGCCTGCCTCCCATCCCGCCGCACGTCCTAAGTACCCGGCCCCGCCCCAGATGGTTTCCCTCAAAAGGTACTAGTCAAAAGGTGTCTTTGGGGGCAGGGAAACCATCTGCGGCGATGTAAAAGGTTTGTTTGGGGTCAAGTAAACCGTTTGACTAATGCCTTCTGGAAAATGCCATGTGTGAAGTGCCGTCTACGGCCCCGCCGAACCGGCGGAATCAGTAAAACCGGCGGCGTTGGCAGGGGATCCGGAACCGCCAGAGCTCGCGGAATCGGCGGCGAGGCGCGGCAGCGAACGCGGAATGGTGATGCGGCCGCGGGCGAAGGAGCGGATGAGGTCGCGGCCGGGGACCTCGACAAGCGCGTAGGTCGCAGCAGAAAGCACACAGCTAACGACCACCGTGAAGACCAACACCACCGCGAAATCCCCGGCAGAGCCGGAGAAAGCAGACACGCCCAACAGCGGGAAGGCAATGGCCAGCACCGCTACGTGCCACATGAAAACACCATAAGACCAGCGGCCCAGCGCTCGCATCACCTCGGAAGAAAGCCAGCTTTCCCGCGGGGCCAGCGCCACCGGCACCACGATGCACGCCCCGCACACCGCCCCCGCCGCAATGCGCCGCGCAAACTCACCCGGTTCTGGATGCACCAAGCCCTGCGGGCCGAACCACTCGCGGCTGGCCAGCCACACACAGCCCGCGGCCACCGCCCAACAAGCGGGCCGCACAATGCGCCCGGCGCGCACACGCACGCCAGCTGCCTCCGCCTCCGCGGCCAGCATTCCCACCGCAAACCACGAGAAATACGCGGGCGGCCAAATCTGCGTATTGACATCGCCGGATTCATACCCGGCCACAAACGGCAGGAAGCCCCAGAACAAACTCAGCACGCCAGCTCCAGCAATAAGCGCAACCCGCGGGCGCGCCGAGAGCTTATCCAACAACCACGCCAACAGCGGCAACACCGCATAGAAGGCGAACTCCACACACAGCGACCACAATTGCGTGAGCCCGGGAACCAGGCCATCGGCAATATAGAGCTGCGTACCGGTCAGGTTGGTGATGACTTGCGGGAGGGTTAAGGGGGAAGCGTCGGGAAGCAAGGCGAGCACGACCACCACACACACCAGATACAGCGGCGCCAAGCGCGCCACGCGGGAGAGCGCGTACTGCCCCGCCGTGTGCACGTGCCGCCGGCGCCACAACAAGAAACCGCTGAGCACGAAGAAGACCGCCACCCCGTAATCCAGGCGCTCAGCCCAGGCCCAGCCAGTGGCCGTCTGAAAGGACACGTGCGTGACCACGACTGCCAATGCTGCCAGCGCACGCACGCCTTCGAGCTCAGGGAGAAAGCGCATGGCCCACTACGATACTATTTCTGCAGTGAATCCCTCGACCGATCGGAGCTGACGTGTTCCTTCGCTCCCGCCTAGCGCAGGTGACGATTGCCGCCGCGGTGTTCCTCATACTCGGGTCCATCCTTCCGCCGCTGTACAACAACCAATCCCGCCCGCTGCCCAGGGACCTCAACCTAGAGATCCACGCGGAGCACGACGGAGCCACGTTCACCCGCCACACCACCACCGCCCCCGCGAAGAAGGATTCCGTGGCCCGCGCGCAGTCCACCGTGGACCTCACCTTCAACGGCGAGACCATCGCGCACATCACCGAGGAATCCCAGCTCAACCGCGAATCTACCTACCCGGTGGCGGGGCCGAACACGACGCAACACATCGAGCTTCCCGCCTTCGACGTGCAGGTGGAAGACCGGGTGGAGCGCGACGGCATCAGCTACTTCTTCCCCTCCGGCGCGGAGCAGCGCTCCTATCCCTTCTTCGATCCGCTCACCCAGGACACGGAGCCCATCGATTTCCTGCGCGATGAGAAGCTCGACAGCATCCCCACCTACGTCTTCCACCAGGATGTCGCGCCGGTCTCGCTCGGGGAGGTCTTCGCCTTCGAAGCCCACCGCTCCGGCCCCGCGGGCGATTTTTACTCCGCGGAGTCCTTGGAGCGCTACAACCTCAAGCCGAAATCACACGTCATCCTCGAGCCTTTCTACGCCGTGAGCCGCACGGTGTGGGTGGAGCCCACGACCGGCACCATCGTCAACGAGGAGGAGCACCCGCGCATCTTCTGGGCCACGGACGCGCGCCAGGCCCAGGCCATGGTCGATGCCGATGACACACACGAGCGTGCGCTTCTCGACGTCCCCCTCTCCTGGTCCGATTCCACCCGCACCGAACGCCTCGACTCGGTTCGCCGGGTGATCGACACGGTCAAAATCTTGAGCCTCGTCGGCTGGCTGGGCAAGGCCATCGGCGTGGCGTTGTTGGCCGTGGCGGCCGCGATGTTCATGCGCCGCCATGCGGCGCAGAGCGCGTAGGCGCCCGTGGCTGTGTCCCGAGCATCCCTTGCGGTGCGCGCCGCCCTCTGCGCGTGGGGCGTGGTACTCGTGCTCGCGGTGTGTTGGCCCTTCGTGCTGCCCGGCGAGTTCCTGTGGCGCGACATGGTGCTCCTTGACCGCCCAGCCCTGAGCGCCGCCGCCTTCGGCGCCGGTGATCTTCCCGCCCGCAACGCCCCGCAGGACGGGGTGCTTGCCTTATTCGGCGGAGCGTGGCTGGCCAGGGTCTTCATCCTTGCTGCCGCGAGCGCCTCGGCGTGGGTGGCGGGGCGGTGGGTGCGCGAGTCCAGCCCGTGGGCGGCAGCCGCGGCGATGGCGTGCGCGGTGGCCAATCCTTTTATCATCGAGCGCCTCCTGCAGGGCCAGTGGTCGTTGGCGGTCGCCGCCTGGCTGGCGCCCGTGATCGCGTGGGGTTGCCTCCATGCGCGCCCGCGCGTGGCGTGGTTGGCGCTGTGGGCCGCGTCCTTGACGCCCACCGGCGGCCTCTTCGGGGGGCTCATCGCGGTTGTCTGTGAGCGCGAAGGGCGAAGAAGATGGCTCTTCGCGGGCGGCTCAGTCTTGCTGTGGTTGCCGTGGCTAGTTCCAAGCCTCGTGGCCGGTTCGCCTACCACCCACGGCGACCCCGCCGCCCAGGCCGCGGCCTTCGCCCCGCGCGCGGAGGCCTACGTGGGTGCGGTCGGCTCGCTGCTCGGCTTCGGCGGCATCTGGAATGCCGCAGCAGTACCGGCTTCCCGCGCGCAGGGCTTCGCCCTGGCGGGACTTGCCGTCGCCGCCCTCGCTGTCCTGGGCGCTGCCCGCCTTCCCCGGCGCGAGCTGCGCCCGCTCGCGGCCCTGGCGGTTCTCGGCATGGGCCTGGCCATCCTCGGCGCACTCGCCCCCGGTCTCATCGCCTTCGCCGTGGAGCACATCCCCGGCGCGGGCCTTGTGCGTGATTCCTCCAAGCTCACCTTGCTCGCCCTACCGCTGGCCGTGGCGGGTATCGCGTCCCTGCGCCAGCTTCCCGCAGCACTCGCGCTGTGCGCCTGCCTGCTGCAGGCCCCCGATGCACCGCGGGAGCTCGCCGTGTTACGCCCACGCGAAACGGGCATCGACCGCCAGCTCGTCGAAGAGCTCGACGGCCGCCTGACCTTCTTCGCCGACCGCCCTGCCATGGTACCGCTCGACGGCGGCATTGCCCTCAACCCCTATTCCAAGGCCGCCAACAAACTCGACTCCGGCGAGCTCACCGTCGACGGTGTGACAGTGGATGAGCCATCGCCTCGCTACCTAGCGGCCACCGAAGCCTGGAACACGCGCGACCTCGCCCGGCTGGAGGAGCTCGGTGTGGGCGCGGTCGTCGAGGACGGCCGCATCGTCGCCACCACCAACGCGCAACCGGCACCCGCCCCGTGGGGGCTTAGCGCCGCCTGGTGCGCACTTCCGCTTCTAGCAACTCTTCGAAGCGCGCACCGGTTTTCTCCCACGAAAAAGTAGCCGCCAACTCGCGTGCCGCGTTGCCTAAACGGTGGCGGAGGGAGGGGTCGTCGACAAGCATGCGCACCGCCGGCGCGAACTCCTCCTCGCACCGCACCAGCACACCGGTCTTGCCGTCGATAACACTGTCTTGCAGGCCGAACGCATAACCTACCGTGGGCACCCCATGTTGGGCCGCCTCCATGACTGCCAAACCCCAGCCTTCTTTTCGAGACGGCATGAGGTGGACATCAGCGCGCGCGAGCAGCGCATGCTTATAATCCTCCGTCACCTGACCGCGGAAGCGCACGCGCTCCTCCACCCCGTGGGCGCGCGCATACTCGCGCAGGTGGGATTCCCACCAGCCGGAACCGATGACGTCGAGAAGCGCGCCCGGAATCCGCGCCACGGTGTCCATCGCGTGCTCAATCTGCTTGTGCGGCACCAAGCGCGACAGCGTCACCAGGTGGATATCGGCCTCGCGCTCCAAGGTGGGCACGTGCTCCGGCAGGGGGTCCACGCCGTTTTCAATGATGTGCGCGCCGTGAATCCCCAGCTTCTCCAGGTCGCGCTTCGAAGCCTCCGAGACCGTCACCCACGTGTTCTCACGGTAGATCCTTGGCACCACGCAGGATTCCAGGAACCACCCCAGCCGCGACAGGACGGGCCCGGCCACCGGCCACTGCTCGCGGTGACAGTGGTGCGTCAGGATCACCACGGGCGCGCGGGTGGCCAGGCGCGCGAAGAAGGGGATGCCGTTGTGGGTATCCACCACAACGTCAACGTCGCGCGCGCCACACAGCATCCACAACAGCGCGCGCGGATACACGCTGAACTTGGCCCCGGCGCGCGAATAGAGCACGCCGTTTCGACGCTCGCGCTTGGCGGCGTTCATGTGGCGCGCGGTGCGGAAGACCACCTCGTGGCCCTGGGCAGCGAGGTATTCCCCGACGCGCTCAAGGTAGCGCTCGGAGCCACCACCTTGCGGGTGGGTGGAATCGCGCCAGCACAAAAGAAGGATTTTCATGTCGAGGAACTAGCCTAGTGGGTTATGAAACGCACCCGTGCCTTGGCCACACTGCGCCGCTCCTGGCGGCTGCTGCGCTCCTTCCGCTTCGAGCAGACAGCGCCCGCGGTCTTTTATGGCGGCTTGGCTGAGGACACCGCCGCTCTTGTCGACGCCCTCTCCCGCGACCATTCCCTCTCCCTCACCGGCGCGCGCGTGCTCGACGTCGGGGGCGGGCCCGGCTATTTCGCTTCGGCCTTTGCCCAGCGCGGGGCCAGCTATGTCGGGCTGGAGCCGGACGTGGGCGAGATGGCCGCCGCCGGCATCGAGGTGGCCCAGGCCGTGCGCGGCGACGGCACTAGTTTGCCCTTCGCGGATGACATCTTCGACATCACGTATTCCTCCAACGTGGCCGAGCACATCCCCAACCCGTGGGACATGGGTGAGGAGATGCTGCGCGTAACCAAGCCCGGCGGGCTGGTGATCTTGAGCTACACGGTGTGGCTAGGGCCTTTTGGCGGGCATGAAACCGGCCTGTGGGAGCACTACGTGGGCGGCGAGTTCGCCCGCGACCGCTATACCCGCCGCCACGATCACCCGCCGAAGAATGTCTTCGGCACCTCGCTCTTTGCGCTCTCCGCCCGCGAGGGCTTGGACTGGGCGCGCAGCGTGGCTCCGCCGAGTCCACAGGGCGCAGAGTTCCTCGCGGCCTTCCCGCGCTACCACCCTGCCTGGGCCTGGTGGGTAACAAAGGTGCCGGTGCTGCGCGAGTTCCTCACCTCCAACCTGGTCCTCGTCCTGCGCGCTTAACCCCTCAAAACGACGAATACTCCCCCGCAGGGGAGCATCCGTTTAACCGCGAAGATTAGGAGGCAGACTCAACGCGCTCCTTGAGCGCGGTGAACTGGTCCCACACCTCAGACGGAACGCGGGAGCCCAGGAAGGTCAGGTACTCCTTGTTGTCTTCCATGTCACCAGCCCAATCGGCCGGGTTCACGGAAAGGGCCTCGCGGACGTCCTCGATGTCGAAGTCGATGCCGGTGAGGTCGATATCCTCCGGGCGGGCGGTGTGGCCCACGACGGTCTCGACGGCGTCGACCTTGCCCTCGATGCGGTCCACAATCCACTTGAGAACGCGGGAGTTCTCGCCGAAGCCCGGCCACAGGAAGCGGCGGTCCTCACCGCGGCGGAACCAGTTCACCAGGAAGATGGCCGGCATACGGTCGCCACCCTTTTCGCCCATATCTACCCAGTGCTGCAGGTAGTCACCGGCGTTGTAGCCCATGAACGGCAGCATGGCCATCGGGTCGTGGCGCAGGGCGCCGACCTTGCCCTCAGCGGCAGCGGTCTGACCGGAGGAGAGCAGGGCGCCAATCATGGTGCCGTGGTTCCAGTCGAAGGCCTGGGTCACCAGCGGGACGGTATCGGCGCGGCGGCCGCCGAAGAGGATGGCGTCAATCTTGACGCCCTTCCAGTCATCAAATTCCGGCGCAGCGGACGGGCACTGCGTAATCGGCACACAGTAGCGGGAGTTCGGGTGAGCCGCCTTGGTGGTCGAAGCCGGGGTCCAGTCGTTGCCATGCCAGTCGATGAGGTGCTCCGGGGCCTCGCCCATTTCCTCCCACCAGACATCGCCGTCGTCGGTCAGCGCGACGTTGGTGAACAGGGTGTTGCCCGGCTCCATCGTCTTCATGGCAATCGGGTTGGAATCGTAGTTGGTGCCCGGTGCCACGCCGAAGAAGCCGTTCTCCGGGTTGACGGCGTACAGGCCGTCCTCGCGCAGCTTCATCCACGCGATGTCATCGCCCACGACCTCTGCCGACCAGCCCGGAATCGTCGGGGTAATCATGGCCAGGTTGGTCTTACCGCAGGCGGACGGGAAGGCGGCCGCGATGTGGTACTTCTTGCCCTCCGGGTTGGTGAGCTTCAGGATGAGCATGTGCTCTGCCATCCAGCCCTCTTCCTTCGCCATGACGGAAGCAATACGCAGCGCGTAGCACTTCTTGGCCAAGATGGCGTTTCCGCCGTAGCCGGAGCCGTAGGACCAAATCTCCTTGGTCTCCGGGAACTGCGTGATGTACTTCTTGTCATTGCACGGCCAGGCGACATCCTCCTGGCCCGGCTCCAGCGGGGCGCCCACAGAGTGCAGAGCGTGGACAAAGTCGCCATTGTCCCCGATCTTGTCCAGGGCCTGCTGGCCCATGCGGGTCATAATGCGCATGGAGAGCACAACATAAGCCGAGTCGGTGAGCTGCACGCCGAGCTTCGGGTCCGGATCACTAATCGGGCCCATGCAGAACGGCACGACGTACATGGTGCGGCCCTTCATGGAGCCGCGGAAGGCCTCGGTCATCTCTTCCTTCATGGCTGCCGGCGGGGCCCAGTTATTGGTCGGGCCAGCGTCCTCAGCAGTCTCGGTGCAGATGAAGGTGCGGGACTCCACGCGGGCAACATCCGAAGGATTCGAGCGAGCCAGGTAGGAGTTCGGGCGCTTCTCCTCGTTGAGCTTAATTAGGGTGCCCTTTTCCACTAGCTCGGCGGCGAGGCGGTCAGCCTCCTCCTGGGAGCCGTCTACGAAGACGACCTCTTCCGGCTGGAAGAGCTCGACACTCTCACTGATCCACGAAATAAGCTTCTCGTTCTTCGTGGGCAGTTCACCTACAAGGCCCTTAATAGTTGCGGTCATCTCACATTCTCCTGTGGTCGGTGTGGCCAGGGTGCTTTATTTCGCCGAAGGTTCCAACGACGTTTCACCAACCAGAGTACGGACACTGGTGATAACAGAATGTGTAATGCCCGCCACCCCGGTTATATCCACCCAGTTCATATCGACTATGTCGAGGACAGCGGAGTGTGAAATATGGCACCCACCGGCCTCAATCGCCCCCATACGGGGGTTCTGTTTCTGTGGATCGCTCATCCCGTACGCCCGTCCTATTACCCCACCGCGACCTGTGTGGCCTCCACCGAGGTGCCCCTCCACCCTCCACGGCGCGGCACGTTGCCCCTCACCCCTGCTTAAGGGAACAATGTCAACTGATGAATAGCGCAGACTCTTCCCAAAATCCCGCCGCGCAGATGCCTCACGGCCGCGGCCTCCAGACGGATTTCAACGCCGAGTTCAACAATGATTTGGACTACCCACGCCTCGGCAACGTGACCTTCCGTCGCGGCACCCTCACCGACAACCAGAACGCCCTCTTCGAGGAGAACTGGCCTAGGTTGGGGCGCCTGCTTGCCGACGAACCCCTCGACATACCCGCCTGGTTCGGCCGCGAGGGGGCGAAGACCATCGTCGAGATCGGCTCCGGCACCGGTACCTCAACCGCAGCCATGGCGCCACTCGAGCAGGACACCAATATCATCGCCGTCGAGCTCTACAAGCCGGGCCTGGCCAAGCTGCTGGGCTCCATCATCCGCAACGACATTGAGAACATCCGCATGGTCCGCGGCGATGGCATCGAGGTTCTCATGCGCATGTTCGCGCCCGAGTCCCTCGACGGTATCCGCATCTTCTTCCCGGATCCGTGGCCCAAGGCCCGCCACCACAAGCGCCGCATCATCCAATCCGGCACGCTCAACCTCTTTGCTTCCCGCCTGAAACCCGGCGGCGTGCTCCACGTGGCCACCGACCACGCCGGCTACGCCGAATGGATTAATGAGCTCGTCGAGGTCGAGCCTTCCCTCGACTACAAGGGCTGGCCCTGGCCGGAGTGCCCCATCCTCACCGACCGCCAGGTCATCACCAAGTTTGAGGGCAAAGGCCTGGATAAGGAACACGTCATCACCGAGTACCTGTGGGAGAAGAAGTAATGGCCGGAACCTACCTTCTGGTGTGGGACGCACCCAACATGGACATGGGGCTCGGCGCCATCCTCGGCGGGCGCCCCACCGCCGCCTACCGCCCGCGTTTCGACGCCATCGGCCGCTGGCTGGTGGACCTGGCCTTCGATAACGACGCCACCCCTGAGGCCGCCGTCTTTACCAACGTCAGCCCCGGCGGCGCCGACGTCATCCGCCCCTGGGTCGAGGCCATCCGCAACGTCGGCTTCGCCGTCTTTGCCAAGCCGAAGCTCCACGAGGACGATGATGTTGACCCCGACATGGTCGAGTACATCAAGGCCAACCGCGAGAACCTCTCCGGTGTCATCGTGGCTTCTGCCGACGGCCAGAACTTCCAGCACCTGCTTGAGCAGCTCTCCGCTTCCGGCCTGCCCACCTGCGTGCTTGGATTCCACGAGCACACCTCCTGGGCGCTGACCCATCCCGATATCGAGTTCGTCGACCTCGAAGACATCGAGGGTGTCTTCCGCGAACCGCTGCCGCGCGTGAACCTGGACAACCTGCCTCCAGGCGGCGCCTGGCTGCAGCCTTTCCGCCCGCTGTCCGCGCTGCTGCCGGACCGCGCGCCCGAGCACAAGTAGGAGCCGCATGTTTTATTCTTGGGGCCGCTTCTCCTATGCCCACCGCAAGGTCATCCCGCTCATCATCGTGGGTCTCATCCTCGGCCTCTTCTTCGGCTTCGGCACCCGCCTGGGTGACCGGATGAGCCAGGAGGGCTGGGAGGATCCTTCGGCGGCGTCGACAAGCGCGACACAGATCGAGCTCGAGACTTTCGGCCGGGACAATTCCGGCGACGTCATCCTGCTTTTCGATGACCCCGATGCCCACGCCGCCGAGGCCAAGGCCTTCCTGGATGAGCTCAAGGCGCAGCACCCGGAGCAGATCGACTCCGTCACCAGCTACTTTGATAAGCGCAACCCGAACCTCATCACGCAGGATCACTCCACGGCCTTCGCCGCCATCGGGCTGAAGGGCGACGGCGAGCAGACTCTCAAGGACTTCCGCACCATCGAGGATTCGCTGCACGCTGCCGACGTCCCCGTGCAGGTCGCGGGCGCCACGGCCGTGGCCGACGCGCTGGATGAGGGCATGGCCAAGGACATCTCCCGCGCGGAGAAGGCCGCGCTGCCGCTCGTCGGACTGCTGCTGCTGATTGTCTTCGGCTCCGTCGTCGCGGCCTTCATGCCGCTCGTCGTGGGCGGCCTGTCCATCCTGGGCTCCCTGGGTATCCTGTCCATCCTGGCTGGCTTCCAGCAGGTCAACGTGTTTGCGCAGGCCGTCGTCACGCTGCTGGGCTTGGGCTTGGCCATCGACTATGGCCTGTTCATGGTTTCGCGCTTCCGCGAGGAGCTGGACAAGGGCCGCGATACCAAGGAGGCCGTGGCGATCACCACCGCCACCGCCGGCCAGACCGTGGTCTTTTCCGCCGCGATGGTGGCCGTGTCCCTCTCCGGGCTCTTCCTCTTCCCGCAGGCCTTCCTTAAGTCGGTGGCCTATGGTTCCATCTCCGCCGTCGGCCTCGCCGCACTCCTGTCGGTGATGGTGCTGCCGTCGTTGTTTGGCATGCTGGGCCCCAACATCGACAAGTGGACTGTGCGAAAGACCTCGCGCCGCGGGCGCCGCATCGAGGACACGTGGTGGTACCGGATGCCGCGCTGGGCCATGGGCCGCGCGGGTCTAATGACCACCGCCATCTGCGCCCTGCTCATCGCGCTGGCCATGCCGGTGCTGGGCGTGAAATTCGGCGGCATCAACGAGACCTACCTGCCGCCCAACCAGGACGCGCGCGTGGCGCAGGACCAGTTCAACGAGCAATTTCCCTCTTTCCGCACCGAGCCGGTCAAGCTCGTGGTGAAGAACGCGACCAACGAGCAGCTTGTCGACGTCGTCATGCAAGCCCGCTCCATCCAAGGCCTCACCGAACCGATGGGCCCGAAGACCGCGACCGTCGACGGCACGACCGTCCTCGGCGCCGGCATCCAGGACCGCGAGGACTACGCGCGCATCGTCCACGAGCTCGAGAACATTGAGGCACCCGACGGCGTGGAGCTTTATGTCGGCGGCACCCCGGCGATGGAGGTCGAGTCCCTCGACGCGCTCTTCGACACACTGCCCTGGATGGCCCTCTACGTGGTTCTGGCCACCTTCATCCTCATGGCGCTGGTCTTCGGCTCGTTCATCCTGCCGCTCAAGGCCATCATCATGACGCTGCTCTCGCTGGGTGCGACGCTGGGCATTTTGACGCTCATGTTCGTCGATGGCCTCGGTTCCGGCCTACTCAACTACACCGCCGGTCCGCTGATGAGCCCGATTCTGGTGCTCATCATCGCCATCGTCTTTGGCCTGTCCACGGACTATGAGGTCTTCCTGGTCTCGCGCATGGTGGAGGCCCGCCGCCGGGGTGCGTCCACGGACGAGGCCATCGCTGCGGGCACCGCGCACACAGGCGGCATCATCACGGCGGCCGCGCTCATCATGATCGTGGTGGCGGGGGCCTTCGGCTTCTCCGACATCGTGATGATGAAGTACATCGCCTTCGGCATGATTTTTGCGCTGCTTATCGACGCCACCATCGTCCGCATGCTCCTCGTCCCCGCCGTCATGCACCTCCTGCGCGAGGACAACTGGTGGGCTCCGCGCTTCCTCACCCGCCTTACCCATCGCCTCGGCGGCGACAACGCCCCGGCTGCCGAGCCGGCCCTGGCCACCGCATCCGCTGCCGCACCGGCGCCCACCGCCCCAGCGCTGAACTACGAAGAGGCCGCACCGGCTGCGCAGGACGACGCGCCCCACTCCCCTGTGACTTCAGCAGAACAGGTTGAGGAGGCGTCGCCAAGCGATGCTCCTGTACGCGGGGACCGCAGCGCCGACACCGACACCGAGCTCATCCCCTTCTCCGAGCTGGTCAAGCGCCTTAAGTCCACGGATGATCGATGAAGAAGAACTGGCTGACCTGGATAGTCTCCCTGCTGATTCTGGCCGCGCTGGCGTGGTTCTTCCGCGACCAGCTGGACTTCATCTCCGAGGGGCTACAACGCCTGCGCCACGCTGAACCTTTCCCCGTGGTGCTGGTGGTGTTCTTCGCGCTGCTGTCCATCGCGGGCATGGCGGAAGTGATGAAGCGGCTCATCGGCGCGGGCGGCGTCAAGGTGCCACTGCGCGAAACCTACGCCATTACGCTCGCCTCGAATGCCTGGTCCACGACTCTGCCGGCGGGCCCTGCCTTTTCGGCCTTGCTCACCTTCCAGGTGCAGCGCCGCTGGGGCGCATCGGTGGCGCTGTGCAGCTACTTCCTCTTCTTGTCCTCGATCATTAGCTCGATGTTCCTCGCGCTCATTGGTCTCGGCGGGGTGTTTTTCCTCAACGCGGATATGGCTCTGGGATCGCTGATCACCACGGTTGTCCTCATGCTCGCGGCACTCGGCGGCGTCTTCTGGCTGACCTCGCACCCGGTGACCCTCGAGGGCTGGCTGCGCAAGCTACGGCCCGGCCCGAAACGGGACCGCGCGATTCAGGAGGTCCGCAACCTCGGCGAGGTCCACCTTTCGCGTGGCCCCTTTGCTGTGGTTGCCGGGGCGTCGCTAGTTCACCGCCTGGGGGATATGGCTGCGCTGTGGGCATCCGTGTGGGCGGTGACCGGGGAGATCCCGTGGCTGCGCGCCGGTGCTGATGACACCACCCTGGCCGGCGTTGCACTGGCCTTCCTCGCCGCGAAGCTGGCTGGCTCCGCGCAGGTCACCCCGGGTGGCGTGGGCACGGTGGAGGCCGCGCTCATCACCCCGCTGGTGGCCACGGGCCTGACCGTGGTGCACGCCACCTCCGCGGCCATCATCTACCGGCTTATTTCTTTTGCGCTCATCACTATCATTGGATGGGTCATCTACTTCGCTCACTACGCCCGCGATGGCTTCTCTTACGCGGCGTTGAACCGGAAGGAATCCTAAATGCGCGTTGCCCCGCTTATCGACGTCCTCGCTCTCGCCCTCTTCGCCATCCTCGCCCGCCTAGCGCACGGTGGCTTGAGCTTTAGCTCGTGGGTGGATGCCTTCTGGCCGTGGACCGTGGGCGCGCTCGTGGGCTGGGTCATCATCATGGCAACGAAGCTGAGCGGCCTGTGGAAGGAGGGCGCCGTCGTGTGGCTCAGCGCCGTCATCGGCGGCATGGCTTTGTGGATGCTGGTCAACGGGCGCCTGCCGCACTGGTCCTTCCTCATCGTGGCTACCGTGATGTCCGCGCTCTTCTTCTTTGGCTGGCGCGCCATCGCGGCTTTTGCTTCCCGCTCCCGCGCCTAAGGTTTGTGCTTGAACTGCCAATTCGCCCTACACGGCACCGGGGACCTGCCTTCATTTTTGAGCATCCGCTGAGGCCCAACGCGTCACGACTACTCTCCGGTCGAAGTGGCACATTCACGCCGTGCGATTGAGCGTTTGAACTGGGAGTTTGGCGTTCCGGTTGCGGGGTGCTTTAGGCCGGTTTAGGGTGTGAGGCATGAAGTTGGGGGACTTACTCGGGGCACTTGCTCGCGGCATGCACGTCGTGTCCTTGTGCGCAGGCCACACCCGTGAGGAGATGCTGGCGCTGGGCGCGACGCCTCGCATGGCGCGGCAGCTCGAAGGACTTCACCGCGTTTATTTTGGCCAGACTGCTTTCACTGCCAAGCAGCGCCGTGCGCGGGAGACGGACCATGCGCTGGATACGCTGCTGCAGATTGAGCGACACGTCGCACGCGTCAAGAACTCGCGCCAAGCATGGGACTTGCGAGTGGAGTTGTGCAATACCCCGGAGGGGGAGATTGCGCGCGTGGCGAAGCGACGACTCTCGGAGCTTAAACCCGAGCCTAGCCCCGGCGTCCGCGTGCGGCGTGGTGCAACCGGTATGCATAAGCTCATCATCACGGACCGTCCCCGCGAAATTGCGAATTTGGTGGGCACGCTTAAGGCCACCTCCGAAGACCTGCTGAAGGCCGTCCATGAGGTCTTTTCTGGCAGCGGCGCACCGAAACCAGCCTTGCATGCGCACGTCATTGTGCGACTAGAGCAGCTAGACAAGATTGTGCGCGGTGAGGGCGACGATATTATTCTGCAGGCAACTGACGGTGGCACCATGACCGGCGCGGAATTTCTCCGCACGCAGTTTGCCGAGCGAGGCTTTGTCTCGCTCTTCCACCCGGTCGAGGGGCCGGTGAATCTGTATTACGGGAGCCGTTTTGCCAACGATAAACAGCGGCTCCTGCTCAGCGCAGAGCATCCAACGTGCGCCTGGCTCGGCTGCACAAGACCTGCCGCGGAATGCCAAATGCACCACATCAGAAGGTGGCAGGATGGCGGGCCGACGAACCTCGACAATCTCGTGCCGTTATGTAAGTACCACAACGCCATCAATGACGATGACCCCGCCCGCCCCACGTATCGCGGGCGCATCGACCGCATCGAAGGCCGCATGGCGTGGCTGCCTCCCGACGGTGGACCGCCAGTCCCCATCCCCAGCCCGGTCTGGGAGTAAAAAAGCCCCTCCGCAAGGAGGGGCTAGAAGCGCTGGCTTACTTCGAGCTCAGGGCGGAAACGTCTACGCCGGCCTGGTTGAGCAGCATGATGACGAGGTTGATGATGTCACCGCTGAGGTCAAGAACGCTAGAGAGCATTGGGTTTCTCCTTTGATTGAATTCCTAGTCTTTAGGCCTATCGGATAAAACAGGCTCACATGTTACGCCGAGACACAAAATTCAGCGCGATCCGCAGGCCTTCTTCGCCTCATCGCCAGGCTTAAACGACGCTAGAGCGGGGAGATGGTGTGCTTCTTGGGCAGGTCCTTCTCCTGCTTATCGGCAAGCTGGCGCAGCGCGCGGCGCAGAGCCAAGCGCGACTCGGAGGGCTTAATCATGCCGTCGAGGTAGCCACGCTCCGCGGCGACATAAGGCGCGGTCATGGTCTCGTCGTAGAAGTCCATGAACATCTTCTTCGTCATGGCGCGCTGCTCCGGGGTCTCGGCAGCCTCGAGCTGCTTGCCGGCAATCATGACCACCGCGGCGGCCGAGCCCATCACGGCGATCTGGGCTGTCGGCCACGCCAGGTTGATATCACCGGTCAGGTTCTTCGAACCCATCACGGCGTATGCACCGCCATAAGCCTTGCGCACGATGAGCGAAACCTTTGGCACGGTGGCCTCCACCACGGCAAACGCGAACTTCGCGCCGCGGTGAATCAGACCAGCCTTCTCCTGGTCCACGCCCGGCAGGTAACCCGGTGTATCCACCACGAAGACCAGCGGGATGTTGTAGGCATCGCAAATACGGATAAAGCGCGCGCCCTTATCGGCGGCATCCGCATCGATACAGCCCGCCGAGTGCATCGGATTATTGGCCACAAAACCCACGGCCTTGCCATCAATACGCCCAAAAGCGGTGATGACGTTGGGGGCGTAGTTTTCTTGGATCTCGATGAGATCGTCATCGTCGCCAAGCTGCGTGAGCAGGTCCATCATGTCGTAGCCGGCGTTCGTATCATCCGGCATGAAGGAATCCAGCTCGGTGTCTTCAGCCACCTCTTCATCAGTAGGCGCGTCGAAGACCGGGGACTCGTCGAAGCAGGTCAGCGGCAGGTGGTCCAGCAAATCGCGCACCATGTCAAAGGCCTCATCCTCCGAGGGCACCACGACAGACACGTTGCCGTTGAGCTCCTGCTGGCGCGCGGAACCCAAGTCGTGGGAAGAAATCTCCTCGCCCGTGACCTCCTTGATCACGTTCGGGCCCGTCACGTACATCTCGGCCTCACCATCGACGGCGATGATGAAGTCCGTGGTCACCGGCGCATACACCGCGCCACCGGCGGACTTGCCCATCATGATGGAAATCTGCGGGCTGCGGCCGGACAGCGGCAGCTGGCGGCGGGCAATCTCGGAGTACATGGCCAGAGACGTCACCGCATCCTGGATGCGCGCGCCGCCGGAATCCTGAATACCGATGACCGGGCAGCCGATCTTGATGGCCAGGTCCATGATGTCAGTGACCTTCTTACCAAAGGTCACGCCCACGGAACCGCCGTACACCGTCTTGTCGTGGGCATAGATGCAGACAGGGCGGCCGTTGATGCGGCCGTGGCCGGTGACCACGCCGTCGGAGTAAATCGCGTCCGGGTCGCCGGGGGTCTTGCCCAGGGCGCCGGTTTCGACGAAGGAGCCTTCGTCGAGAAGCGCGGCGATGCGTTGGCGCGGAGTCGAGCGCCCCGCCTCATCGCGGCGTGCCCGGGAGCGTTCACTACCAGGATCCTGGGCGCGCTCGAGGCGCTCGCGTAGGTCCGCTAGCTTGTCAGCGGTGCTAGTCACTTCCGAATCTTCTCCTCGATCCATTCCTCCATGTGCTTGCCCACGATACCGATTGCGGGCTCGTCGGGAACCGCCAGGTGGTCGCCCGGCAGCTGCACAATCTCCAGATCCTTCACGATAACGCCCCAGCCGCCGTCCGGGTTAATCTCCGCATACGCCGGCTCGAGTTCGATGGCGCCGTCGTGCATGCGCTCGGAGCGGAACAGGATGACGGGCACGCTTACCGACGCCCACCTTCCCATATCCAGCGAGCCCAAAATCTGGTTGTCCACGAAGGATGCGCGCTGGTGCTCCAGCACACCGGCAGACAGGCCGTGTTCGGAGGCGTCGGTGGAGCTGAGGAATTCCGCGAGCATGGCCATGAGAGCATCCTCGCCCACGGTCTCCAGCATCTCGTAGGGTGGCTCGAAGTCGAGGCCATAGGTCTTCTTGGCAAAGGCGGCGTAGCGACCCCAGCGGGCCTTGGTTTCCTCCAGCGTCTTCGGTGCCGGGTGGGCCGGTTGGGTGGTATCCAGCAGAGCGATGAAGGCAACCTCCGCAGTGTCCTCACCGCGGGCTGCGCGCTCCTGCAGCTGGTAGGCCACCTCATAGGCCAGCGCGCCACCGAAGGACCAGCCGCCGAGCACGACCTTGCGGCCGCGCGCGTAGTGCAGGATGTCCTCGATGTAGGCGGCGGCACGATCCTCCAGGCTGCCCTCGAGGCGCTCCACGCCGTAGACGGCGACGTCGGCAGGCAAGCGGCGGGTCAGCGGCTGGTAGACCACGGTGGTGCCGCCGGCCGGGTGGAACATGAAGACGGCGGGGCCATCGGCCTCGCGCAGGACGCGGATGTTGCCCTCGACCTCAGTCTCCAGGCCCTCGCGGACGAGGTCCGCCAGGTTCTCCAGCGCTTCGGCCTCGTGGACCTGGTGCGCAGTGACCTCGATGCCAGCGCGCTCGGTGAGGCGTTCGGCAATCTTTTCTGCCACCTCATCGCTGACCTGCGGTAGCGCGGAGGTCACGCCGGCTGCGGCCGTACCTGTGAAGGTGGCCCAGGTGCCGAAGACCATGCGCTCGGAGGCATCGCGCGGTGCAACGCCCACGCCTTCGCCGCCCTTCGCGCTCACCGCGGAGGCGTCTGGGGTGGTGTCGTCGCTCTCGGTGAGCGCGGAGGGTGCGTCGGCGGTCGCGTCGGCGCTTGCGGTTGCGGCATCGGGCTGCTCGGACACGGCCTCTTCGACCATGGTGATGACGTCGGCGAGGGAGGCGTCGCGAAGCGCCTGCACCTGCAGCGGCGGAATCTGGAAGTCATTCTCCACCCGGTTCTTGATGCGCATGCCCATGAGCGAATCCAGGCCCAGATCAATGAGCGGCAGCTCGCGCGGGAGATCGGAGACGTCGTAGCCCATGGACTCCGACACGATGAGCGCCAAGCGCTCCTCCACGCTCTCCTTCTCCGGGTCCCAGCGCACGGCGTCGACCCCTACGTCGGGGTCAGCAAACTGCGGCGCGGTCACGGCCTGCGGCAGGCTCGGCTCGGCCGTCGGGGTGGGTTCTGCAAGGTTAAGGGTCGAGGCAAAACCTTCCGCAACAAGCTTGGTGGTCGCTCCATCCACGTAGTGCACCGCCACCGACAGCCCGCCCAGCGTGCGGCGAACAATGGTGGTGACCTCGCCCTTCGCGGGCAGATCCAGGTGCTCCTCGCTCGCCGCGATGTGCGCGCCCGGGGTGACGGCCTCGGCGGCGGCCTCCAGGATGGCCAGCGCGCTCGGCGCCTGGTCAGCGTTCGTGGAGAACGCCACCGCGCCCTCCGGCAGCGTCACGCGCGCGCCCGGCAGGCCGGACACACCCGACGAGGGACGAGCGTTGGTCCAGAAACGCTGGCGGCGGAAGCGGGTATGCGGGGCGGCGACAAGCGCGCCCGAGCCAAAGACCTTAGTGTAGTTCACCGGAGTTCCCGCGACGTAGAGCTTGCCCAGCAGATCCAACAGCGACTCGGTGGGATCCACCTTGCGCTTCAGGCTATAGAGCAGCTGCGCATCCGCCTTGCCCGCAGCAAAGGCCGTGGACATCAGGCCCATGAGCGCAATCGGGTTCGGGGAAATCTCAACGATCTGCATGTGGCCCGCCGCAAAGGCTGCCTCCGCTGCGTCCTGCAGGTAGACGGGCTTGCGGGTCATGCGGATCCAGTAATCCTCATCGTGCAGCACCGTACCGGGGCGGTAGACCTTGCCGCGGTCCACGGAGGAGAAGAGCGTCGTGTGCAGAGGGCGGGTCTCGATGCCGGCGATTTCCGCATAGAGCTCACCGAGGAGCGGGTCGACGGCGGAGGTGTGGCCCGCGCCCTTGACGTTGAGCGCGCGGGCGAACTTGCCCTCGCCTTCGAGGCGCTCCACCAGCGCGAGGACCTCTTCGCGCGGACCACCGACGGTGGTCATGCCGGGGCCGGTGTACACGGCAGGTTCGATGGAACCCGGAAGGGCGTCAATCTCCTCGGCGGAGAGCTCGACGACGGCCATGGCGCCCTGCTGATCGTCGGGAAGCGAGGCCTCTCCCTCACCCATCAGGCGCGCGCGGTGGCAGGCGATGAGCATGGCGTCGGCCGCCATGATGCCGCCCGCAGCATAGGCCGCGCCGATCTCACCCATGGACATGCCGATGACGCCCGCCGGGCGCACGCCGAAGGTGGCGAGCAGGTCCGTCAGCGCGATCTGGATGGCGGTGATGGCTACCTGCGCGGTTTCGGTGTTATAGGTCTGGGCGTCGTCGTGCACCAGCTCCAGAATGGACCAGCCGGATTCGCGCTGGACGATGGCGTCAAGCTCCTCCAAGCGCTCCTTGAACAGCGGCGAGATCTCGATCATGTCCTTGGCCATCTTGCGGTGCTGGGAGCCGAAACCGGAGTACATGAAGACTGGTCCGTGCACCGTCGGGGAATCCGCCGCGGCGATCCCGACGGAGACGGTCCCCTCGGAGACCTGACGCAGGCGCTTGACAGCTTCCTCGCTTGACGACGCCGTTACTACCGCACGCGAACGCCCATGGTTGCGGCGCGCGAGGGTGCGGGCCAGGGAGAGCAGGTTCGGGTTCTCCGCTTCGATGTAGTCCGCCAGGTGAGCCGCTGCCGCGGCGCGGCGGGATGGCAGCAAACCGGAGACCGGCAGGGCTACTGGCTGGCCCTCGCCGATGGCGACCTGCGGGGTGTCCTGGTGGGTCAGCCCGCGGTAGTCCGTAAGGACGACGTGCGCATTGGTGCCGCCGAAACCAAAGCCGGAAACACCGGCGATTTTCTGGCCGGAGTATTCAGGCCACTCGCGCGGATCCTCGACCACTTCGAGGTGCTCTGCGTCAAAATCGATATAGCGGTTGGGGCCCACGTAGTTGATGTTTGGTGGGATGACGCCGTGGCGCATGCCTTCGATGACCTTGATGAGGCCCACGACGCCAGCGGCGGACTCGGAGTGGCCGATGTTGGTCTTGGCGGAGCCCAGCAGGGTCGGGTTCGCGGCCTGGCGGCCCGGGCCCAACACGCGGCCGAGCGCGGTGGCCTCGATGGGGTCACCGAGGATGGTGCCGGTGCCGTGGGCCTCGACGTAGTCCACGTCCTGCGGGCGGATGCCGGCGTCGGCATAGGCGCGCTCGAGGACGTCGACCTGCGCCTCCGGGTTGGGGGCGGTCAGGCCGTTGGAGTGGCCGTCGGAGTTGACCGCGGTGCCCTTGATGACGGCATGGATGGTGTCGCCATCGCGCTCGGCGTCCTCGAGGCGCTTGAGCACGAGCACGCCCGCGGCATCCGCGCGGACGATGCCATCGGCATCATCGGAAAAGGCGTGGATGGCGCTGGTGGGAGAGGTGACACCCAGCTCACTAAAGGCGATGGAGGCGTGGGGTGAAGCCAGGATGTTCACGCCGCCGGCGAGTGCCGTATCAGCCGCACCCACGCGCAGGTCCTTGACCGCCTGGTTGACCGCCACGAGGGAGGCGGAGCACGCGGTGTCCACGTTGATGGAAGGGCCGCGCAGATCGAAGGCGTAGGAAAGGCGGTTAGCCACGATCGCTGAGGACGTACCCGTCATGGCATAAGGGTGCATCTCCGCCGGGTCGGCGGTAATGAGCATGCCGTAGTCATTGTTGGTGGAGCCCATGTAGACACCGGTGGCCGTGCCGCGCAGCTGGTTGGCGGGTACGCCGGCGTCCTCGAGGGCCTCCCACGAGACCTCCATGAGGATGCGCTGCTGCGGGTCCATGTTGGCCGCCTCCAGCGGGGAGAGACCAAAGAACTCGGGGTCGAAGGAAGCGATGTCCTCGATATAGCCACCGTCGGTGTTCTGCTGCTCAATCTTCTCGCTGGTAATGGGATCGGAAGAGTATTCCGACCAGCGTCCGACAGGCAGCGGGCCGGTGCCGGCGCGGCCTTCGACGAGCATGGTCCAGAACTCATCAACGTTTTTAGCGCCCGGGAAGCGGCCAGCGTAACCGATGACGGCGATGTCACCGCCCGCGATGGTGGCCGGGCGTGGCGACGCCTCCTTCGGTGCGCTCTCCCCTGCAGCGGCTGCACCGTTGACCAGGCGCTCAGCCAGCTGCGCGATGGTGGGGTACTCGTAGGCCACGGTGGGCTCGAGCTTAATGCCGAGGAGGTTTTCTAACTCGCCGGAAAGGACCACTGCGTCACGCGAGGACAGCCCAAAATTCTCCAGCGGTTTGGTGTCCGTGATTTCCTCTGCCGACAGGCCGGTGGTCTGCGCAACCCAGGTGCGCAACCAGCCACGTAGCTCTTCAACGGTCATAAATCTCTAGCTTTCTTACGCGGACTAAAAAATATCTAACTCTGCATTCGATTTTGCGCAGCACAAAAACGCGCACGTCGAAGCGTACATAGGGGTTATCGAATGATTATCTCACTTTGTTAACTTGGGTTTCATAACCGACATACCCACAGGCAGCAGCAACCCCCGCCCCGCAGTAGCGCGGGAACGGGGGTTTAAGCGGCGTGGGCTTTAGGAAGCGAGGTAGCTCTTCTTGGCCACGCGGCGGGCAATCTTGCCCGAGGAGGTGCGCTTGATCTCGTTTGCGTTAAACCACTGGATGACCGCCGGGGTCACGCCGTGGTTCGCGGAAACCGCGGAGCGGATGGCTTCGGACGCGGCGGCGTCATCGGCCGGGTTGGCGCCATCGGCGCGCTCGATGAGCAGCACGAGCTCCTCGGTGCTGCCGCCCTCCACGGAGAAGGCCGCGATGGAGTCCGCACGGACGTGGCCCGAGGCCTCCTGCACGGTGCCCTCGATGTCCTGCGGGTAGTGGTTGCGGCCTGCGACCACGATGAGGTCCTTGAGGCGACCGGTGATGTAGAGCTGGTTATCCACGATTGCCGCGAGGTCACCGGTGGCCAACCAGTTATTGTCCTCCGGGGCATTCGGCACGCGGGTGCCCTCCGCCAAGCGCTCCCCCAGCGTGTTGTGGAAGGTCGAGGCGGTTTCCTCCGCGCGGTCCAGGTAGCCAGCGGCTCGGTTCTCGCCGTGCAGCCAGATTTCACCCACGCGGCCATCCGGCAGCTCGGTCTTGGTCTCCGGGTCCACGATGGTCAGGTGCTGGGCCACGACGCTCTGGCCACAGGAGGCATAGGCCACGGAATCCGCGGACTTCTCCACGATGACCGCCTCACCCTGAGCCAGACGCTCGCGGTCGAAGTGGGAAATGACCGGGCGCTCCGGAGTCTGCGGCGTGGTGACAATCAACGAGGCCTCCGCCATGCCATAGGACGGGCGCAGGGCATCGCGGCGCAGGCCAAACTCTTCCTTGCCGAAAGTCTCCCAGAAGGAATTCACCGCAGACTCGGTCACCGGCTCCGAACCGATCACGATGCCATCGACGTTGCTGAAGTCCAGCTTCTCCCCCTCCGCCGGGGCGCCGTAGCGCGCGGCGAGCTCGAGGGCGAAGTTCGGAACCACGGCATAGGTACCTTGCAGCTGCTCATCGATGGGCTGGCGCTTGAGCTGATCAATCCAGCGCTTGGGCTGCTGCACGAAGTCACGCGGCGTCATGATTTCCAGGTTGAGGCCCAGAATCGTCACGAAGACCGCCAGGATGATGCCCATATCGTGGTGCATCGGCAGCCAGGACACCACGCGCGCTGGCAGCTTGATCTGTACCGCGGTGAAGATCTGCAGCACGTTGGTCATGATGTTGCGGTTTGTCAGCAGCACGCCCGCAGGTGTCCGGGTGGAGCCGGAGGTGTACTGCAGGAAGGCCGGGTGGTCCACCGGCGCGGTCTGCAGCGCGGCCAGGGCCGCCTTGCCCTCCTCCGTCTCCAGCGGGTTCACCCAGCTCTGCGCCAGGGAATCCGGCAGGGAGTCGATGGAGATGATGCGCGGGCGCTCGGCCGCCGGGCGGTCCGAGAAGTATGCGCGGTTCGCCGCGGCCGAGATGTTATTGGTCAGAACGATCGACGGGTTAGCGTCACCAAAGACCGCCCGCAGGTGGTCGGTGTGGCCGGGCTCGTTCGGATCATAGAGCGGGATCGGGGTCATGCCCGCGTACATCGCGCCAAGGAAGCCGAAGATGTACTCGGGCGAGTTGCCCGCCAGGATCGCCACGCGGTCCCCCATCTTGCCCACCTGCTGCAGGCGCGCAGCCACTGCCTTGATGCGGGTATTGACCTGGGAGCGGGTGATATCGCGCGGTGTTCCCTCCGGGTTATCGCTATAGACCCATTGGCGCATGACCGGGCGATCCGGGATACCCGCCTGCTGCTCCGCGGCATAGACGTGTTCGGCAAGGCCCGCCAACGTGAGGTGGGGCGGCAGGGCGATGTTGCCCTTCTCGTCGAAGAACTGGCCGATCAAGGCTTTCAGGTCCATGTGGGAAAGCTCCTTCGTAGGGTAGAGCGGGGCACATACCCCTGCTTCACGTACTTTTGACATTAAAAATATCAGAAGGACTACGCCGACCGTTACATGGCGCGCAGGCGGGACGTCGCCAAGCGCTATTGTGCGTCGATGGTGTCCTTGGCCCACTGCGTCACCCATTGGTTGGCCGTGGTGCCTTCGATGGTGTCCGGATTAGAGGCATACAGTGCGTGGACGCCGTTGGCGTCGATAAGATCGCGGGCGCGCTCCAGACCGTTGCTGACGTCCAGTGGTGCATCACAGATGGAGTCATTCGGCGCGCAGATCTGGAAGGTGCGGTCCGCCAGCGCCCCGAAACCGTTGGCGCGCTCACCGCGCATCGTGGCACCCGGGACGATGCCCTGAATCAACGTCGAGACCGGCTGCAGGGCAATCTCCGCGCCCACGCCGCCGACGTGCGCGCCCGGGTTAATGCCCACGCCGTCCTGGCGCCGCCCGTCCGCGATGAGTGCGACACCCACCACGCTCTCTGCGGGCACGGGCCCGTTGCCGCCGCCGATTCGGTCCGCCACATCACCCGCGATGACCGCGCCCTGCGAAAAGCCGCTCAGGATGAACTTCGTGTTCGGGCAGGTCTCGTACATGTAGGTCAGCTCGCCCTCCAGGCGCGAGGTGCCCTCGTTGCGGGAATCGTCGTAGCTCATCTCGTGCTGCGCGTTAATGTTCTTGAACTGCGCGGTGTACGGCAGCGTCCACACCTTAACGTCCTCGGGAACGTAGGCCTCCTTCAGCGGATTCGTAATCGACAGCATGAAGGAGTTCGGGTTCGCCCCCGGGTTGATCGGATCATCGTCCGCGGCGGATTCCCACGTTCCCGGCGCGGAGATGAACTCCACGCGCGGGCACCAATCCGGTTGCTCGGGGGTTGCGTTTTCTTCGCCCTCCCCCTGGGAGGGGGCGGGCTCCGCAAGGTTTCCTTGCTCTCCTTCCTCACGGGTGTTGAGGAAGTGGACCGCTCCCCCGCCAATCACGGCGAGGAGAACAACGACGGCAAGGACGGTAAGTGTTTTACGCATGAAGAAATTTCTACCTCGAGAAGGCACGGGATTGTCTGGAAAATCCCTGCCACGTTACTGAGCGCAGAGCTTGCGGCCCTGCTCGGTGATGAGCCGGACTAGTTCCTCGTGGCTAAGCTCGGTGCGGCCCTGCTCGATGAGCTGTCCGGCCACTGCCGGTGCGGTGACGGCATCGCCCTGGCAGGAGGCCTGCGCGGCACCCACCACTTGGTCTTCCACGCCGTCGACGTTGACGCCGGCCTTCGCCACCGCAGCCAGGAAGTCCTGGTCTGGGCCTTGCGCGGGAGCGGGGGCGGGGATCTCGGAGATCTCGCGTGCGCCGCGGTCTTCCGGCTCCCCGTCCTGTTCCTCTTCGGTGCGCGACGCCGACGAAGAGCTTTCCGACGCCCCACTAGCTGACGCCGAGCTTGCCGACGCCCCGCCGCTCGCCGCGGAGGAACGCTCCAACGGCGCCACGGAGGTGTCGGTGGCCTCGCCCTCCTCGACGGTGGCGGAACCGCAACCGCTCAACAGGGCACCGGCGGCGAGCAGCACGGCCGCGCCGGCTGCCGCAGCGGGACGCGCGCAGAAAAGACGCATGGCGGTTCTCCTACTTCTTATCCGCCTGGACCTGGCCCATGACCTCACGGATGACGCCATGCTGGAAGGACTGGGTCAGCCCACCGGCCGGAATGGAGGTGTAGTCCTCCGTCGGCCAGCCGAACTCGCCCTGCTCCCAGCCGTGCTTGCCCCACTCATCGAAGATCTTGCCCTTGAGGATGTAGTGCGCGCCGGAGTCCATGGACCAGTAGATGTTGCCGTGCTCGAATTCCTGGAAGAAGCCGCCGTTGACGGCCTTTTCCTCACCAACCGGGAAGCCCAGCTCGGACTCAGCAGCCTTCAGCTCCTTGTACTTCGCGCCGATAGCGCCGTGCACGATGTGGAAGGAACCGTCCGGGTTGCGGGTCAGCACGCCGTCCTCGAAGTCCTGGACCTGGCCGTCGCCGACCTTGCGTGCCTCGGCAACCGGGTACTTGAGGTCGCCGCCCTCGAAGCCGTTCTTGCCCCATGCATCGAAGAAGTCCTTCGGGATCGGCCAAGCGCCGGTCTCCGGGGTCCAGTAGATGGAGCCGTGCTCGAAGTGGACGTAGCGGCCGCGGCCGTCGGGGGTCTTTTCCTCGCCGGTCGTCGGGAAGCCCAGCCAGGAGGTCGGTCCACCGAGCTCGGAGTAGCGAGCGCCGATGCGGCCGATCACGGCGTGTGCGCCGGTCTCCGGGGACCAGTAGGCGGTACCGGCCTGGAAGTCCTGGGCCTTGCCGCGCTCGGCGACGTCATACTCGTTGTTCACGCAGCTACCGATGATGCCGGACTTGGTGGCCTCAGCGATGGCCCCAACCGGGGTGCAGTCCGCGCCGCGGTCGCTCTTGTCCAGGCCGAGGGAATCAGCGATGTAAGGCCATGCCTCGGTCATCTCAAACTGCCAGTATTCCCAGCTGTGAACGCCGGTCGGACGGAACTTGACCACCGGCTCGACGCCAGCGCGCTTAGCGTAATCAACGAAGGTCTGGGTGGACATGCGGGAGATGGCCTCCAGGCCCACGCCGGCCATGTTGGCCTGGCCCTTGGCCACCGAGCCGATCTGGCCGTAGTCATCCTTGCCGTTACCGGCGGAGACATAGACCTTCATGTCCTTGAGGTTCTCGATGCCCAGCTTCGGATCGTGGTCGATCCAATCCTGGGAGTACAGGTCACCCCACATGTTGGTGGAGGTGAATCCGCCGGCATCGGCCTGCGCGGCGGTAATGGCCTCCGGCATGCCGGTGGTGGTGGTATCGAGGTAGCCCGAGAAGGAGCCAACGTACTTGAAGGCCCAGGGGTTGCGCTCAGCAAGGTTGACAGCGGCGGTACCGCCCATGGAGATGCCAGTGACGGCGCGCTTGCCATTGGAGCGGTAGCCCTTCTCCAGGATCGGGATGAGTTCCTTCATCAGGAAGGTCTCCCACATGTAGTGCCTGCCGTTGTCTTCCTTCTGCCAGTCGGAGTAGAAGGAGGACTCGCCACCCACCGGCATGATGAGGTTGACGTTGCGGTCAGCGTACTGGGACAAGATGTTGGTCTCGATGGTCCAGCCGGACTCGTCGTCGCGGGCGCGCAGGCCATCAAGAGCCCAGACCTCCGGGAAGGTCTTGTCCGGGTTGGAGTACCAGTCACGCGCGAGCTGGATCTGCACAACCTGCTCCTTGTCCGGCATGGCGGCGGACTTGATGTAGACCTTGAGGTGGCGGTTGGTCAGGTACTCAACGCGGGACACGGACACGCCCTCCGGCAAGCCCTCGATCTTCGGGTATTCCGTCTCCACCGGGGTACGCTGCGGCGGATTGGACGGGGCGAAGGAATCGGAGAGGTTGGAGCTGCCCACAAGATCAGTAATTCCGTCGCTGGAAGAGCCGGAAGACTGCGCGTTTGCAATAGGCAGCAGCGCAAAGCCCACGGCCACGGCGGTGGGCAGTGCAGCAATGGTCAGGCCCTTGCGGGCTGCGGACGGGGAACGCAGGCCGGAAGCCTTGGCGGACCGGCGGGGCTGAGTTGACGCAGTGTTCGGCATTGAAGAGTCCTTGTTAGGGGTAAATCGAGATGAGGGCACGCGCTACCGCGAGCGGGCTCCGCAGGTTCCCCTCCTGCGGAACTCGCCACCGTACGCGTAGTGAGCGGTCTAATGTGTTCTCAAGTTTAAGTTTAACTTGAGACTTTGGGAAGGGGGACACGCCCACCATGGCTATGAAAAAGCCGCCGTGCTCAAGAGCACGGCGGCCACGCAGGAGATGATTACCAGGCGTTCATTACGTTAAGCACCTGTGGCTTGGATCGTTCGAGTTGGTATCCGAACTGCTCCCAGTTGTGCAGGCCCTGCGCCGGGTAATTCGTCTGCAGGCGAACGCCCATTGCGCGGGCCTTCAGCTCCCACAGGCGGGTGGTGCCGTTGGCAAAGCCTTCCAAGGCCACGCCGGCCGCGATGTGCTCCGGACGGTAGCGCTGCTGATCCAGCGGCCCTGGGATGCCGGACGCGGCGGAGACATAAACATCCGTTCCGTTCGCAGCCAGTTCCGGAATCAGATTGAAGGGGTCATTGCTGAAGCGCTTCGGGTTGATGATGGACCCGTACATGGCGTTGATGTTGAAGCCGCCAGCGTCGAGAAGCGCCAGGCGCATAAAGGTCTGAGCGCCCGGCAAGGTCGTGGTGAGGTAGCCGGAGTAGGACAGCGCCTGGCGGAACTGCTCCGGGTGCTTGCCAGCGAGGGTGATGGCAGCGGTAGCGCCCATGGACAGGCCGGCAACTGAGTTGTTGTTGCGGGCCACTCCGAAGTTGCCCTCCAGGTAGGCCGGCAGTTCCTGGGTCAGGAAGGTTTCCCACTGGTAGTTGACCGGCTTGACCAAGTCATAGGTGGCCGGGCCGTTCCAGTCCGCGTAGAAGGACGCTGCGCCACCCACCGGCATCACCAGGGTGATGTTGTGGTCTACATAGGTGCGCGCGGCGTTGACGTCATTGATCCAGGCATTGGTGGAATCGGTAGCGCGCAGGCCATCGAGCAGGTACAGACCTGCGTTGCCGCCGTTCTTAGCCGGCTGGATCTGCACTGGGATGTTGCGGCCCATTGCCTGGGACCACACGTCGCAGCGCTGTACCCAGTAGCCGACGCGGTCCCACTCGCAGGCACCGGTGGCGTCGCCACGCAGCCAGTCCCGGTTGGCGGCGGATGCTTCTTGCGTACCCGCGGTCACTACCAGACCCAAAGCCACAGCGATGACTGCCACCACTGAGAGGACCCGAGTCCGCAGGCCAGAGCTTAGTGAACTCATGTTTCTCCTTAACGTTTTTACTGCCACTACTACATCGCCAACACGCCAGCGATAGTTACAGATCAATAACAAGAATCTTGTTTAGCGTAACGCACCCTGGCAATTTTCGCCTACCCATGGGGGTGCTCCCCAGCTCACACCAAGCTAATGGACAGGATAATCGCTCGGGTCAGACGGCAACATGAGCGTGCGCCCCGAGGTCAGCGAGAAAGCTAGATTCGCGCGGAAGCGCTCCCACGTCAGGGGCGCGCTATAGGAAGCGATGAGTTCCTGCACTTCTGGGCTGTCCAGCGCGGCGCGCGCCTGGCGGGTCTTGTCCTTGTCATACCACGGCGGGAGATACTCGATGTCCGCGCCCGTGAGTGCTGCTTGCCATTCCAGCTCGAGGGATTTGTCGTGGCCCACGCGCCCGCCTTCCTCGCGGGGCATGCGCGCGGCCATCGGCGTGGCCAGACCGATCGTGTCAAGAACCCGGACATTGAGCGGCGCGTTCATCGACGTCATGCCCAAGTTCACCAAGTACACCGTCGGTGGCTCGTTCATTCCCGGCTCGCGCGGAACGGTGAGCCAGTTGAGCAGGTCCTTTTCTTTATCCTCCACATAGATGGTGGCCAGGGCATCTCCGCCAACGAGTTTCTCGCCGGCTTCTTCGTAGCCGCGCATGAACTTCATCCCCAGGTAATCCCGCGCCGAGCGCGGCGGGTGGCCCGCCTCGCGGTGGGTGGCATAGGTCCAGAAATCACGCTCATCCACGATGGACAGCGGCTTTTCATAGGCATCCCAATCCGTCGGATGCCCGCGCAGCACGATGATGAATGCCCACACCGCGCAGAAGGCCACCGCGAGCGAAGACACAAGGCCCTTGAGCGGCAGCACGAAAACGGGGAGAAGCGCGGCGAAGAGCGGCAGCAGCAGCATGCGGCCGTGCATGAAGTCACCGCCTACGCGCAGCACATACAGCACGTGCACCGCCGCAGCCCCGACCATCAGGTAGGTCACGGTCGTGGCGCTGCGCAGCGCTGCCGGGCGCAGCTGGGCGCGGAAGGTCCACAACGCCGCACCCGCCAGCACGAGAACGGGCAGGTACAGGGCATAAGGCCCCACGAAATCCTTCAGGTAGTTCAGGCCGCTGCCCCACGCGCTTGACGACGCCGACTTGGCCACCGCCGTGTGCGGAGTCACCAGGCCGTAGTAGCCCATGCGGAAGAATTGGTAGCCCGCGGGGATGGGAAGGGCCGCGCCGAGGATGCCCAGCCACGCCTTCCAATTACGGTGTGCCGCCAAGAGCAGCAGGCCGGCCAGTCCGCCGTAGAGCGCGAACTCCGGGCGCACGAGCCAGGACAGCCCGGCCCACAGCGCTAGCCAGTAGGCGCTGGCGCTATCGCGGGACTGCGCCCAGTGCTGCGCCAGCGCCCACAGGGCCGCGAGGTAGAAAATGGACAGGCCCCATTCGAGCCCGGAGGTGAAGAAGTCACGGGCCGGGGGCAGCGCGAGGTAGACCAGCGCGCCCGCGGGAGCCACCAGCGGTGCGGCAAACTGGCCCGAGCGGAAGAAGGCGCGTGCCGTGGCCCACGCCCCCAGCACCATCGCCGCAACTGCCAGCACAAGACCCAGGTTGACGGCGATGGATTCCAGCGGGGCGTTCGTTACCCAGCGCACGAGCAGGATGAGGTATTGCCACAGCGTGGAGGTATTGGCCTCCACGCGCTCGCCCGCGTTGAAGACGGGTCCGTTTCCTTCCTCGAGGTTGCGTACAGTGCGCAGGACGATCAGGCCGTCGTCGGAGATCCAGCGGCGGGCGAATCCACCCCAAAACGAGAAAACTCCGATCACGATGACCGAGGCCAGCGCGCTGAGCGCGGCCGCGGTACGTGTATCGGATTTTCGCATGAGGAGAGAGTTTAGCACTTGCCTTGCCCTGTTCCCGATCGCCGCTGGCTAGCCCACCATTACCGGCATGATGTAGACCGCCATGGCGATGCATGCCAGCCACACCAGGGCCAGAATCTGGAGGACGCGGTCCTCCAAGGCGATCTCGTCCGGCGCACCGCCATTGCCACGGTCCACATCGGCGGCATAGCGCAGGATGGCGATGGTGAACGGCACCATGGAGATTTGGTACCACACGCTGGCCGGCCCATCAGACTCGTTGGAGAGCTGGAAGCCCCACAGGGAGTAGGACATAACCACGGCAGTAGCCGCCAGCGTCCAGACGAAGCGCAGGTAGGTGGGCGTGTAGCCCTCCAGAGATTTGCGGATCTTGGCGCCCGTGCGCTGGGCTAAAAGGATCTCCGAGTAGCGCTTGCCAGAGGCCATGAACAGGGAGCCGAACGCGGCCACCAGCAGGAACCACTGGGATAGCTCAATGCCCGCGGCCACGCCGCCGGCCATGGTCCGCAGCATGAAACCGGAAGACACCAGGGCGATGTCGATCACCGGCATGTGCTTCCACCCGAAGCAGTAGCCCAGCTGCAGGCCGATATAGATAGCCATGACGATGGCGAGCTGCAGGCCCGCCGTGGCCAAGAAGGACAGACCAATCGAGCCGATGATGAGCACGGCCGCCATGGCATAGGCCAGGCCCACCGGAAGCACGCCCGCCGCGATCGGGCGGAAGCGCTTCGTCGGGTGCTCACGGTCGGCCTCCACATCGCGGGCATCGTTGATGAGGTAAATGGAGGACGCGCCCATGCAGAAGACGATGAAGGCAAGGAGGACGTCGAGAAGCACGCGCGAATGGAACAGCGAGTCCGCACCCGCGGCCGCAGGGGCGGCCAAGACCAGGACGTTCTTGACCCACTGCTTGGGGCGCAGGGCCTTGACCATGCCGTCGGCGAGGTTCTTCGGGGGCTTGCGCTTGCGGCCGGTATCGATGCCGGAGGTGTGCGGCTCAGAGTGGAAGACTCTCTGCTCACCGTCGTCGACGCGGTTTGGTCGTTCGCTCATGCGGTCTTCCTTTCATAGCGGTGACATGCTTCCGCGGTGGCGGCCCCCAGCAGGGCGCCGAACGCCGTATCGGATGGGTAATGTACCCCGAGCACCATACGCGAGGCCATCATGACCGGCACACCGACGAGCGGTGCCGGGGTTCCCAGAACGCGCGCGGCGCCCACGAGGAACGCGGTTGTCGACGTCGCGTGGGAGGACGGAAAAGACAGCTTAGACGGGGTTTTCACGCCCACCTTGACGTAGTCATAGTCCGGGCGCTTGCGGCGCACAATGCGCTTGATCACAACGCTGGCCGCGTGCGCGGTGAAAGCGCCCACGCCAACAGCCACCCACTGGCGGCGGCGCGCCGGCTTCTGGTAATTCACAGCGGCACCCAGACCAGAGAGAGCCAGCCACCCCAGGGCGTGCTCGCCGAAGTGGCTTAAGCCCCGCGCGGTGGGCAGAACACCGGGGGCCTCGAAGGCCACGTCCTGGATCTTCTCGAGGACGTGGGATTCGGCGACAGAAAGCTTATTGGGCATCGAAGACCTTTCGCCAGGACTCGCGGGAGGTCAGCTCCGGCAGTGCCGCGCGGTACTCGGCGCGCAGGTCATCGAAGTCCTCCTCGATTTCCTTGAGCAGCTCGCGGGTGGACTTCACCAGCTCGAGGGCCAGCTCGCGGTCGCGCTTGCGGAAGGCCACGCCGGTGCCGCCCGCGGTGGAGACGGTGGCGGAATCCACGCGGGAGAGCGTGAACCAGCGGGCCTCCTCCGGGGTGAGGTTGAGCTGCGGCGCCTCGTGATGGGCCGGGTCTTCCTTGGTAACCAGGTGCTTGGCAGACTTGATGAGCCACGGGATTTTCTTGATCTTGCCCAGGCGGCCGCCGATGTTGCGGGTCGGCACGCCCGGCGCGCCGGTGGGCGCGGGCAGCTGATCCGCCGACTCGATGATGACGGCGTCCGGGAATTCCTTGCGGATCGCCGCGATGCGTGGCAGCGAGGACTCCAGGATGTCGAAGAGCTGATCCGGGCCGGCCAGGAAGTCCTTCATGGCCTCCAGCTGGATGGCCATGGTGGAGTACTCCATGCACATGGTGTGCTTGAGGGTGGACTTGAAGATGGACTTTGTAATCCCGCGCGCATCGCCCTCGTGGTAGAGGGCCGCCACGATGAGGCGGTTGCGCAGGTGGAAGTAGGCCTGCCAGTCGATGGCATCGTCCTTATCCGCCCACGCCATGTGCCAGATGGCAGCGCCCGGCCAGGTCACCGTCGGGAAACCGTGGGCGGCGGCGCGCAGGGAATATTCAGTGTCATCCCACTTGATGAACAGCGGCAGCGGCTGCCCGATGCTCTCCGCGACGACGCGCGGGAAGAGGCACATCCACCAGCCGTTGTATTCCACGTCGACGCGGCGGTGCAGCGCGCGGGAGTCGTACTTCTTCGGGTCGAGGTGGGACTGGGCGTCACCGATGGCGCGCAGCGGGTACTTGGCAAAGTCGTGGTCGTAAACGGCGTGCTCGGCCGCGCCCCACATGAAGTCGGCGCGGTTGACGCGCTCGCCGGTGGTGCGCAGCTGGGAGCGCTCCTGCAGGTTGAGCATCTGGCCGCCCACGATGAAGGGCTTGGCGGCGTAGCGCGCCGCTTGGACCGCACGGAGGATGGAATCCGGCTCGATGGCGATGTCATCGTCCATGTAGAGGATGTAGGGCGAGTCGGTATTCTCCAGCGCCTCGAACATGATGCGGGAGTACCCACCCGAGCCGCCCAGGTTTCCCTGGCGGAACTCACGGAAGCGCTCACCGAAGTGCGCCACCGCGTCGTCGTAGCCCGGCTCGTCCGCCGGGTGCTGGTTGCCCTGGTCCGGCATGAGGACGTAGTCGATGATGCCGTCCACCACCGGGTCCTCCGCCAGCGCCTGCAGTGCCGCGACGGCGTCGGTGGGGCGGTTAAAGGTCGGGATGCCCACGGCGACGCGCTTGTCCTGCGCCGGGTACTCACTGCCGTCCGGTAGGAGCTGCGGGTTCGGGGCGTGGGGGGCGCACCAGGAGGCGTCGGCAAGCACGGTGTCCTCAACGGCAGAGGCATCGAACCACAGCAGGCCGCCGTCCTCGAAGTTCTTCAGGGGCAGCTCAAACTCGTGGTGGCCGGTGGTCACCACGTGGTTGGCCACGGCGATGCGCTGGCCATCCTGCTTGGAACGGTAGAGGGAAATGTTGGCCTCGCCCTCGACGTCCATCACCAGCACGATGGACTTCAGCTGAGACCAGCGGCGCCAGTAGGCGGCCGGGAAGGCGTTGAAGTAGGTCTCGAAGGAGGCTTCCTCGCCGGCCGGGATGGTCACGGAGGTGCGGCCGCTCCAGCTGAGGCGCTCGCGGTTTTGCTCGGACTCGATGAGGTAGAGCATGCGGACGTCGACCGGCTCGCCACGCTTGGGCAGCAGGATGCGCTGTACGGGTTCGTACGCAGCAGATTTGTTGGCAGTCACGATATTTTCGGTTCTCCACACAGGTTTCGACAGTATTCAGGAACCAA
Source organism: Corynebacterium sp. HMSC065D07 (assembly GCF_001810695.1). NCBI lineage: Bacteria > Bacillati > Actinomycetota > Actinomycetes > Mycobacteriales > Corynebacteriaceae > Corynebacterium > Corynebacterium sp. HMSC065D07. The sequence continues at coordinate 113,694 of NZ_KV802453.1, forward strand.
GATTAGTGGTTTCGCACTCTTCAGCTGAGTTCCCACGCGGCTGAAAGCTAAGCCGAGAGGGGTGCATCCTCCGAGATGGGTTCGATGCCCAGACGGTTGAGCATGTAAAGCACGCGGGCGCCGAGGTCGTCAGCCAGCTCGCGGGTCTCCTCTACGGTTTCTGCCGTAGCGATATCCCAAATCTTGATGTCCTTGCCGACTTCGTCGCCTATGATTGCGGCGCCAAAAGGAAATCGACCTCGATGGTCACGAACTCGTGGCCGCAATTGTCAGAGGCTCAAGAGAGTGTCGAATCGGAGGGAGATTGAGAAAGTAGAGAACAATACTGACTAATTTTTCGCTAACTGACAACTATTAACTCTGTGCAATAAGAAGGATACTCCTCATAGCAACACATGATCAGAGTGTCTTTCTTCCTATTTAAGTCAGCTCAAAGAGTCGACTTTAGCGAACCTCTTCCCAACTGCTCCCCAAGTGAGATAAACGCCGGTACAAACAAGAAATGCTGCAAAAAGAACGCCAGCAAGGGAAAACGAAACCTTCAGAGAAATCCCCGCCATCACATGCCCCAATGAGGAACCAAGGATGGGCCTGACCCCCGACGTGTCTACTCTCCGGGGGTCAGGCCCCAAGCCCACCCGTGGAGTTCACAACCTATATAGGAACACGCCCCGACGAGGTGACGAGAATCCCCTCGTCGCTGTCGGACGGCGGTTTCCCGACCGGTGGCCCGGCCGCCGGCAAACCTCACCCGCGGCCGCCCGGGCCCTGTCCATGGCCAAGCCCAGTCTGGTGCCCCCGGCGCCAACGACTTCCGGTGCCACCCCGGGACGGTGAATTGCCCGTCATCCTCATTCCCGGGACCGGGTCGTCGAACAGCTCATCGGTACCGGTGCCTCGAACCACGGGCCCCGGGCGCACAGCGCAGCCGATCGCTTTGACGTCCACCCCGAGATGCGCCACGGATACTCCCGAAACGCCGGCAAAACAAACGCGCTTGCCTGGGAACAGCAGATCTCCGGTTCCATGCTGCTGAATGAGCTGACCATCGGCGACATCACTCGACCGGGCGTGCGGTACACCTTCCTGGGCACGCGGCACGACAATGCCGTGCTCCCCCACTAAAACTCCTTCGTGCGGGAACCCGGCGTCACCAACATCACCGTCCAAGACGTGTGCCCCGCCCACCGCACCGAGCACTACGGCTTCAATTACGACCCTGTCGCCCAGGGCATCGTCGAGGACCCGCTGACCGGGACGGCGTGGCGGGACCACTGCACCGGTACCGGACCGGAGCGATAGTCCTCGACGGACGAGGATCAGGCACCCGGGGAGCCTCCCGTCCGGCACGTCCACGACTCGGCGTAGCGGCCGCCCTTCGCCAGCAATTCATCGTGCGTGCCCCGTTCTGCGACCGTCCCGTCCTCCGAAAGCACGACGATGAGGTCGGCATCGCGGACGGTGTGCAGGCGATGGGCGACGACGATCACGGTGTGATCGCCGCGCAACGCTTCCATCGTGCCGACAATCGCCCGCTCAGTGGCCGCATCCAGCGAGGACGTTGGCTCGTCGAAAAGCACCACCGGGGAATCCTTCAGAAGCGCCCGGGCGATGGCGACGCGCTGCCGCTCGCCTCCCGACAGCAGCGTCCCCTCCTCCCCCACCGGGTTATCCCACCCGGAAGGCAGCAGCTCCACGATGCGGTCCACCCCGGATCGCCGGGCGGCCTCGCGCAAGCGGTCTCCGTCGCCGGGCTTGGAACCGAATCCGGGGTCGGCGAAGACCACGTTGTCCCGCACGGACGCGTCGAAGAGGAACGTCTCCTGGAACACCGGGGTCACCAGCGAGTTTACGCCGTCGGTGCCGATCCGAGACAAGGGCACCCCGCCAATGAGGATCTCCCCCGAGTCCGGATCATGAAACCGCGACAGCAGCCGCATGACCGTCGTCTTGCCCGCCCCCGAAGGTCCCACTATGGCGACCAGCACTCCCTGAGGCGCACGGAAGCTGACGCCGTCGAGGACCTTCTTCTCCCCGTACCCGAAGCTCACGTCGCGGAACTCCACGTCATGCCCGTCGGGCAGCTCCGGTGCGGCAGGCTCGGGAAGGGCGGGGATCGCCCGCAGGTCACGCAGCGCAGCCAACGTGTTGCGGCCCGCGCCGAAACCGCCGGACAACGCTCCCGCCGTGGTGATCGGTCCGGTGAACTGGACGACCACAATGAGCATCGGCGCCAAATGCGCCGGTGACATCCCGCCCGTCGCGGCGACCGCCACGGCGACGACCACCGCCGCCGTGAACACCGCATGGACGACCGAGCCCAACCGTCCGATGGCCGCGCCTTGCGTCGACGTCGCCTTCGCGAACGCATCGTGTTGGGCCTGGATCGCCTCATCCACCATCGCGTCCGCCGCCGAACCGTCGCCCGCGGCGCGAATCACCTGCTGGCCGCGGGTGAACTCGATCAGCCTGCCGGAGACGGCAGCTACGGCGTCAGCATGCGCTTCGTCCGACTCCCCGCCAACCCGGCCAATGGCCCGGTAGGCGAAGAAGAGCACCGGCGCCGACGCGACGAGAACCAACCCGACGCGCCAATCCACCGCCAGAATTCCGAGAGCGATGACGGTCGGCGCAACCACAGCAGCGATGACGGGCCTCAGGATCACGTGCGGCACGGACGCCGCGAACGCCATGCCCGAAGACGCCATCTCCGAAAAGCGGCCGGCCGTGGACTTGGTGACGTACCCGAGTGGCAACGTCAGCACGCGTTCGCCCAGGGAACGCAGCAGGGACGACAGCACCGCTGCGGAATTCGCCCTGCCGACCGTCCCCGCGGCGAGGGACAGCACCGCATGGGCGGCCGCGAGGCCGGCGATGACGCCGGTGAAACGCCACGCCGTCGCATCATCTCCCACGGCCAGAGCCGACAGCAGCGGCAGCAGCGTGACGAACGCCGCACCCTGTGCCAGCGCGGCAAGCGCGGCCAACGCAATGAGCCACGCCAGCGTCATCTTCGAGCGCCGATCCGTCATCGACCACAAGTCCCGGATCATCGGTTCCCTGCCTTTTCATCGTCTGCTTCAATGCCCCGCGGGGCGGATGGTTCGTCGTCGAGCGCGAACGCGCGCCACAGATCCCGGTAGCGGCCACCGCGCGCAAGCAACTCGTCGTGGGTGCCCGCCTCCGCGACCGCTCCCCCATCGAGAACGAGGATGCGGTCGGCGTTGCGGATCGTGCTCAATCTGTGCGCAATCACGATCACCGTCCGCGAACGAGCCAAACGCTCGATTGCGGACTGAATGAGGGCCTCGGAAGCCGGATCCGCGTAAGCGGTTGCCTCGTCGAAGATGAGCACCGGCGCGTCCGTGACAATCGACCTCGCGATGGCCACGCGCTGCGCCTCACCACCGGAAAAGGTCACGTCGACGTTGACCACCGAATCCAGGCCCTTCGGCAGCGCCGCGATGACCGTATCGAGGTTCGCGAGCTTCGCGGCCGCCATGATTTCGCCGTCGGTGGCGTCTCTCCTGGCCAGCCGGATGTTCTCCCGCAAGGGCAGCGTGAGCAACTGCGGATCCTGGAACACCACCGACACCGAACGGTGCACGTCGCGCACGGCGATGTCGCGAAGATCGTCGCCGCCCAGCAGCACCGAGCCTTCGACAGGGTCGTGGAAACGTGCCAACAGCCGGGCGACGGTGGACTTTCCGGAACCGGAGGACCCCACCAGCGCCGTGAGGGTCCCCGGTTCGAACGTCGCGGACATCCCGTCGAGGACCCGCGGCCCATCCCCGTAGGAGAAGACCAGGTTCCGAACCTCGAGCGCGCCCCCGCGCGCGGGCACCGGATCGGCGGGCTCGGCGATCGGCGGCGTGCTCAGCACCTTCGCAATGGACTTCAGAGCGGCGAGCCCCGCGATGATGGGTTCGGAGTTCATGGCCACCCGCACGATCGCCGCGGAGAGTCCAAGGCCGAGAACCAGCCCGGCGACGAGACCCTCGGGTTTGCCGCCCGCGGTGTCCCTCAAAGCGAGGCCGGCGCCGCACACCACTGCGAGGACCGTGATCGGGGACGTCACCACGTCGATGAGCCCGAGATAGATGTTCGACTGCCGGGACCAGGCGGACCACGCGCGGACGAACGACGACGCCGCGGCATCGTAGCGGCCCGCGCCCTGGCTGGCGCGTCCGAAGGACTTCATCACCGGGATGCCGCGCACCAACTCGATGACCGCAGCCGTCACTTTTTCAGAGGCTCGTTCGTAGTCGCGCTGAAGACCGGCTCCGCGCGAAATCATCACGCCCATCAGGGCGAAGGTGACCAGCACCGGGACGACCGCCACCGCCGCGATCCGCCAATCGACCGCGACGAGCGCGATGAGGGAAAGCAGGGGAACCAGCACCGCCACCACGGTCTCGCCAACGGTGTGGCCCATGAGCTGGTGGACGGCCGCGACGTCCTTCTCAACCGACCCGATGATCCCCGACGAGCGCCGGGCGTCCAGCCAACCCAGCGGCAGCTTCCGGATATGGGCAACCAACCGGCGCCGGAGGTAGAGCTGCAGGTCGTTATCCGCCCGGTGCGAGAGCATGCCGGCGGCGCCGTCCGCAGCCATTCGCACCGTCGCGGCGACGACGATGACAACCACGGCCAACCACGTCCGATGCACCGGGGCCTCCGGGTACGTCATCGCGATGTCGATGATGCCGACCAGCGAAGCGACGGTAGCCACCGACGACAGGACGGACAACGCGACCACCGCACGCATCCGGGTCCGGATCGGGGCGAGCAGCGACCACGGGCCGACGGTCCCGTCCACGGCGCTCACTTCCCCGCCTCCCCGATCGCGCTTTTCTTCGCGAGAGTGCAGAAATACACCATGCCGGCGCGTGAGGCTCCGTCCAGCTTCAGCCCGTTGGCTTCGGCGAGGTCCTCGAGCTCGCTGCCCCGGAACACCCGGTGGCCCATCTTCGCCATGACGGCCATGTCGACCCGCTCGTTCACGTCGGGATCCTCGACGAACGTCTGCACGTAAGCGATGCCGCCGTCGGCGAGCAGCCCGGAGCCCCTGCCGAGCGCGGCTCCCGCATCCTTCATTTGGTGGAGCGCGCCACACACCCAGATTTCACAGGCCCCGCCGGGCTCTCCCGCGAGCGGCGTGAGGATGTCGGCAACGTGGAATTCCGTCCGGGCCCCGAGCCCGTCGGCGGCGGCGCGTTCGCGGGCGATGCGGATCGCATTGGGCGACAGGTCGTAGCCGACGATGTTCGCCCTGCGATAGCGAGACTCAGCGGCGAGCGTGCGGGCGAGCCACCCGGTTCCGCAACCGAGGTCGAGGACCCGGGCCGGCGCATCCGGCCCGGGATCCAGCGCACGGAGCTTCCGGTACACGGCGGCGGCGTCCATCGGTTCGCGCGCATAGCGGCTTAGGAACCTCGGCTCGACCTTGTCCTCGTAGGCCGCGAGGAGCCTGCGGTTGTTCTGGACGATCTGGGCGATCGACTTCATCTGGTTCTGTCTCCGGGTGTGTGGGCCGCGTCCACGCGGCGGTTTCGGGTTAGATGCTCGGATTCGCGGGCCGTCATGCAGACTCCCCCGGCCTCGTTTTCACGGCGATGCCCCACGCCGCGAGCACGGCGATACCAAAGAACCAGGCCGCGCAGACCACCAGACCCGCAGCCCCGGTGCCGTTGACGGCCTCGCCGGCCGCGGATACGGGGGTGTGCCCGGCGATTCCGCGCAGGAGGGGACGGAAGTGGTCGGCGGGCATGAGCACCGTGTTGACGAACATCGCAACGATGATTAACGGGATGAGGGCCACGGAGCCCTGGGGGCTGGTGATGGAGAACGCGATGTACGTGCCGGTGCATGCGGCCGCCGCGGCAACCATCGCGCCGGTCACCGCGATCCTCCACCACCAGGACGCCTCAGGGGGGCTGTCGGAAAGCAAGGCGGCCACCGCCGCGACGACGACCGACATCGCCATGATCCGGATGAACTCAGCGATGATCCGTGCGACCGGCACGGCCGCGTACGGCGCCGGCATGGTGATCAACCGCTCGTGGAGGCCATTGCTGCGTTCAACGAACACAGTGGACGATCCCGTGATGGCCAAGATGAACGCCCACGTCGTCACGACCAGGATGACCGCGTTCGGGAGTTCGAACTCTCCGGTGAGCTGCCTGACCAGGCTACCGAACATGCGGTTGACGATGAACAGGTACACGAGCGGAGCAATGAACGTCATGAACCAGAAGTCGGGGCGCCGCAGCCAAATGTGGGCAATGCGCCGCAGATGCACGAAGATGGGGCCGATCATGATTCGCTCCTCGAGGTGAACCGGCGGATGAACAAGACGATTCCGGCGACCGCCGCGACACCGAGCCACAGGGCTGCCTCTTCCCCGGCACTATCCGGGAAGGCATCCGGGGACGCCGCCCTGATCACCTCGATGATCGGCGAAAACGGCATGTGACGTACGACGTCGCGCAGGGAGCCGTCCAAAGCGGTCGCCGGAATGAACGCGGTGGAGAACATGAGCAGCAGCATTTCCAGCGCCTGGATCGATGAGGCTGTCGACACCGGGGCGGGCACCATCAGGATCACCCCGTCCGTGACCAGGGACAGGACCGCGGCGGCGAGCAGTGACCACAGGACTGTCCACGCGACGTCACCAAGAGCCATGTCGAGACCGCAGGACCACGCGACGACCAGCAGCGCCGCGATCGACGCGGACATCCGCAGCACATCGGTGGCGAGCCTGCCGGCGACATAGCCGCCTGTGGCCCCGGGCAGCACGCGCACGCGGTCAACGAGCCCGGATTCGACGTCCTGTCCCACCGCCATCGCCGACGCCGCGGCGGTGAACATCGCCGCCTGGAACAGGCAGCCGCCGAGCACGAAACGCAGGTACCCGAAGCCGGATTGCCCTGCCGAGTACCCAAACACCGCGTACAGGCACAGCAGGAAGAGGGGAGGAACGACGAACATGGAGATCAGCGACGCGGTGTTGCGTCGCAACAGCAGCAGATCCCGACGGAGGAACGCCGCGACCGACGTCGCACTCATCGCGCCGCACCCCCTGCGTTCATCGATATGAATACCTCGTTGAGGGTGGGTGGCGACACGCTCAGCGAATCCGGCAACGCTTCCGAGGCCTCCATCGCCTGCGCCACCGCCTCGAGGACCTGCGGTCCGGGGTCGACGTCGAGGGACACCGACTTCCCCGCGACGCGGGCGCCGTCCAGGCACGTTCGTCCGAGGCAGCGGGCGAACGCCTCCGCCTCGGCGGTGGTGGCAAAGGACACGCGGAGCACGTGCGACCCGAAGTCGCGGCGCAATTCCTCCGGCGTTCCGCTGGCGACGATGCGGCGGTCCTTGAGCAGATGGACGTGGTCTGCCAGCGCCTCCGCCTCTTCCAGGTACTGGGTGGTCAGCACCAGGGTCATTCCGTCGTCCCGCAGTTGCCGGATGAAGCCCCACAGCTCTTCGCGGCTGACCGGGTCCAGCCCCGTCGTGGGTTCGTCGAGGAACAGCAGCCTGGGCACGACGCACAGCGACGCGGCGATGTCGAGACGGCGCCGCATGCCACCCGAATAGGCCGACGCCAACGTCGAAGCACTGTCTGCGAGCGAGAATTGCGCGAGCAGTTCCGTCGCGCGGGCGGCCGCGTCGGCGCGGTCGAGTCCGCGCAGCCGCCCGAAGAACTCCAGGTTCTCCCGGCCGGTGAGGTTCTCGTCGATCGCCGCGAATTGGCCGGTGGTGGCAATGTCGGCGCGCACGCCCGCCGGATCCTCTTTCACATCGCGCGAGAAGATGCTCACCTCGCCGGAGTCTGCGGTAATGAGCGTCGACAGGATTCGGATGAGGGTGGTCTTGCCTGCGCCGTTGTGGCCGAGGAACGACACGATCGACCCGGCGGGCACGGTGAAACTCACGCCGTCGAGCACATGCTTGCGCATCCGGGCGCCGCGCTTTCCCTTGCGCCCGCCGTCCGGCGGAGCACCTGCCCCGCCTTCGGGCGCGGTGCCGGCTTTGCCCGCAATCGGGTAGCTCTTCGTGAGGTCGCGGACGACGATCGCCGCACCCCGTTCAGCTTGATCTGTCATCGTTTCTCCTTTTCTTTGGTGTCGCAGTGGGCCGCTGCCGGCAGTGGCCCCGTGGTCGGGTTGTCATGCGGCGTTTCGATATGGATGCCCGCATCGCGGGCGAAGGCGAGGACCGGTTCGAGGAGCCGGGGGTGGCCGACGAGATCCCGGCACCCCGGCGCGACCGGCTTCCCCGCGACCGACGCAACGGTGGCGGCAGCAATCGCCGCGGTCATTTTGTAGGAACCTGGGCCGGTCGCCCGGACTACGGTCGTCTCGGCCGCCGGCCCCGCATCGCCCGCGCCGGCGTAGACGCAGCCCCAGAACGCCCGGATGAGCCCGCGGTTCTCCGAAACTTGGAAGATCACGCGATCGCCGGGGCCGATGCCGGCTTCAGCCAACCGAGTCGCAGCCGCCACCGCCTCCGCATGGACCCGGCCGTACGGGACGAGGACGTCCCGCCGATTCTCGACGAAGGTGATCCCCTTCTTCGTCTCATCGGCCTTGTCCCGAAGCACGTCGCTGATGGTCCGGATCGTGTTCACTGGTACCTCTTTCGGTTGCCGGCGCCATGCCGGTGCCGGGCGGACCGGGCCCGCATGGCGCGACCCGGAGGATGTGTCTGAAGGGTTGAAGCAACTGGGTGGGGCGCGTCTCCGTACAGGCTCGGAAACGCTCGCGGGCTCGGGGCCCGCCGGTTCCGGGTGCCCGTCAAGTCACTGCGGACACCAGGGCGGCAACGAAGGCCGCGGCGGACGCTGCGGCCGCGAAACCGTCACGCACTCGCCAGGGGTGATCGGTGCGGAAGGTACGCCGCGGATGGCGGCCGAAGTTGCGCATCGCCAGGGTCAGGGACAGCTTTTCGGCGCAGCGCACGGCGCTGACGAACAGGGGAAAGGCGATGCGCGCGGGCGTCGTCGCGCGAATGAAGCCGGAGCGGAAAGACTGCCCCGGTCGCATCGAGCGCAATCTAATCGCCCATGTCAGCTGGGGGATTTCGCTGCGCAGGAACGCCGCGATGCTCACCCCGGAAATCGCTATGGTGCACCATGTGTAGGGCACCCGGAGGCGTTGCACCATGGCGTCGAAAAGCTCCTCGACGCGCATACACGCGGAGACCAGGACCGTCCCCGCAAACACGGCCGTCAGTAGCAGTCCGTGATGGATGCCGTGGCGGACAGCCTCCGCTGGATCCCCACTGCCGTAGAACTCGGAGCGCCACCCGAGCAGGCCGAAGAACACCCCGATCAACAGGACGAGGAGGACCTTCCCCGCCGTCGCCCGAACGTCACGTTCCGCGATCGCAGCGAGTGCGAGGAACGCGACCCCCGTCAGAGCGAGAACGGCGTCTCCGCCGGAGAGCAGCCCGGCGACGAGGACGAGCATCACCGCCGCGACAATCGTGATGGCGTTCAACCCCGCGCGCCTTCGAGCGGCGGATCCACCGGTCCAGGGGCTTTCGTCCAAGGACGTCCGTGCGCCGGCCGCGGGCAGTGCGCGATCCCGCCGGGACGACTCCGGGGAAGCCGGCACGTCGGCTGCGGGACCGGACCAGGCGACCTTCCCTTCGGCGACGATGCTCGCCCGATCCGCCCACGTTCGCGCAGCACGGCGGTCGTGGCACGTGAACACAACGGTTCCGCCGGCCCCTGCGTATTCCGCTAGGGCATCCAGTACGATGCGCGAGCTCGGCGAATCCAGATGCGCCAACGGCTCGTCGAGAAGCAGCAAACGGCGATTGGCCGCCACCGCCAGGAAGATGCCCAACCGTCTTTTCTGTCCGCCCGACAGGACGAACGGCGAGACGGGGTCAAGTGCCCGGGGGCACAAGGCTTCCCGCAGTTTCCACAGCTCATCGGCGCCGAGTGGTCCGTGCGGGTCCGTGCCGGCCAGCGCGGAGTCGATTTCCGCGGCGACGGTCGCGCGGGTGAACTGGTGCTCGGGGTTCTGGAACGCCAACGACGCGAAGGCGTCGGGGACGCGCCGGGCGGACGCGCCGTCAATCCGGAGGTCCGCTCCCGCCTTCATCTGGCCCGACAGCACCGCCAGCAAGGTGGACTTACCGACTCCGTTGGCACCGACTAGGGCATGAATCTCGCCCCGTTCCAGTGTCAGATCGGCCCCGTTCAGGATCCGCTCCCTGCCCCGGGCCACATGGGCTCCGGTCAAGGCCAGCAGTGGAACGGCGTCCGCCTCCGATTCCGGATCGGCGCCATCCCCGGCTCCCCGGGGCCTTCGCCGCCGGTCCGGACTGAGACGGTCCGGTGCCCCCGTGCCCGGCGTACTGGCGTCCGGCGCTCCGGCGGTCGCGGCCGACGTCGCAATGCCCTTCACCGCGATACCCTCCGGCGCTCCGTGCGCGGCGACGCTCCCGTCCGCATCGAGGATTGTCACCGTGTCGACCCACCCGTCGAACGGACGGAGGTCGTGCTCGATGAGCAGGATGACGCGCCCCGGGGCCCGCAAATCACGGATGGCGGCGAACAGCGCCCGCCGACCGTCCTCGTCGACGTGGGCGGCGGGCTCGTCGAAGATCATGACCTCCGGCGCCCTGGCCACCGCACCAGCGATGGCCATCCGCTGGCGTTGCCCGCCCGACAAAGCCCACGGATCCTTCTCCGCGAGCTCTGACAGCCCGAGCTCCGATAGAGCCTCGGCTGATCGCTTGGCGACGATACCGGCTTCCACGAGGGAAAACTCGAGGGCCATGGCCACGTCATCGACGACTCGGAGCGTGAGCACCTGCGTCGCCGGGTCTTGCCCGACGAAGGTGACCCGGTCCCCGTCCACGGGGCGTTCGGTGCCGTCGGCATCGACGATGTGCACGAATCCGGCATGGTCGATGGGGATGTGCGAGGGAATCAGTCCAGCGATGAGGTGGGCCAGGCTTGTCTTTCCGCATCCCACGGGTCCCGTGATGGCGTTGATCGTGCCGAAATCGAAGGAGAGATCCACCATGTCGGGTGCCCATCGCCCATCGGCGTGCCGCACGCCCGCGCCCCTAACCCGTAACCGGGCCGGGGCCGTCCCGCGTGTCGCACCGGCGCACGCGGGTGCTCCGCCGGTCACCGGGTGACCCCGCGGCTGCGAAGCCCCTTTGCGACGGCAAAGCCCAGGACCAAAAACACCAAGCTCGAGGCCAAGGCTACGGCGAAGCTGATCAGGGTCATGGGCGTGGTCGGCGAGTCGACGCCAACTGCGCGCGGGGCCATCGTTCCCATCAGCGCGGAGAACAACATCGCCGACGCCACGAACTGGGTACGCGTCCACCGCCGGTACAGGGTGACCATGAATGGAAGCTCGATGAGCAATCCTTCCATGATCAGCGCCCCGATCGCGGCGACGCCGAACGGGGTGGTCGCCGCGGACACGACGCCCATGGCAAGGCACGCAATGAGGCTCGCGCCAGGCTTGCGGACGACGATGAGGGGAACGACGCACTGCAGGAACCACAACCCGAGCGTCGCCGCGACGAGATAAACGTGGGCGATGCCGGCGAACACCTGCAGGTAGGTCAGGGGCACGACGACGAGAGACCCCGCGACGCCGATCGCGGCGGCGACGAGCATATCGCGGGTGGATGGTCGGCCACCCGCTGCGACCGGTGCGACGTGTACCAACCGCCCGTCGTCCGTCTGCGACGCCACCGCGTCGCCGTCGCCCGTCCCGTCCGGGCCCGCGTCCCCGACTCCCCCTCCGGAGAGGGGTTCTCTGGTCGATCCACGTTTTCTGTTCATCGTCGCCGCCTCGCTTCCGTTGCCGATTCCCGATCGGAACATAACTTGAAACAGTATTAGGTTAGGCAATCCTTATCAACTTATGCCAGACTCGAATTATTGACTTTGCCCCCGCTTCCCCCCATTACGTTGTTAGCAGTTCCACCTCAGGGCACCGAAGATTCATAGCCTGTCCACCCGATTGGGCTGGTTATGTTTATTTCCGGTCCCTCCGTCTGAAAGGACAGTGGAACTAGTCGCTGGCTTCGGTATGGCTTGTTCCCGCCCCTGTCTGAAAATGATCCGGGGGTGATGCCGCCGAAGACAGTGACATCCTCAAACTGCTAATAGGAACCCGACCCAGCCCAGGTGGTATGAGGTCTCACAGTAATGTGGATGCCAGCGCAAGCATGTCCGACAACCCCAGCGATGAAGCTTAAATAGTCCAACTTCTCATTCATCGCTAGGAGGCATACACCCATGGCCTATGACTTCGTCATTGGCGTAGACGTCGGCAAATACTTCCACCACGCCTGCGTCCTCGATCCCCAAGGCAGGCAAGTCCTGTCCAAACGCATCAATCAGCATGAAGGCTCGCTACGCAAGCTCTTCGGCCAATTCCTCGCCGACAACGCCTCGGTCCTTGTTATTCCCAACAACATCGGCCGGTTGACCGTCGCAGTCGCCCAAGACATGGGGGCAGATGTTCGCCATCTACCAGGGCTTGCGATGCGGCAGCTCTCTCGCATCCACGTCGGCAACTCCAAGACCGATGTACGCGACGCCTACGTCATCGCCCATGCCGGTCTTAACCTTCCAGATTCCCTGCGCAGTGTCGACCGCGTTGAGGAAGTCTTTATCCAGCTGATTTAGGCCGTGACAGCGGCATCCTCCGAGATGGGCTCGATTCCCAGGCGGTTGAGCATGTAGAGCACGCGGGCGCCGAGGTCATCGGCCAGCTCGCGGGTCTCCTCCACGGTCTCGGCGGTGGCGATGTCCCAAATCTTGATGTCCTTGCCGGCCTCGTCGCGCGGGATCTCGCGGCCCAAGTACACGATGTAATCCGGGATGGTCACCAGACGCAGGTCCTCGAGGTAGCGGTCCGGGTGCTCCGCCATGCCGCGCTCTTGGAGCACGTGGGCCATGTGGGAGTCGGGGTCGTTTTCGGGGTGGGCTACGGCGGCGTCGACAAGCAGGGCCTCGCCGGCGTACTTCTTCGTCAGCGCTACGGCAGCCTGCGCCAGCGCGTGGTCAGCTCCTGCGGCGAAACGCACGTGGATGCGGTGGGTACCGAAGTGCTCGCGCACCTCGCGCTCCACCATCACAGGAATGAACTCTTCTAAAGTCGCACCAGCTTCGTGACGCTCAATGGTGGCGTCGAGAAAGGAATCAATCTCCTGCGCGGTGTATTCGTGGCCATAATCTGCGTGCAGGTCCTGGCGCAACGTATCGAAACGGCGGGCATTCGGGGAAGTCATCTCTAAACTCACTTTCTGTTCGCCTATTGTTAACCTGCTGTTAACTTTAATCAATCGTTGAGCGCCCGACAAGTTTTATGTGCGGCATCCCGGCCCCGTGCGCTGGCGAAACCTCCCAAAGAAAGGCCAAAGGCCCGCCGGGTGTTCCGGCAGGCCTTCCTGGATTGTTCCTTCTTCTTATCGGGAATGCGCGTTGCGCGACTGCGCAGCTTAAGGTGTTCCTCGAGCCGCTCCGGGGACATCTTCCACATGCTGCGGTCTGCGCGCTTCTTCTTGCGCTGAGCCATGCCGTCACCTCCTTCCATCGAGGTGTCTCAGCATAGCGCGCCACGCTGCACTATCGGGAGCAGCCGGGGCAGCGCCGCGGCTTAGTGGCCGCGCTCCTGCTCCAGGGCCTTGCCCTCATTCCAGAACGGGGCCAGCTTGTTGTCGAACATGCTCAGCGCGGACGCGATGGCCATGTGCATGTCCAGGTACTGGTAGGTGCCCAGGCGGCCGCCGAAGAGGACCTGGTTCTCGCGGGCCTCCGCGGCGGCGAGCTTGCGGTAGGCCTCCAGCTTGGAGCGGTCCTCCGGGGTGTTGATCGGGTAGTACGGCTCATCGCCCTTCTCGGCAAAGCGCGAGTACTCCTTCATAATCACCGTCTTGTCCTTGGGGTACTTATCGGCGCGCTCCGGGTGGAAGTGGCGGAACTCGTGGATGCGGGTGTAGTCCACGTCCGCATCGTTGTAGTTCATCACCGGGGTGCCCTGGAAGTCACCGGTCTCCAGCACCTCCAGGTCGAAGTCCAGCGTGCGCCAGCCCAGCTCACCCTCGGCGAAGTCGAAGTAGCGATCCAGTGGGCCGGTGTAGACCACCGGCGCGCTTGGCGACGCCCCCCGCACCTCCTCGCGCACGTCGAACCAGTCGGTGTTGAGACGGACGTCGATAAGCTCGTGCTCCGCCATCTTCTCCAGCCACGCGGCGTAGCCGTCGACGGGCAGGCCCTCGTAGGTGTCATTGAAGTAGCGGTTGTTGAAGGTATAGCGCACCGGAAGGCGCGTGATGTTGCCGGCCGGCAGCTCCTTCGGATCGGTCTGCCACTGCTTTGCGGTGTAATCGCGGATGAATGCCTCATAGAGCGGGCGGCCAATGAGCGCGATGGCCTTTTCCTCCAGGTTCTGCGCCTCATCCACGGCGAACTCGCCGGCCTGCTCCTTGATGAGCTCGCGCGCCTCGTCCGGGGAGTAGTAGCGACCGAAGAACTGGTTAATCAGGCCCAAGCCCATGGGGAACTGGTAGGCCGTGCCATCGTGCATGGCGAAGACGCGGTGCTGGTAGTCGGTGAAGTCGGTGAACTGGTTGCAGTACTCCCACACGCGCTTATTCGAAGTGTGGAAGAGGTGCGCGCCGTACTTGTGAACCTCGATGCCGGTCTCCGGCTCGGCCTCCGAGTAGGCGTTGCCGCCTAGGTGCTCGCGGCGCTCGACGATGAGCACCTTCTTGCCCAGCTGGGAGGCTGCGCGCTCGGCCACGGTCAGGCCAAAGAATCCAGATCCAACAACGATGAGGTCATATGCAGTCATGGCCACCAGCTTAAGGCAGCAACACGTGCAAACGGCGGGTGACACCCAAGCGAGGAAACTCGCGTGTCACACCTTCTTTCACTCCAATACCTGACGTAGCATCTGTCCCGTTAGTTAACTTTTTGCGCTTCTCTTAACCTTGTGGCGCCACCATCCTAGGGAGTAACAGTGCACCTCAAACGTCGTCTTGTTCCCGCGAAATCGACGTGGTCAACGCCGGTTATCGCCACGGTCACCTCGATCGCTGTGGTCGCTGCCGCAGCCGTGGGCGGCCAAACCCTCATCCAGACCCAGGAAGCGGGCAGCGGCCCCATCGAAGTGAGCTCGGCCTCCGAAACCTTCGGCTCTGGCGAAACGGTCGTCGTGGATGACCCGGCCATCGCAGCCCAGGGCGAGGGCGAAGGCCCGCGCGCCGTCAAGCAATTCCACCGCGATGAGACCTTCTCCTCCTTCGCCATCACGTGGAAGGGCACGCGCGATGTCGCGGCCTTCGTCCGCGCGAAGCAACCGGACGGGTCCTGGTCCGAGTGGTACGACATGGACTCGATGTCCTACAACAACGATGACCCCAACGCCACGAACGGCACCGAGCTCATCTTCGTGGGCGATACCAACGACGTGCAGGTCTCCATCAACAACGTGGACCTGGTGACCGGGTCGAACTTGGATGAAAAACTCACCGAGTCCCCCGTTGAGGACGCCGCGCTTGACGACGCCCCCTTCAACGTCGGCGACATCGCCCCCGTTGCCGAGACCGAAGAGCTTCCGGCCAACAGCGACGTCGAAGGCCTCGAGGCCGTTTTCATGGACGGCAACGCCCAAGAGGGCGAGAGCATTGAGCCGACCGCTGAGACCGATGGCATGCCGCGCGTGGTCTCCCGCGCCGGTTGGGGCGCCGACGAGAGCATCCGGTGCAAGGATGCCGACTATGACGACGGCGTGAAGGCTATCGCGCTGCACCACACCGCGGGTTCCAACAACTACACCCGCGCGCAAGCAGCCGCGCAGGTGCGCGCTGCTTACCAGTACCACGCCCAGAATTTAGGTTGGTGCGATATCGGATACAACGCGCTGGTGGATAAGTACGGCACCATCTACGAGGGCCGCTACGGCGGGCTCGCTAAAGCTGTGCAGGGTGCGCACATCGGCGGTTTTAACAAGAACACGTGGGGTATCTCCATGATCGGCAACTACGAGACTGCGCAGCCGACGGAAGCCCTCTTGGAATCTGTCACCGACCTTGCCGGCTGGAAGGGCGCCATTTCCGGTGTCGATCCGACCTCCCGCGTCTCCCTTCGCTCGGAGGGCTTCGGTGGTTCGCGCTACCCAGCAGGCGCTTCTGCCCCCGTCTATGGCCTCTTCGGCCACAGCGATGTGCACTACACCGCGTGCCCGGGGCAATACACCATTGCCCAATGGCCGAAGATCCGCGCGGCGGCGCACAAGAAGTACCTGGCCATCAAGTCGGGCGCGTCTGGTTCGACGTCGACGGACTGGGACAGCGAGGATACGACCACACCAGACACCCCTGACTCCACGCCGAGCACGGCTGCGCCGTCTGCCCCCGCACCGGCCCAGGAGGCAACATCCTCGCTGGGCGATACTGAAATCCCGATGAGCACCGTAACAGCACTGGTAGGCCTGGCCGGCACGCTCTTCGCCATCATGTATGCCCGCTCGGACCAGCAGATTGACACGGACCAGACCGTCAACGGGCTGCCGGTGGAGCAGATCCCGGGCATCGTGACCAAGGTGCTGTCCTTGAGCAAGAACGAGGGCTTGAAGGAAACGTGGACGGCGGTCCTTAACGCCTTCGGCCCAGCGCTGGGATTGGCTGTGGGCGGGCCGGATGAGTCGGCCGGCATCATCTACCAGCTCTTTCAGAACGGCATCGTCCTAGGCTCTGAGGACACTGGTACGCACGCACTCGTGGGACGCATCGCCAAGGAATGGGCTTCCGGCGACAACTCGGCGACGCTCGGCTTGCCGACGTCCAACGAAGTCCCCACCGGCCTCGGCAAGGAAGTCCGCGTGCAGTTCCAGGGCGGTTCCATTGTCTACAACCCGGAGACTGAACAGATTCAGGTCTTCACGAACTAATCCCAGACGCACCGTGTGCGCGTGCAGCTCTGTGGGATCGCCGATGTAGCGGGAGCCACCTGGTGGCTTCCGCTTCGGCACTTATCTGGGTTTGGGGTTTAGGTATCCGGCGGTACTGTGTCGAGTAGGTCCCCGTTGATCTGCTGCTTCAATGCTGCCTGTGCCGCTTGGTATGCCGGCTGCGAAGTAATCGGCTCCGCCCAGGGTGGTACATACCCCACCCCGCCCCGCAACCTAAAGACATAGCCGGCACCAGTCGGCTTATCCGGGTCATCATCATTGATGCCATTGTGATAAGCACACAACATCGTCAGATTCGGCGGATCCGTCGTCCCACCCGCCTGCCACGGCACTAAATGATGCACCTGGCAATAATCCGCCGGTTTATTACACCCCTCACGCGCACACGTCGGATGCTCTGCACTCGCCATAATCCGCTGCTCAAACCCCGCCAAACGCCGCACACGATGCAACCACACCGGCCCTATAGTCGGATGCACCAACGTCACATACCCAACCTCAGCAAACTTATAGGTCACAAACTCCCGACCAGTCATCCGCCCACCGTTGGTAAGCACGAGCTCAATATCATCGCCCTCACCCCGCACAATCTGGTCCAACTCATCCAACGTAACCACCACATTGGTCGCCACCGCAGGCTTCGAACCCCCATGCGCCTGGTTAAAGAACACCTGACCTGCCGCATCCAACAAATCAGCCGGATTAATCGACTCCAAAGTCCCACGCATCTCACTAATGCGCAACGGTGAATCAGTAATCGTCAACGAATGCGGACCCGACCCCCGATACGTCAACCGCACCCCAGGTTCGGGCACCCGCCGCGGCCGCAACTGCTTCAAGCGTTCCTTCGCTACCTTTGGGATTTGGTGTGCTGGAGTCCCTGCCAACCTGACACGCAGATTCCACGCATCCAATTCCTTTTTCACCTTGGCGGTATACGCCTCAATCAAACTCAATGAAGCCACATCATGACCTTGGGCAACCGCAGCCGCACGCGCTTGGCGCTGCTTGCCCGTAAAACGCGTCGACCCAAAATACACACGATGCAGCCCAGCTAACTCCACCGCATCAGCCAATGAAGCGCCACGCGCGCGTAAATCATCCACACTGCCTACCGCAAGCCCCACAAGATCCAACCCCGAACTGCGGTAGGAGAAATAAGTCTCCAAATCCCCCATGCGACAAAGACTAAAACACCACCACGCACCCCGCAACCGGAGATATCAGAACCAGCGCTCGAGGACCTTTGCCACACCTGCTTGATGGTGCGGCAGCGTCACTGCATCTGCAGCGGCCACGACATCCGGATGCGCATTCTCCATGGCAACACCGCACCCTGCCCACTCAAGCATCTCGATATCGTTGGGCATATCGCCAAAGGCGATGATGTCTTCGCGGGCGATACCGTGATGCTCAGCCAGCCACTTCACTCCGCGGCGCTTCGTCACGTTGGGGGCCGCAACCTCTAGAACGCCCTCGGACATCGAGTAGGTCACGTGAGCAAGCTCGGAATCAATGTGCGGCGCGATGAGTTCGTAGAGTTCCGGCGCCGAGAACGCGGTATTACGAATCAACAGCTTGACCGCCGGTCGAGACACCAACTCCCCCACGCTCACCAGCCCGAAGCCCTCAAAGAGCGCGTTCTCTGAATAGTGCGATTCCACCACGAAGAGTTCCTCAACCGGGTCCAAGACCGAGCCTCCCGCGCGCTCCGCCCCGAAGCCAACCCCGCCATGCGGTTCGAGCACCTTTGCAGCGACCTTCACGGTTTCAGCGAGGGCCTCAGGCGAAAGCTCGTGGGCGGAGAGAACGCGGTCCTCCGCCGAGTCATAAATCACCGCACCATTTGATGTCACGCAGACTGGGCGCACGGTCAGCTGCTCGAGCACGGGCATGATCCACCGGAAGGGGCGCCCAGTTGCCAGCGCAAACTCGCTGCCCGCGGCGACCGCACGGGCCACAGCTTCGCGGTTTCGCTTGGGCACCCGGTGGTTTCGGTCCAACAAAGTACCGTCGATATCGCTGATGATGAGGCGCGGAGCGTGGTCCGAGAATACTTCATTGGCCATAGCCCCGAGTCTACGTCAGGTTGAGACACACGACGGCACGGATAAGCGCCCAACGACGAAAGCGGCCGCCACGAGATTACTCGTCACGGCCGCGTCCTCGTGCGTCGTTCAGGTCTTAGGCAATCACGTCGTCATCGTCCACGTCTTCCCAGTTCAGGGAACGCTTGATGGCGCGCTTCCAATCGCGGTAGAGAGCCTCGACTTCTTCCTTTTCGCGTTGCGGCTTCCACACCTTGAAGTCACCCTGCTGGGAGCTCAGCACGCTGAGGTCATCCCAGAAGCCGGAGTCAAGGCCCGCGGCGAATGCAGCACCGGTGGCGGTGGTCTCCACGTTCTTCGGGCGGTGCACCTCCACGCCAAGCATGTCCGCTTGGAACTGCATGAGCAGCTCGTTCATCGTCATGCCGCCGTCGACGCGCAGCTCGGTGATCTCCACGCCGGAGTCCGCCACCATGGCATCGGCGACGTCGCGAGTCTGGTACGCCGTGGACTCGAGGACCGCGCGGGCCAGGTGTTTGCGGTTGGCAAAGCGGGTCAGGCCCACGATGACGCCGCGGGCATCCGGGCGCCAGTACGGGGCGAACAGACCAGAGAAGGCAGGAACGATGTAGACGCCACCGTTGTCCTTAACCTCACGGGCCATGTTCTCGATGGAGGCAGAGTTCGGGATGATCTGCAGGTTATCGCGCAGCCATTGCACCAAGGAACCGCCCATGGACACGGACCCTTCGAGCGCATAGACAGGGCGCTCGCCCTCGCGCTGGAAGCACACGGTGGTGAGCAGGCCGTTCTCGGAGAACTTCGGGGTAGTACCGGTGTTGAGCAGGAGGAACAGGCCGGTACCGTAGGTATTCTTGGCGGAACCCGGGCGGAAGCAGCCCTGGCCGAACATGGCGGCCTGCTGGTCACCTAAAATGGCGCGAATCGGCACGCCGGCCAGCGAGCCGCGCTCGCGCACGGTTCGGAAGTCACCCAGGGACGGGCGGATCTCCGGGAGCATGGACGTCGGGATACCCATCTCCTTGCACAGTTCCTCATCCCACTCGAGCTTCTCGATGTCCATGAGCAAGGTGCGCGAGGCATTGGTGACGTCGGTGGCGTGCAGGGCCTCCTGGCCGTTGTCACCGTCGGCACCACCGGTGAGGTTCCACAGCAGCCAGGTATCGATGGTGCCGAAGAGCAGCTCGCCCTTTTCAGCGCGCTCGCGCGCACCCTCGACGTTATCGAGGATCCACTTCACCTTCGGACCGGCCGGGTAAGAGTTGATGATGAGGCCGGTGCGGCGGCGCCACTTGTCCGCGCCCTCGTCGCCGGCGAGCTCCTTACAAATCTCGGTGGTGCGGGTGTCCTGCCAGACAATGGCGTTGTATACCGGCTTGCCCGTGTTCTTGTCCCACACAACGGTGGTCTCACGCTGGTTAGTAATACCGAGGGCGGCGATGTCTTCGACATTGATGTCGCCGTTGGCCAAAGCCTCACCCACCGCGCGGCGGGTGTTGCTCCAGATTTCCTCCGGGTCATGCTCGACCCAGCCCTTCTCCGGGAAGATCTGCTCGTGCTCGAGCTGGCCGACGGACACCTGTTCGCCGTCGTGGTTGAAAATAATGCAGCGGGTAGACGTGGTTCCCTGATCAATTGCTGCAACGTAGCTCTTGGTAGACATTGTTTTCTCCTTGTCGGGGTTGGTTTAAAGAACCATGGACAACAGGCCAACGGCGACGGCCGCCAGCATCGGTGCAACTATCGGGACCCATGCATAGCCCCAGTTGGCGTCTCCCTTGTCCTTAATGGGAAGGACGAAGGCGTACATGATGCGGGGGCCAAGGTCACGGACCGGGTTAATCGCGTAGCCGGTGGCGGTGCCGAGGGACAGACCAATAGAGACGATGACGAAGGCAACACCGAAGTAGCTCAGCGGCCCCAGCTCTCCTCCGGTTGGGCCGAAGGCGATGAACATGAGCAGCACGCAGGTAGCGATGAACTCGGTAACCGCGTTCCACCCGTTATTCGGGTGCGCGGGCTTGGTAAAGAAGATGCCCCCGGTGTTCTTGTTGGCGCCGGTGACGTTGCCGGCTTCGTCGAGGTTGTTGGCGTCGAAAAGCTGCTTAAAGGTGGCCCAGGCAAGGAATGCACCAAGCATGGCGCCGAGAATCTGCCCCAGCAGGTAGTAGGGAACGAGGCCCCACTCGAGGGAACCGTTCACGGCCAGCATGATGGTGACCGCCGGGTTGAGGTGGCCACCGGTGGGGTCGGCAACACTAGCGCCGATGAACACCGCGAGGCCCCAGCCCATAGCGATGACGATCCAATCCGAACCGCGTGCGCCCGAGGTTCGAAGGTTAACAACGGCGCACACGCCGTTACCGAGCAGGAGCAGCAGCGCAGTGCCGATGAACTCCCACAGGAATGCATCCATTCCGGTCATTAGATGTCCTTTCTTATCTGCCTAGGCCAAGGGCCCAGCGAGGGATATCCACCGCTCGCTGGGCCCCGTGACTTTTAGGCTTCTTCCTTGGTGGCTCGTGCGCTGCCTGCGCGCTCGAGGATGTCGTTTGCCTCACGGTCGGTCAGCGCTGCCTCTGCGGCGAGCTCTGCCTCGGTGTGCTTGGTGAAGTGGGAGACTTCGCGCTCAATATCGGCCTGATCCCAGCCCAGCAGCGGGGCGACGAATTCAGCGATCGGCTGTGCAGCGGCGACGCCGCGGTCGGCGAACTCGATGGCCACGCGCAAGCGGCGGGAGACGATGTCGTCGATATGCAGTGCACCCTCGTGGGTCACGGCGTAGCGCACCTCTGCCCAGATGTAGCTCTCAGCGCCCGGAACCGACTCGAGCAGCGTGGCATCGTCGGCAGCCGGGGCGAGCACCTCGCCGATCAGCGAGCCATAGCGGCCGAGCAGGTGCTCGATGCGGTCCTCGCTGAGGTTATAGCGGCGGGCCAGGGCAGGAATCTGGTTGGCCAGCGCGTGGTAGCCGTCTGCGCCCAGGATCGGGGTGCGTTCGGTGACGGACTCGGACACCTTCGTGCCCAGCTCCTTGGCAGCCAGGTCCACGGCATCCTTGCCGATGACACGGTAAGTGGTGTACTTGCCGCCGGCGACGGAGACCATGCCCGGTGCCACGCGGGCCACAGCGTGGTTGCGGGAGAGGTTGGTGGTGGAATCTGACTTGCCGGACAGCAGCGGGCGCAGGCCGGAGTACACGCCGACGATGTCATCACGGGTGATCTTGTTGCGCACGCGCTGGTTGACCTCGTCGAGGATGTAGTCGATATCCGCCTTCGTCGGCGCCGGATCCGGCAAGGAAAGGCCCTTCTCCCAATCGGTATCGGTGGTACCGATGATCCAGTACTCACCCCACGGGATGACGAAGAGCACGGACTTCTCGGTGACGAAGCACAGCGCGGCATCGGCGTCGAGGGCATCCTTCGGGACCACAATGTGCACGCCCTTGGAGGCGTGAACGGTGAACTTACCCTCAGCGCCCGCCATCTCCTGAATCTTGTCGTTCCACACGCCGGTCGCGTTGATGAAGGCCTTGCCCTTCACGGTGGTTTCGCGGCCGGTTTCCAGGTCACGGACCTTCGCGGCGGTGATGCGGCCACGGCCGTCCTTCTCAAAGCCAATCACTTCAGTACCGGTGCGCACGCTCGCGCCGTATTCAGCGGCGGTGCGCAGGACGGTCATGGTGTGGCGGGCGTCGTCGACAAGCGTGTCGTAGTAGCGCACGCCACCGACGACGGCGTCCTCCTTGAGGCCCGGGGTCACCTTCAGCACGCCCTTGCGGGTGAGGTGCTTCTGCATCGGAACGCTCTTGGCGCCGCCCATGAGGTCATAAAGGGTAAAGCCGCCAAACATCATGACGCGCTCCCAGCCGCGGTGGGTCAGCGGGAAGATGAACTTCAGCGGCTTCACCAGGTGCGGTGCGAGGGTGGACATGTTGAGCTCGCGCTCCTTGAGGGACTCCGCCACCAGGCGGAAATCAAACATGGCCAGGTAGCGCAGGCCACCGTGGAACATCTTGGAGGAGCGCGACGAGGTGCCAGCGGCGAAGTCGCGGGCCTCGAGCACAGCCGTCTTCAGGCCACGAGTGGCCGCATCCACGGCGGCGCCGGCGCCTACGGAACCTCCGCCGATGATGACGACGTCATAGTCCTCGGTGGAGTAGTCGTTCCAGGTCTTTTCAAAATACTCAGGGTTGAAGCTTGTAATACTCGTCGTGGTCATTGTTGACTGAGTCTCCTCTCTCGCTGCACGGCGTCAGAAAGTCCTGTCCAGTTGACGGATTGCGCAGCATAATGTGCTCATCCACCACGAGCGCCCTGCTCACCGATGCCTCGGCTACCTGCCCGAGAGGCGGATGAGGAAGAAGTTTTCTCCCAAAGCCAATGCTATATATCACCTGGATTTCTCTCCGGAGACGCTACTCACACGTAGGTTCCGGTGGCGTAAGCTGGCGTTTTTAAGGCATTCCATAGGTGAACAAAATAAAATAACACCCCCTTGCGGGGGTGTTTGCGGACTTTTGCAACCCTCGGCACACCGAGGATGTTAACGCCTATTCCTTCTCACGCTGCAGGCGTGCCATCGCCTCCAGCACCTCAGCAATGCCATAACGCTCCGAGGAATACGTCACCGCACGGGCAGCCTTAATCACCTCAATGGGGGCAGTCTCCAGCGCCACCATATGCACAGCGACGCCTTCCCCACCCTCCGCAAAGGTCTCATCCCCTGGCTCGTTGGCAAAGAACAAGAGATCCTTGGGCTCGGCGCCGATCTTCTTCACCACGGCTGCCAATCCCTCCGCCGGCGAAGCCGCGGTCACCACCGCGCCACCGGGAGCATCGTTGAACTGCACCCCTTCGGCCCCGTCCGCGCAGGCAATGCGCCAGCAGGTTTGGGGGAGATCCCCAAAAGCCGCAGCGTCCAGCACCTCGCCCTGCGGCGAAATCACGATCACTTCCTCAACCTGCGGGTGCAGTTGTACAAGCGCCTCCTGGAGCCGCTTCGAAATCTCGCCGTTCTCCATGCTCAACGCACTCTGATCCGCCGCAATCACCCGCGGCGCTTCAGAGTATTCAGCCTTCACCCGGTGCGGCAGGCGGGAAACGATGATGCGCGATTGCGTCGCCGCAGACAGCAAGCCCTGCTCCACCACGGATCCGGCGAAAATCTCCTTGCCGCTCGCCGTCATCGAGGCCTGGGCTTCCATCACGTCGGATTTCAGTTGCGCCATGACCTCCGTAACCTTGTCGCGGCCTTCCCCGACGCCGCGCATGGCCTCTTCGACCACCGAATTGAGGTTCTCCTTGATCCACTCGAGGGTTTCCGGCGCAGTACGCGGGCGATTCTTCTCTGCGGCGTCGGCTCCAGCTTCTGCAGTACCGGTTTCCTCGTTACTGCCCGGCTTCATCAGTGCCATCCGATCCCGCATGAGCTCCACGGTGGCCTCAGAGACGCGGTCCTTAAGGCTTGTCAGATCATCGCGCAGCCGACGCACGCGGTAGCGCTCGGACTCCACCTCAGAGTCCTTTGCCTCTGCCTCCTCCAACGTCGGGGCGCCGCCGCCCTTGCGTGCCGGCACCCAGAACTCGCCGGCCGGCATCGGGCCAAACTCCGCTTCATAGTCGGCCCACAGGCCCTCCAGGGCCTCCTGCATCCGGCGGCGCACCTCAGCGATGTCCGCGTCAAAGTCACCCGTCGTGTAATAAGGCTCCAAGGCCTTAATCAGCACAGGCGTCTTCGTGCGGCCCAGGTGCTTCTTCTGCCCCTTCGTCCACAGGCGCTGGGAGCCAAAGATAACCTGCGGAATAATCGGCACACCCGCGCCATGAGCAATCCGCGCCGCGCCATTGCGCATGCTGCGAATCTCAAAGCTGCGGGAGATCGTTCCTTCCGCGAACACCCCAACGAGCTCCCCGCTCTTGGCCAGCTCAATGCCCTTCACAATCGACGCCCCACCATCGATGCGGTCCACCGGCACATGGCCCATCAGCCGAAAAAGTTGTCCTGCCACCGGTGTCTTAAAGATAGAAGCCTTAGCCAGGTAGCGCACCAAGCGGCGCTTGCGATACGCCAGGAAAGCCCCAAAGAGAAAATCCATGTAGCCGGTGTGATTGCACACGATGACGGCCCCGCCCTTATCCGGGATATTCTCCTCCCCGGACAAGCGCATCTTGAGCCCCTGAGCAATAGTCACCCCGCGCCCGATGTGCGTGATCTGCCGGTAGAGGAAGTTAGCCACAGCGCTCATAGTGCTCCAAATGCTTAAGACCTCGCCGCCGGCGGAAGGAAGCAAGGAGGGGACAAAAGTAAGCGGCGCGCGAGCCGCCGCGCGCCGCGTTCTTCTAGGAGTTTACGGGGTACAGAACGTCCTTGCCCACGAATGGGCGCAGTGCCTCCGGAACCACGACGGAGCCGTCCGCCTGCTGGTGGTTCTCCAGAATGGCCACGAGCCAGCGGGTGGTAGCCAGGGTGCCGTTGAGCGTAGCGGCGTACTGGGTCTTGCCGTTCTCATCGCGGTAGCGCGTGGACAGGCGGCGGGCCTGGAAGGTGGTGCAGTTCGAGGTCGAGGTGAGCTCGCGGTAGGTCTCCTGAGTCGGCACCCACGCCTCGTTATCAAACTTGCGCGCCGCGGAGGAGCCCAGGTCCCCACCCGCAATATCGATGGTGCGGTAGGGAAGCTCCATCGCCGCAAGCATGTCCTTTTCCATCTTCAGGAGTTTTTGGTGCATCTCCTCGGCGTCTTCCGGCTTGCAGTAGACAAACATCTCCAGCTTGTCGAACTGGTGCACGCGCAGGATTCCGCGGGTGTCCTTGCCGTGAGAACCCGCCTCGCGGCGGAAGCAGGAGGACCAGCCCGCATACTGCAGCGGCCCCTTCGACAGGTCGATGATTTCTTCCTTGTGGTAGCCGGCCAGAGCCACCTCGGAGGTACCAACCAGGTAGAGATCATCCGCCGGCAGGTAGTAGATCTCATCCGAGTGCTGGCCCAGGAAGCCGGTGCCTTGCATGACGTCCGGGCGCACGAGCACCGGCGGGATCATGAGCTGGAAACCGGCCTCGCGGGCCTTCTGCGCAGCCAACATCAGCATGCCCAGCTGCAGGAAGGCTCCATCGCCGGTGAGGTAGTAGAAACGTGCGCCACCGACTTTGGCGCCCCGCTTGACGTCGATAAGCCCCAGCGTTTCACCCAATTCCAGGTGATCCTTCGGTTCGAAGTCGAACTGCGGCTTCTCGCCGACCTCCTCGAGCACGATGAAGTCATCCTCACCGCCCGCCGGGGCACCCTCCACCACGTTGGAGAGCTGGTACTGCAGCTCCGTCACCTTGGCCTCGGCTGCGGCCGCTTCCTCGCCGGCCGCCTTGACCTTCTCCTTCAGCTCGTTGGAGCCCTCCAGCAGCGCGGGGCGCTCCTCCGGGGAGGCCTGGCCAATCTTCTTGCCAAAGGCCTTCTGCTCCGAGCGCAGCTGGTCTGCCTTCACAATGGCCGCGCGGCGCTGTTCATCGGCGGAGAGCAGCTGGTCCACCAAAGCGGGGTCCTCCCCACGGGTTACCTGGGAGGCGCGGACGACATCGGGATTTTCGCGAAGAAACTTGAGATCAATCACGCCGGACAGTTTAGCGCACGGCCACACCTTTGCGCTGGTAATAACCAGCGGATTATCATGGATAACATGGCACCTCACATCATTACCGACGGCCCCGTGCCCAAGCACGCTCAGCTGCGGGATATTCTTTCCGAGCTCTGCCGAACCACTCTCAAACCCGGTGACATCCTTCCGGGCGAGCGCATCCTCGAGGAAACTTACGGCGTTTCCCGCATCACCGTGCGCCGCGCCATCGGTGACCTAGTAGCTGAAGGCCGCCTGCGCCGCGTGCGAGGAAAAGGCACCTTCGTGGCCCCCAACCCTCTGGTCTCCCGGCTTCATTTGGCCTCCTTTTCTGATGAGATGGGCTATCAGAAAGTACAGGCCTCCTCGCGCATCCTGCTGGGTGAACGCAGCGCCGCCCCCGGTGAAGTCTGCGCCTTTTTCGGTACGGAAGCCTCTGTTTCCCATACCCACCTGCGGCGCCTGCGCTTGGGCGATGGCGAGCCTTATTCCATCGACGATGGCTGGTATAACTCTGCCTTCGCGCCCACGCTGCTGGAAAATGACATCTACAACTCCGTCTACTCGATTTTGGATAACACCTTCAAGGTCCCCATCACCGAGGCCGAACAAACCGTCACCGCCGTGGCAGCTGAGGAGGACATCGCCGAGCTTCTCGACGTCTCACCGGGCACCCCGCTCCTGCACATCACCCGCCTCGCCCGCTCCGGGGACCGCCCGGTTGAATGGTGTTCCTCGGTCTACCGCACCGACCGCTACCGGCTCACAACACACGTCTCCCGCTCGCGCATCTAGTGATTCTCCCGCCGCCTTAGCCTTGGGCGGGCTAGAAGCCTGAGCCGTTGAGGGGGTAGTATGAAGAGTTCTATGAGCACTTCATCTGCGTGGCGCTCCGCCTCCGCCATCCGCGTCGTCCTCGTTGCTGCCGTGGCCGCGGCCGTCTTCTTGGCGTTCTACGGTCTCTTCAGTGGCGGGCCAACTGGCACCGATTCGGCCGCACATGACTCCGCTTCCCCCAGCGCCGACGGTAGCCAGGCCGCTGATTCCTCCGAAGGCGAAGCCGCATCCTTCACCACCGCCTCCGCGGGCTCGTGTGTGACGTGGGATATCGCCCCGGACGGCACTGCCACAGGTTTTGAGCAGACCAGCTGCGATAAACCGCACCGCTTCGAGGTCTCCGCCCGAGAGGATCTCAGCGCCTACCCCACCAGCGAGTTCGGCCCCAACGCCAAGCGCCCAGACGTCACGCGGCAAAACGCCCTGCGCGACGAGCTATGCGAGGCCCCCACGGTGAGCTACCTCAACGGCAAATGGGATCCCAACGGACGCTACGACATTGCTTCCATCCTTCCGCCGGCCGGTTCCTGGGATCAGGGTGACCGCACCCTCCTGTGCGGCCTGCAGACTACCGACGCCAACGGCGTACCGCAGGAGTCCACGGGCAAGGTCAGCGAGGTGGACCAGGCGATCGTCGCCAAGCCCGGCGAATGCCGCAAGGTGGATGACAAACAGGTAGTCAGCACCGTGCCGTGCCAGGAACCGCACCAGATGGAGACCGTGTCCGTCATCAGCCTGGCAGAGAAGTTCCCCGATGCTTACCCCAGCGATGAAGAGATGGATAAATTCCTCTCCGAAACGTGTACCCAGAACGCCATGGATTACCTGGGCGGCGAGGAGAATCTCTACCAATCCACGCTGCAGCCTTTCTGGGGCGCGATGAGCCGCGAATCGTGGGAGGGAGGCTCCCGTTCGGTGAATTGCTCGCTGATCCACATCAAGGACGGCCACTTCTCCGAGATCACCGGCTCTGCCACGGGCGGCCGTGATGCCCTGAGCATCAATGGCGCCCCGCCCACGGAGCAGCCGAAGCGCAACCCATTGCGCGACCCGAATGCCCAGCCAGCCGAGCAGAACTCCCAGCAGGGCAGCGAGAATGCCCAGCCGGCCGGGCAGAACGCCGATCCCGCCGCGCCTGAAGCCGTGGCACCGGCCCAATAAACCCCCGTCCGCTCAACAGGGAGTAAGCACATGTACGAGGTCAGCGAGGAACGCTTCGAGGAATTAGTCGGCGAGGCCCTGGACAAGATCCCGGATCGCTTCGTCGATCAGATGCGCAACCTGGTCATCCTCGTCGAAGAAGAGCACCCGGATAGCCCCAACCTACTTGGGCTTTACGAGGGCGTGATGCTCACCCACCGCACGGCCTCACACACCGGCCACCTGCCAGACACCATCTCGATCTACCGGCAGCCTTTGCAGGCGATAAGCAACTCGGAAGAAGAGCTCGCCCACGAAGTCATGGTGACTGTCTTCCACGAGGTCGGGCACTACTTTGGTTTCGAGGAGGACCGTCTCCACGAGCTCGGCTGGGGGTAGGTACCTACCGTGGCCGCAATGAACTAAACTTCGGTATCCGCCCAGCGCCTCAGCACCCACTGGCCAAAGGGCTGGCCCTGCGGCTCCATGAGGGTGAAGCGGCAGTTGGGCATGTACCCGGTGTAGGCAAAATCGGGGTCCACGCCGCAGGCGTGCGTCGTCACCACACGAATGGCGGCGCCGTGGCTGACGACGATGATGTCTTCATCATCCTCCAGCTCAGCAGCGAGATCCTCCAGCACAGGCTGGTAGCGCCCTAACACGTCCACGTAGCTTTCACCGCCCGGCATTCGGGCTTCCGGGTCGCCGTCGACCCAGCCGCGCAACGCCACCATGTACTCGCGGTGGGTATCCTCGCTGCCGCTCATCTCGTGTTCGCCGGCAAAGACCTCGTGAAGGCCCACGCGAACCTCCACCGGAACGCTGCGCTCATCGGCTGCCTCGCCGTATGTGCGGGCGGCCAGCATCGCCGTCTGCTGGGCGCGCAGGGCAATAGAACACACAAATCGCACGCGGCGGCCTGCGCACAGCTCAGCCAATTCGCGGCCGACATCTTCCGCCTGGCCGCGGCCGCGCTCGGTGAGCTCGGCGCCCGGCGGGCGGGTATCCATGATGCGGTCAATATTGGAATAGGTCTGGCCGTGGCGCAGGAGGATGATTCTTCCGGTCATGCTTCACCACACTATTGACCGGTGCGCGCCTGCGCTACCCAGTCATCGGCCTCTTTCAGCCGCGCCAAATCCCGTGGGCCCTCCCCGAGTTTTACCGCGGAAGGCCAGGAGCCGACAAAAACGACGTTCTCCGCGCGCAACCACAGCGCCCGCAAAGCCTCCGCCACCGGTTGGTCCTCGATGTGCCCGATGAGGTCGGCGTGGAAGCGATAGTTACCGAAGACGGTGCGCAGCGGTCGGGATTCGATGCGGGAAAGATCCACCCCGCGGTGCGCGAATTCTTGGAGGGCGCCGACGAGGGAGCCAGGCTCGTTGGGCAGGGTGAAGATGACCGACGTCCTGTCGTTGCCGGTCCGCTCGGTCGGTTTTCCGGCCGGCCCCACCAGGACGAAGCGGGTCGTGGCCCCGGCAACGTCCGCGACATTCTCCGCAATCGAGTCCAGCCCGAAGACCTCCGCTGCCCGGGCAGGGGCGGCCGCGACATCCACCTCCCCGCGCGCCACGGCCTGCGCCGCCGCGCCATTCGACGCCGCCGGGACATACTCCACGTCCGGCAGGTTCTGCTCCAACCAACCGCGTACCTGCTGGTAGGCCACAGGATGCGTGGAGAAAGTTGTGCGGCTGGAACTGCCGGGGCGCACCAGAATGGAGAAGGACACCGGCAGGTCCACCTCGCGGTAGATCTGGACCCGGGAGCCGTCGGCAAGCGCGTCAAAAGTAGCCGTGACGGGTCCGTCCACGGAGTTCTCAATGGCCACGCAGGCATAGTCCGCCGCGCCCGAGCGCACCGCCGCCAGCGCCTCGGCCGGCGAGCTCACCGGAAGGCCCTCGGGGGAATCAAAGTCAGCGGCGAAATGCTGCATCGCCGCTTCCGTAAAGGTTCCGGCGGGCCCAAGGAATGCGATGGTGGTGCTCATGACAGCAACTTTATCCCACTCAACTACTAGACTGAGCCGCCATGGAGAGAACCGAGTTCACACTGGACAAGCTGCGCGAGGATCTAGCGGGCCTGAGCCCTGCCGAGCACGGCTTCACGTATCTCGATCTCGAGCGCCGGCCCCAGGCACACGGGCGCTTGAGCGGGTGGATTCTCTCGGTCAAGGATCTCAACGACGTCGCCGGCATGCCCACCACGCTCGGCCATGCCGAGCGTGCCTACGTGGCGGAGGAGACTGATCCTTTTGTGCAGGAGCTTATCGACGCCGGCGCGCGAGTCGTCGGCAAGTCCGCCGCACCCGAGCTGGGCCTGCGTGTGGACACCGAACCTGTCGGCCTGCCCCACCCGGATAATCCTCTCTATCCCGGCCATACGCCGGGCGGTTCCTCCGGCGGGGCAGCGGTCCAGGTGGCGCGAGGATTACTGCGCGCCGCGCATGCTTCCGATGGCGGCGGTTCCATCCGCGTTCCGGCCGCTGCCTGCGGCGTCGTCGGGTTTAAGCCCGGCGGCGAGGACCTCTCGGTGCAGGGGTTCATCACGCGCAGCATCGCCGATACCGCCGCGCTGCATGGCCTTCGTCCGCGTGCCCGGCGCGCCCGCATTGGCGTGCTGACGGATCCCCTTTTCGCTCAAGCCGAGGTGGCCCCGCACATGCTGCGTGCGGTCGCGGAGGCCACCGCCTCCTTTGAAGGCGCCGGCTTCGAAACCGTCGCCATCTCTGCCTACCCTCAAGCTGCCCGCACCTTTGAGGCCTTCCAGCACATCTTCACCCGGAGATTGGCGGGCCTCGACTTTGCGGAGGGCTACGCGGAGTGGATTCGCGCGAAGGGCCGCCGCGTCACGGATTCCGAATTCGCCGCGGCCCGCGCCCATGCCGCTCAGCTGCCGGAGATGCTGGCCCAGGAATGGGACGTGGATGCCATTTTGAGTCCCATGCTGGCTTTCGATCCGCCGCGGCGCGGGCATTTCCTGGCGCTGGATCACCAGGCCAACTTCGATGAGCAAACGCGGTGGTCACCGTGGGGCTCGCTGTTCAACGTGGCGCAGCTGCCTGCCATCTGCGTGCCGTGGCCGGTGCGCGATCACCCGCCGGTGGGCGTGCACTTAGGGTCAATCACGCTTGACGAGTCCTCCCTCCTCGGCCTCGCCCAGGTGCTTCACCCATGAGCGCGCGCTCCCGCTTGTACGCGGAGATCCTCATCGTCCTCACCATCACGTTTGGTATCTCGGGTGTACGCGCCGCATTGCGCCTGACCGATTCCCTGCTCAACCCGGCGCCGCTCAACGAGCAATCGGTAACCATCAACGCTTCGCAGTCAGCGACTACGTTGCTCGACCTCGCCTTCCAGCTGTGCAGTGCCGCGGTGCTCTTCGCGTGGGGAGCGCTTGCTCTGTACTTGATTTCCTCTCCACCCCGCCCGCAGCGGCGGGATGGCCTGCATGGCGCGGCGTTGGCGGCGGTAATCGGTCTGCCGGGTCTGGCGCTGTATTACATAGCGCTGCACTTCGGCTGGACCAAGGAGGTCGTCCCGGGAGCTTTCGATACGTGGATTGAGATTCCCGTGCTGCTCATCAAGTCCTTTGCTAATGCCTGGGCGGAGGAGCTCGTGGTGGTGTATTGGCTCATGACCAGGCTTAAGCAGTCTGGGTGGGCCCTGCCCGCAACGCTGGCGGCTTCCTCCATCCTGCGCGGCTCTTATCACCTTTACCAGGGTGTTTCCGCGGGCTTCGGCAATATCATCATGGGCGTGGTCTATGGCTGGTACTTCCACCGCACGGGCAAGGTGTGGCCGTTGGTCATCGCGCACTTTCTTATCGACGCCATCGCTTTCGTCGGCTACGCCCTCCTCTTCGGCGCTTAAGCAAGAGCTATCGACAAGCCACAGCGAAAAGACAGCTACCGCCCCCTGTGTGATGGGTGGGGCAGAAGTTGTTTCGCGGTACAGTGTTCCCCATGACCTACCAAGGACGCGATCCAGAGCGCGAAGCCCGCCGTGCCGGCGAGCCCCACGGCAGACCTCGCCGCGCGGGCTCCGCTAGCTCTGCAGGCCCTTCCCGCCCCCGGAACATGGCCAGCCCACGCGGCTCACACGCGGCCGGTGATGACGCTGGCGAGTTCGTCCTTGGTGCCGACGGGCAGCCCTTGCGCGATCGCTACGGCCGCCCGGTGCGCCGCCGCCCATCCGCGCAGCAAGCTAATCCTGCGCATTCATCCTCCCGCGCTCAGCGCCCCAGCGCGCGGCGCTCCCGGCCGGAGGAGACCCGCTTCGACGTCGACGCCTACATGGCCCAGCGCTCCCCTGCGCGCCCAGCGCCCCGCCGGAGCGTACCTTCGCAACAGCCTGCTGTCCGCGCCAATCGGTACACCCCGGATGCCCCACCGCGTAGCTACGCTCCGCAAGCCCCCACCCGCAGGCGTGCCGAAGGTCGCCCGCACAGCCGCCGCAAGAAAGTAAACCCAGCCAAGCAGGCTTTCGGTTGCCTGGGCTGGCTCGTCGTCATCGCCCTCGTCTTCATGGTGGCCTTTACCCTGTGGACGGATTCGCGTTTAACGCGCATCGATGCCCTGCCCACCGAGCAGGTGGCACAAACCTCTGGTACAAACTGGCTGCTCGTAGGTTCGGACTCGCGCCAGGGGCTCACTGAAGAACAACAGGCGGAGCTAGGCACCGGTGGCGATGTGGGCGTCGGCCGCACCGATACCATCATGCTGCTGCACATTCCCGCATCCGGAAAGGCCCAGTTGGTCTCCATTCCGCGCGATAGCTACGTCGACGTCCCCGGCTTTGGCATGGACAAGGTCAACGCGGCCTTTACGTACGGCGGCCCGCAGCTGCTGACCCAAACCGTGGAGCAAGCCACCGGCCTCCACATCGACCACTATGCGGAGATCGGCATGGGCGGCTTGGCCAACGTCGTGGATTCCGTCGGCGGCGTGGATATCTGTGTTAAGGAGCCCATCAACGATCCGCTTGCCGGCATCGACCTCCAAGCGGGCTGCCAGAAGCTCCGCGGGCCGGATGCGCTCGGCTACGTGCGCACCCGCGCCACCGCGATGGGTGACTTGGACCGCGTGGAGCGCCAGCGCGAGTTCTTCGCCGCGCTGCTGGATAAGGCAACGTCTTTCTCCACCATCGGCAACCCCTTCAAGGCAATTTCACTGGTTAACCACACCGCCGACTCCTTCATTGTCAACGAGAAGGACCACGTCTGGCACCTTGCACGCGTGGCGCTATCCATGGCCTCCGGCGTGGAAACAAAGACGGTCCCCATCGGCGGCTTCGAGGACACGGTCGTGGGCAACGTCGTCCTCTGGGATGACGCCGAGGCCCAAGCGCTCTGGGACTCCATGCGCTAAGGCTTCGGCCGGTCGTTTCGATCAAATAAGGCTCCAAAACCTTGTGGTTTTGGAGCCTTATTTGATCGTTTCGTACCCGCGCCTCGGGGGCGAAGGCACCGAGATACTAGCGCAGCGTCACCTGACGGGACTTGATGTTCTGCAGCTGCTTGCGCTCATCGGCGTCGAGGTTGGCGTCGTTGGAGATCTCCTCCTCCAGCGCCTTATTCACGCGAGACAACTCTGCCTCGTAGGAATCGTGCGCAACCTCCGGGTCGAGGTCGAAGACCGGAGCGATGAGGCCGTGGGTACGGAAGACACCGGCAAACTTGGTGTTCTCTCCCAGGTTGAGCTCACCGCGAGCGGCGATGCGCGCAAGGGCGTTAAGGAAAGCATTCTCGTCATCGCAGGGGCGGACCCAGCGGATGTGCGCCTTGCCGCCACCGGCGTTAGCCCAGAAGGCGGTGCCCACAAAGCCTTCAGCCTCCTGGCCCACCTGGTAGGACTCGATGACGGAATCGTTAGCGCGCTGCAGGGCCTGCGCCATCTGCGGAGGAACCTGCGCGCCTTCCGGCATCCACCACGCGAAGTCCTGGTAGACGTTGATTTCCAGCTCGGCGTCCTCCTCCAGCAGCTCCTTGAGCTCCGGCTGGGAGCCATCAGCAGCGGTGGACTCGAGAGTGGAACCCGGCGCGTTGTTCTTCACCCAGTTCAGGGCGAAAGCCAGGTCGCGGCCCGGATTGTGCGTGTGGGACTGCACCTGCAGGCCCACGAAGGCCTCACCGCCGGACTCCTCATCACGGATGAGTGCGGCGGTAGCCCCGGGCAGCACGGTGGCGACGCAAACGTCCTTGTCAAAGCCTTTCACAGACAGCTTCGCCGTTGCGGAAGGAACGAATTCCTGCAGGGCGACGAGGCTAGCCTCAGCGGCGAGTCCACCGAAGGGGCGGGGGTCCTTTTCTAGGGCAGCGCGCTCGGCGGCGCGGGCAGCGAGCTTAGCTTGGCGGCGGGACATACCCTCCGGCAGCTGTTCGTTCTTCTTTTTCTTCTTGGCCATACTGAACAACTTACCTGTTCATTACAGCTCAATGGCATGCAGGGCCACTTCCGGTTGGTTCGTGGCAAGAATATCCACCCCGTTGGCCCACGCCCACTTCATGTCCTCGGGTTTGTCGATGGTCCACATGTACGTGGGCAGACCATGCGCACCGATGGCAGCAGGCTGCAGCTTGCCGCGCAACAGTGACATGCCAAGGCCTGTTGGCTGCGATAACAGGATGTCCGGGCGGTTGAAATGGCGCTCCCAATCGCGGCGCAAATATATGCGGTCGATATGCGGGGCGAGCGCTGCCATTCGACGGATGGCCCGGTGGGAAAAGGAAATCATGTGGATCCGGGGGTCGTCGACAAGCCCTGCGTAGCGCAACCGCAGCACCATCTGTTCTTCGAGGATGTCGCCCTGCCCCGAGGGATGCTTGGTCTCGATGTAGAGGTGATGCTTCTTATCGCCGAGCATCTCGAGGAGCTCGTCGAGAAGCAGCATGCGCTGGCCACCACCGATCTTGAGGCGGCGCAGCTCCTCCCATGTCATGCGAGACACTCGGCCTGAGCCATTCGTGGTGCGGTCCAGGGTGGGATCATGGTGAACCACCACCTTGCCGTCGCTGCTCAGACGGATATCGCACTCGATGCCGTGAATGGGAAGCTCGAGCGCTTTTTCAAAGGCAAGAGGGGATAGCTCCGGATATTTCCCGGAGTATCCCCTGTGGGCGACAATCTTCACTAGCCGAAGATTTCTTCCTTGATGGTGTTGAGAGTGTTGAAGGAGTTCTCGAAGCGCTCCTTCTCGTGGTCATCGAGGGCCAGCTCGATAACACGGTTGACGCCGGAGCGGTCAACGATGGCCGGGGTGCCGATGAAGACATCCTCGTGGCCGTACTCACCCTGCAGGTAAGCGGAGACAGGAAGTGCGACAGCCTGGTTCTGAATGACCGCGCGGGTGATGCGGGCCAGGGCCATGCCGATGCCGTAGGAGGTGGAGCCCTTGGCGTCGATGATGTGGTAGGCGGCGTCGCGGGTGTCCTCGAAGATCTTCTCGATGCGCTCGTTGTAGCCCGGGTCCTTCTCAGAACGGTGGGACAGGGAGACACCAGCGATGTTGGCGGAGGAGACGACCGGCAGCTCGGAGTCACCGTGCTCGCCGATGATGTAGGCGTGGACGGAGGTCGGCGCCACGTCATCCATCTCAGAGAGCATGTAGCGGTAGCGGGCCGAGTCCAGGACGGTGCCGGAGCCGATGACGCGCTCGTGCGGGAAGCCGGAAGCCTTCCACACCGCGTAGGTCAGCAGGTCCACCGGGTTGGAGGCGACCAGGAAGATGCCGTCGAAGCCGTTCTTCATGACGTCACCCACGATGGAGTTCATGATCTTGACGTTCTTGTCCACGAGCTGCAGGCGGGTCTCGCCGGGCTTCTGAGCGGCGCCGGCGCAGATGACGACCATGGAGGCGTCCTTGCAGTCTTCGTAGGTGCCCTTGGTCACGCGGGTGCGGGACGGGGCCCAGACAACACCATGGTTGAGGTCCATGACGTTGCCCTCGAGCTTCTTTTCGTCGATGTCGATGATGGCCAGGTGGTCAACAGTTCCCTGGTTGACCAGAGCGTAGGCGTAAGCAACTCCAACGTCGCCCGCGCCGATGAGTACTACTTTGTTTCCAACATGATTTCCCATGCCTCCTATTGTGCCCCCAATGTCCGAATTTTGCTCGTTATGCGCCCGAATTCACAGACCCAGTAGTCCGATCTCACATTTTTATGTCTGATCGGACATCTATGGAGGCTGCGCTGCACGTCGAACCTAAAGCTGGTTCAATGGCCAGCATGCGTCAACTTGCGCGCCGCATCGCACTCAGAACCGCCCGCACGGGCCTTCAGGCTGCAATCTTTTCCCTGGAGATCATCAGCGATCTCACGCCCGGCATGCGCATGACTGGCCGGCGGCGCCTGCCACAAAACATGTGGCCCGGGCTCTTCGGCGCCGAAGTCGCAACGTGGGCAGCCGTCTCCCCTTCCCTTTTGCCCCGCCCGTGGTGGGTCACCGCCGCCAACGTGGCCATCGGCCAAGGCGCTGGACACCTCGCCGCGACCACCGCGGCCTTCGCTGCCAAGCGCGCGCTGCACCACGCTGGCCGCCGCCCCCAGGACCGCGTCGGCCCCACCACTCGGCGCTATTCCTACTACGCACTGGGGGTTGGCACGCTCATCGCAGGCATACGCTCCCTGCGCAATCAGACGGAGCAAGCCCGGCTCGTGGGAAAGCTCAATGACCGCGGACCTCAGTCCGCAGCACTGGGCATGGCCGTGGGCACGGCAGGCTACGGCGCCTTGCTCGTTGTGGGGGAAGCAGCCCAGCTCACCGTCACCCAGCTTTCCCTCCAGGTCCAGCGCTGGCTGCCCAGGTGGATTGCCTGGCCGCTAGCCGGCGGCGCGGTCGGCTTCGCCACAGCCCTGGTCAGCGACCGGATGGTGTGGCGGCGCCTACTCCGCAAGGCCTCCGTCCAAGGCCTTGCACTCAACAAACTGGTATATCCGGGCTCCGCCATGCCGTGGGAGCCGGAGCGCTCTGGCAGCCCCTGGTCCCATGAGCCTTGGACGGCCGTCGGCTCACAGGGCAGAGCGTTTCTTGACCGCGGCCCGCGCGCCCAGGACATCAAGGAGGTCATGCACTTCGAGCGCGCCCACGAGCCAATTCGCATCTATATCGGACTCATTCGCGGTCGCGGCCCGCACGCCGCCGCACGCCACGCGGTGGCGGAGATGGACCGCACGGGTGCGTTCCACCGCGACACGATCGTGTTGCAAATGCCCTCCGGCTCAGGATGGATCAATAACTATGCGGTCAGTGGATACGAATTCCTCACGCGGGGCAATTGCGCCACCGTGGCCCTGCAATTCGACTACTTGCCTTCCATGTTTTCCTACCTGGTGGACAAGAACCTCTCCCGCACCTTTGCGCGCGAGCTCATCGCGGCCGTCCATGACCGCCTCGAGCTCCTCCCTGAGGACAACCGCCCCAAGTTGTATTTCAGCGGCGAGTCGCTGGGCTGCTATGCCATCGTGGAGAACTTTGAGACGCTCGAGGAACTCCTCGCCGCCTGCGATGGTGCGGTCTTCACCGGACCTCCGCGGATGACCAGCTTCATGCGGCGCCTGCACCGCGAACGCGGCTCCTTGGAGCGCTTGCCGCTTATCGACGGCGGCCGGCACCTCCGCTTCGCCGCAGTCCCCGCCCACATGGAGCACGATGCCTTCGGCGAGCCTTATGGCCCCTGGGAGCGCCCGCGGGTAGCGGTGGGGCAACACGCCTCCGATGCCATCGTGTGGTGGGATAGCAAGCTCATTTATGCCCGCCCCAACTGGATCCACGAGCCGACCCCGCAGACCTTGTACGCAGATACTTTTAACAACCTGCGCTGGCATCCGTTCATCACCTTCTGGCAGGTAGCACTGGACCAGATCAACTCGCTCAACGTGCCGGGCGGCCACGGGCACAACTACTTCGAGGAAACCTTCTGGTACTGGGATTCCGTCCTCGGATCCCAAACGCGCACACAACTCACCCCGGAATTAGCCGAGCGCATGCGGGTCTTCGTGGAGCGCGACCAGCTCAACAAACCTTCCGACTTCCGCACGCATGTGCGCAAGCAGCTCTAGCCGGACTCACGTCCGTAAGCAGCTCTAGCCGCACTTCACACCGGTGCTGTGGTGCGGGCAATAGCCATTGGGCACCTTATGCAGGTACTGCTGGTGCTCGTCCTCAGCCAGGTAGTACTGGCCTGAGTCCGTCTCACTGAGGAGGGTGACTTCGGTGGTGGTGGCGCCGAAGCCGGCGTCGGCAAGCTTGCCCGCGTAGGAATCCACAAGCTGCTGGATCTCCGCGCGTTCCTCTTCGGTCTCGGGGTAGAAAGCCGAGCGGTACTGCGTGCCCACGTCGTTGCCCTGGCGGAATCCCTGGGTCGGATCGTGGGCTTCCAAGGCCTTGACCACGAGGTCGCGCAAGCTCACGCGCTGCGGATCATACGTAATCTGGACAGCCTCCGCATGGTTGGTCAGCCCGCGACAGACCTCATAATAAGTGGGATTCGGCGTGGTGCCGCCCGCATAGCCCACGGACGTGGACTCCACGCCCTCAGTTTCCCAGAACATCTTCTCCGCGCCCCAGAAACAGCCGATGGCGATGATGAGGGACCTCTGCCCCTCTTTCCACGGTCCAGTAATCGGAGTGTCTAACACCGCGTGGGGCTGTGGGGCCTCTAAGACGGGCTCCGCGCGCCCGGGAAGGGCGTCCTTAGCCGCCACCAGCGTGGGCTCTGGCCTGAAAAGAAACATGCTGGGTTCTCCTTACACTTAGCGTTGTCCTCCCTCTTATACTCCGCCGCGCTGCCCGCAATCCAGGTTTTTGTTCACGGCGACTCCCATAGAAAAATTATTGTGGCCAAATTCTCATCCGGGCCCTACCATGGGGCCTCGTACCCCAAAGAAAGGATGAAACAAATGGCTGTTTACGAACTTCCGGAACTCGACTACGCATACGATGCCCTGGAGCCGCACATCTCCGCTGAGATCATGGAGCTGCACCACTCCAAGCACCACGCTGGCTACGTTGCTGGCGCTAACGCTGCGCTCGAGGCTCTGGAGGAGCAGCGCAACGGCGAGGCTAATGCTGACGCCATCCGCGCTCTGTCCAAGAACCTGGCCTTCAACCTGGGTGGCCACACCAACCACTCCATCTTCTGGAAGAACCTCTCCCCGAACGGCGGCGGCGAGCCCACCGGCGAGCTGGCTGAGGCTATTAACCGTGACTTCGGTTCTTTCGAGAAGTTCAAGGCTCACTTCTCCGCCGTTGCCACCGGCCTGCAGGGCTCCGGCTGGGCAGTTCTGGGCTATGACCACGTTGCTGGTCGCCTGGTTATTGAGCAGCTCACCGATCAGCAGGGCAACATCTCCGTGAACTTCACCCCGCTGCTGATGCTGGATATGTGGGAGCACGCCTTCTACCTCCAGTACAAGAACGTGAAGGCTGACTACGTTAAGGCCGTATGGAACGTCTTCAACTGGGACGACGTTGCCGAGCGTTACGCTGCTGCCACCAAGTAAGCACTGTGGCCTCCTTTAAGGCCACGTAGCTTCATCCCGCGCTGGGGCCTCTTCGTTGAGGCCCCAGCGCGGTTTCGCGTTTTCATCCATCTACAGGCCTCGCGGAGGGGCGCCCAATCCCGGCGCGCGAGCCGAAACTGCCCGAGCTGCCAAAGTTATACGCCGTCATTGCCGATCCGCGCGGATCTTCGTCATGTAGGGCAGTTGGCCTCTCGGCAAAGGCAATCTGCGACCCGTGAGGGTGATGGACTACACCCCTTCTGCCCCCACTTAAACGTCATAGAGAGCAACGCGGCGCGGCCCTCGCATTGCTCGCGGTGAAACTGCCGGGCCAACCGGTGCACACCATCCCCTGGCTGCCCCACGAGGTCTCTACCCCGAAGACGCTCGCTGCTCTGGCCGCTAAGCTTCCCTTCGGCAGCTAGTCGGCCTCGACCAAGCTACTGCCCTCAGCGGTGCGGGCCACGACGAAATCCTTGAAGTGCTCGACCGGCGGGGCATCATCGCCTTCGCGCCACACCAAGCCCAGCTCGCGGTAAGCCGCGGGCTGCAGGGGCACGGGGTTGCGGGCTTTGAGGTAGGGGTCATCGAGTGGCAACAGAGCCGATCCCAGCCCGGCGGCCACGAGGCCCGCCACGGTGGTGAGCTCCATGGATTCGAAGACGAGGCGCGGGGTGAAGCCGGCCTCGCTCGCTAGGGAGTCGAGCAACATGCGCGTTCCATAGCCCGGCAGCATGCCGATGAAGGGTTCATCGCGGAAGTCTTCCATGCGCACCCCGTCTCGCCCTGCGGCCCAATGACCTTCCGGAACCGCTAGACCGAGGCGTTGCAGTTTGAGCTGGTGCCACCCTAGCGGTCCGGGGGCCGTAGGGCGGGGGCCGACCAGCGCCAAGTCGGATTCGCCGGCGGCTACCCTCTCCACGAGCTCGCGGGCCGCACCCTGGTGCAGACGGATATCCACGTGGGGATGCTGGGCGCGGTAGGCCTTGAGCAGCTCCGGGACCATCCACGTGCCCAAGGAATGCATGAAGTCGAGGCGCACGGTGCCGCGCTCCGGATCCATGAGGCGGGACACGGTATCGCGCGCGGCAGCTTCGGACATCAACATCCGCCGAGCGTGTTCCACGAATGCCTGGCCGCGGGCATTCAGCCGCAGGCGCCGGCCGCTGCGCTCGAAGAGGCTGGCCCCCACCTCCGCCTCGATGCGCTGCACGCGGCGGGTCAGCGCGGATTGAGAAAGCCCGAGGGCGTCGGCAGCCGCGCCGACGAGCCCATGGTCCGCCACCGCGACCACGCCGCGCACATCTTCCAGATTCATGCACACCTCGCATGCTTTAAGTAACTTTCGGACATTTTACACATAATCCGCGCTAGGCCATGCTTGATGCATGACCAGAACGCGGCGCGCCACCATTGCCATGCTCTTCGTGGGCCTGGCAATTTTTTCTTGCCTCTATCCCACCCAAGCCATGCTGCCCACCTTGGTGGAGGACATGGGCATGTCCCCCACCGAAGCCGCCATGACCATCTCCGCGGCCACCGGTGCGCTGGCCATTTGTGTCATCCCCGTGTCCATCATCTCCGAGCGCATCGGCCGCGGAAAACTGCTGCTTGTTTCCACCATCGCGGCCACGCTCATCGGCATGCTCGTGCCGCTTGCCCCCAATCCAGAGATTCTCATCGCCACCCGCGCGCTCCAGGGAGCGGTCATCGCCGGCGCACCCGCTACCGCCATGGCCTGGATTTCGGAGGAGCTCGAAAGCTCCTACGTCGCCCGGGCCATGGGGCTGTACATCGCCGGCACCACCATCGGTGGGCTAACCGGCCGCCTCATCCCCACCGGGCTTCTCGAGCTCACCTCCTGGCGCTGGGCCCTGGCCGGCTCCAGCTTGGTCACGCTCATCCTCGCCATCATCGCCGCTATTTTGCTGCCCTACCAGCAGAATTTCACCCCGAAGGAAATCCACTTCCGCTCGGAGCTGCGAGCCATCTTCCGCCATGCCCGGGATA
The DNA here is from genome assembly GCF_001810695.1 of Corynebacterium sp. HMSC065D07. Lineage (NCBI taxonomy): Bacteria > Bacillati > Actinomycetota > Actinomycetes > Mycobacteriales > Corynebacteriaceae > Corynebacterium > Corynebacterium sp. HMSC065D07. Next base: position 155,826 of record NZ_KV802453.1, read on the forward strand.
CCCGCCTCATCCCCTTGTTCATCGTGGCCTTCGTGGCCATGGGCACCTTCGTGTCCCTCTATAATTTCCTGGCATTTAGGCTCATCAACCACTTCCACCTCGCGCCCGGTTTGGCCGGCTTGGTCTTCCTCTTCTACCTCACCGGCACGTGGTCCTCGGCGCGCGCCGGCCGGCTGGTCTCACAAGTAGGCCACGCCAACACGCTGCTCCTATCGTGCCTGCTTTTTGCCGTGGGCATCGCGCTATGCATGGGCTCTTTAATCCCCACCCTGCTCGGCATCGTGTTATTCACCATCGGCTTTTTTGCCGCGCACTCCACGGCCTCGGGGTGGGTGGGGCATATCGCTACTCACGACCGCGCGGAGGCCTCCAGCCTCTACGTCTTCTTCTATTACCTGGGCAGCTCCATCCTGGGCGCGCTGGCCGGTGTGCTCTTTGATTCCTTGTCGTGGACCGGCTTCATCGCCGTCTACACCGCCCTCGCCGCGGGCATCGCGGTATTGAGTTGGGTTGTGAGAAAAACCGGATAAACTCGTGTTTTATGGATAAGTGGTCGCCGCGCACATGGCACAGGAAAGCATCCCGCCCGGTCAGCCTGTGGATGATGGTTTTTCTTCTCGCCGGCGCAACCCACACCCTTATCCCAAACTACCGCTGGGTCCTCATCCATCTCTTCACCCTGGGCATCCTCAGCAACAGCATCGTGGTGTGGTCCCAGCACCTCACCGAAAAGTTCGTGCAGCTCAAAGTTCCGATGTCGGCCCGCCCTCGCCAGCTCGCGCGGATTTATCTGCAGAATGCCGGCGTTATCCTCACCCTCGTGGGCCAAATCCTCAGTGAATATTGGGGCCACCACTGGGTGCTCACACAGATAGGTGCCACGCTTGTCGCTCTTGCGGTGTCTTGGCATGGTTTGGCCCTCTTTGCTTTGTGGCGCCGCGCGGAATCCAAACGATTCCGCCCCGTCGTCGCAGCTTATGTGGCCTCGGCCTTCTTCCTTGCCGTGGGCGCTACTCTTGGCGCATTCCTCGCCACACACCCTTCCCATCCGCGCCTGCTCATTGCACACGTTGCCGCCAACATCGGCGGTTTCGTCGGCCTCGCAGCCGCCGGTTCACTCACCATCTTGTTCCCATCTATCTGGCGCACCAAGGGAATCAACCCACACATGAGCCTAAGCTTCACACTGCTGGCGCTGGGCGTGGTGACCACCGTGATCGGCAGCGCGTGGAATGTACCGCAAGCGGGTCTGATCGTCTACTGCGTCGGCTGGGTGCTCAGCCTGCAGAGCTGGCTGCTCAATGCCCTCACCGTGTTCCGAGAACCACGCGGGCGCATCACCTTCCCGGCGCTATCTGTGCTCTTTTCCTGCTTCTGGTTGCTCGGCAGCCTGGTGTATTACACCACCCAGCATTTCTTCTCCAGCGAGCCACAGATTCCCATGCTCGCGCTCGTCGTAGGGTTTGGCGCCCAACTGCTCATCGGCGTCATGGGCTATATGCTGCCCACCACGATGGGCGGCGGCCCTTCAGCGGTGCGGGCGGGCCTGCGCGAATACAACCGCTGGGGGCTGGGGCGCTCGGTCTTAATCAACGGCGGGCTTGCCCTGTGGCTGGCCACCTCCAGTTCCCTCACCATGGTTGCCGCCTCCCTGCTCTGCCTCGGTTCCATGGCCATCATCCCCGTACTCACCGCTCGCGCGGTCAAGGCTCAGAAAGCCGTGCTCCTCAAGAAGGCCGAAGGCCCAGCACCCACGACCACCACGGACTGGAACCAGGTGTGGGTGGCCCTTGCGGTGCTCATCATCCTCGGCGGACTCAGCCTCATCCTGTAGATCCCCAGACCTCGATCCCGCAACCTCCAGGGTGGGTGGTGGGGCGTCGGCAAGCGCTTGGCGACGCCCACCTGCAGGTTGCGGGTTTCAGGTCTGGGGGCTTGCACACGGGAGGGCAGGGAGAAGCTAGGGCTCGAGGGATGGCACTCCCGGCGCGCCGTGAGACATCCACTCGCGGACGGCATGGGTCGCGCGCACATCGCCGGCGTTATAGCGCAGAATCTGCGCACGCGCGTCCGTGTCACCGGCGAGGGCGGCTCGGCGGGCATTGACGGATTCCTCGCCATCGAACTCTTCCGGCCATTCAAAGCCAGCGACGGGCGCCACGGTTTTCAGCCCCAGGCCCGCAGTGCCGGCGAAACTGCGCTTGACGTGGACGAACATGTCCACCCATTCCTCTGAGGAGATGAATTCCTCGACCTCCTCCAGGTTCGGAGAGGAAAAGCGCTGGGCGGACCTGCGCATCCAATGGTTTTCGCCGTGGGCGGAGTAGCAATAGGCCGCGAAGGTCTTGCCCGCCGCATGCGCGTCAGCGCGCACCCCCATGAGCCACTCCCAAAACTCGGCGAAATTCTCCGCCTCGGACCGCCCTCCCAGCGGATCCCAGGTCACAAAGGGGTGGTACTCGCCGTCCAGGAGCGCGCCCCACAGGTAAGCACCTTGATCCAGGTAGGCCTCCATATCGACGTCGACTTCCACATCTGCGCGGGGAACGCTGATGCGGCCGCGCCGCAGCAAAGGGACGCCCTCACGCCACGCAGCAGCAAGGGCGGAGGGGGCGCCGAGGGAGGCGTCGATAAGCCCCTGCACCGTCGTGATGCCGCGCTCGCGGTAGGGGTTAGCGCGGTCGCCCGGCAGGAAGAGGGAGATATCATCCCGGGCCTCCAGCTCTTGCTTACACAAGGGCCAAAAGCGGCAGGAGGCGCACTCCTTGACGCGGCGCGGCCCAGCGGGAAGCGGCTGTACGAGCGCCTCATCGATGCCGAAGCGCGAGGTATCCGTGACGAAAGCCTGACCGCGGTCCTGCCCAATCGCCGCACCTCTGCCAGAATTCAGGCCGACGTCCTCCAAACCCCGCGCGGCCAGGGCTAAGCGGTAACCATCGACGGCATGATGCTTAATCTTGTATTTCGCCGGCAGCGGCTCACTCAGCCCCAAGCGATGCGTGGGGACAACCAGCGTTCGCGCACCCTCGTGCGGGCGGGCCACGCGGTGATCGGAGACGATAACAGGGCTGTACTTATCACCATCCCGAACCAGAAGCTCCACGCGCACCATCCACTCCGACGTGGAAAAGACGGCGTTGGTGATGTGTGTGTAACCGTGAGCCAGCGCCTCCAGCGTGGCAAGCGCCCGCTCGAAATCATCCCCCTCCAGATCAATCCGGCGGAAACGGCCAGGCCCCTTCTTGGGAAGGCGAGCGAGCGCGGCATCGATAGCCGCGGCGTGGCGCTCCGCCCGGGCTTGGCTCACCGCGGTGCGTGGGATCTCGGGATGCGCGCGGCGCTGCACCAAGCGATAACGGCAGCCCACGAGGTCCGTGGCGACGAGCACATCCTTCACAGCAGGTGAGCTTAGTAGACCACCTTGCTAGAGTTGTAGCGAGACCCTAAAGATAGATTATTTAAGGACGTTTCAATGGGCATTATGAAGAAGATCCGCAAGGCCCGCCGTGAGGCCCGCGCCGAGATCAAGGCTGCCAAAACCCGCGCAAAGGCAGAGGTAAAGGCCGCGGATAAGGCCAAGCACCGCCAGCAAAAGCTATTGGCCCGTCAGGAAAAGGCGCTTATCAAGTCCGAGGAAAAGGGCCTAAAGAAGCGCCGCAAGCACGAATACAAGATGGCCAAGAAGGAACTCGAGCGCATTAAGGAAGGCCGCTTTAATAAGAACAATGTCAAGCGTTATGCCGGCGCCCTGCGCACCGCAGCACCCCTTCTTTTGCCTCTCCTTTACCGCGGCATCACCGTTGCCCAGCGCGAGGTTGAGAAGAAGCGCGCGCAGAAGGCCGGCGTCAGCGCCGAGCAGCTGGCCTCCTTCTCCGGCCACGGCGCACCGCTCAAGGCCCGCACCGCCGGTATCCGCAATTCGCTGAAGGATGCGCAGCTTCCCGCCGGTTTCAAGCGCGACGTCAAGGAGCGCCTCAACGAGCTTGATTCTGCGATCGACAATGCCGAGTACATGACCGATCAGCAGCGCCAGCGCGCGCACCGCTCCATCTCCGGTGAGATCGACTCGCTCAACGACGAGATCCAGTCCAAGCTGCGCGCATAGCCGCTCGCACGGATTCTCTACGCCTTCGGGCCGCTGCCTTCCCCGCTTTTAGACGGTGGAGGATAAGCGACCCGAAGGCTTATTCTTTCGCGCTCAAAACCCCTTTTTGGCAATGCATATTAACGCTGTCACGGAATTTGTTTTCGTTCTATAGTTAATAGCGGGAGAATCAGTTTAGAACTCGAATGGAGAAACATGGCACGCCGCGAAATCACCCAGTTTTTTGACGATATTGATAATTCGCCCCTCAACGAAGACGAAGTGATCGTTATCCGCTTCAGCGTTGACGGTAAGGATTACCTCCTCGACGTCTCGCAGGAGAATGCCGACAAGTTCCACGCCGCCATGGAGCCTTTCGTGAAGGCTGCCCGCCACCCGGTCAAGAAGGACACTCGCCGCTACAAGCCGGCCGATGTCCGCGCATGGGCCGCCAAGCACGGCTACGAGGTGGCCGAGCGCGGCAAGATCCCCAACGACGTCATCCTGGCGTACCGCGACGCCAACAACCTCTAAAGAACGCCCTGCTCGCGCGCTGCCGCCACGGCGGAGGTGCGGGAGCGCACGCCCAATTTGTCATAGATGTGGACCAGGTGAGACTTCACCGTCGCCTCCGACAGCATCAGCTCCACCCCGATCTCACGGTTTGAGGAACCCGCCGCGACCAGCTTCAGCACCTCGAGCTCGCGCGGGGTGAGCGAGGTGCGCGGCGTACGCACGCGGGTCATCAGTTTGTCAGCAACCACGGGCGAGAGCGCCGAATCACCTTCCGCCGCCGAGCGCACCGCCGCGAGCAGCTCTACCGGCGGCGCGTCCTTGAGCAGGTAGCCCACTGCGCCTGCCTCAATTGCGCCGAGGATATCCGCGTCGGTGTCGTAATTGGTCACCACGAGCACCTTGGGGGGATTCTCCATGGAGTAGCGGATAGCGGCGGTCGCTTCCGCACCACCCATGACGCGTGTGCCCTCGATCCCCGCACCAAAACGCAGGTCCATGAGGAGAACATCGATGCCACCCGCTTGGGCTGCGGACACAGCGGCTTCGGCCGTAGCGACTTCGCCCACAACCTCGATGTCCTCAGCCCCCTCGAGCACCGAGCGTAAACCTAGGCGCACGATCTCATGGTCGTCGGCAAGCAAGACCCTAATCACGGGCTTCCTCCTCATTGGTACGGTGTGGACAATTTCCTAATCTACATCGTTGTTTAAGGGCACACTAACTGAGACCGCCGTGCCACTTCCCGGCGTGGATTCAACCACGACCTCGCCGCCGAGTTCCGCCGCGCGCCGGCGCATGGCGGATAGACCAATGTGGCCCAGCCCCGCCGGCTTATTTTCCACCGCCTCCACATCAAAGCCCTGGCCGTTATCCACCACGTCCACGCGCACCTCGTCCGGCGCATACGTCACGGTCACCCGAGCCTTCGTGGCGTGGGCATGCTTGACGACGTTCCCCACCGCTCCCTGCGCAATCCGCAGCAACGCGGCCTCCACCTTCATGGGCAGCTGTTGCGCATCGCCTTCTACGTCCACTGAGACGTCGAGCCCACCGGTCGCCGCAAAATTCTCAGCCATCCTTGTCATGGCCGCCCCCAAGGAGGTTTCGGACAACGCCGCCGGCTGCAACGCCGCAATCATGGCGCGCGCTTCGTGGAGGTTATCCGCTGCTGTTCGCCGAGCCAGTTCGATGCGTTCCTGCGCCTTGGGGATATCCTCCTGTTCGAGATCGCGGTCAGCGGCATGCAGGAGCATCTGAATGGAGGACAAACCTTGTGCAAGCGTGTCGTGGATTTCGTGGGCGATGCGCTGGCGCTCAGCGGTCATGCCGGCCGTGCGCTCGGACTCCACGAGCTGGGACCGGGTCTTCATCAACTCCTGGTTCATGCGGCTCAACGCCCGGAAGGCATAGGTAATAGCAATCGTCACCAAGGCCGATACCGCCGGGCCCATGATGCCGCCGAAGGAGAGCCCGCCCGGTACTTGCACCAGGATGGTCACCGCCGTGGCCGCGAGCACGCAGATGATGCCGGGGATCATCTCCAGCACGTAGAGGTAGACAAAATACAGAGAGAACACGAGGTAGATGGCCGCGGGCGCCACCGCTATATCCGCTAACCACAAGACCGTGAGGATAACCATCCAGCCATAGCGCGCGATGCGCGGCAGGGCCTCCATATAGGCCGAGCCCCCGAAGTACACCACCGCGAAGGAGACCAACAGCAGCAGATTGAGCACGCCCTGCCACAGCGGCAGGCGCACCGTCATAAATATCGCCACCACCAGCAGCGTCGCCGTCAGGACGTGGATACCGTTGCGCAGTGCATCCGATTCAACCGAGCGCTGGTCTAGTGTGGACGTCATGCGCCACAGCCTACTTCCCCCACTCGCCGCCTGCCTGATCGGCATAGGCTTTGCCGCGGTGGGGTGTTCGGATGCAGCCGACCCCGCCCCCAGCACCGAGGCCGCCAGCCCCGCGCCCGACACAAACTCAGGCGATGGCCTGCCCACGGACGCTACCGCCGAGGTCAGTGACTGGGAAGACTGCCCCTACCTGGACACGCAATGGGTGGCCGATACGAATGGGCAGAGGATGACCCGGTGGGGCGTCGACAAGCGTTTTAGCACCCCCGCCTGCGTGTTCTGGTCCTACCCCGAGGAACCACAGGCTACAGTCCTAGTCCGGCAGATGCCCAGCGTCGACGAGGCGCGCGCGGTCGTGGATTGGGCCGCACCGGTTGAAGATACGGAGCTCGCCGAATTCGATGGTTGGTCCGGTGGGCGCGGCGTCTTTGAGGATCACTCGGTCTTTGCCGTCCAGAAGGACAACCACGCCGTGGTGGTGTGGTCAAACCAGCTGCAGACTCTCAAGCCCCAGCTCATAGCGCAGGAAGCAATCAACCGCTTAGGTCTGTAAAGACCTAAGCACAGTAACGACCTAAGCATTTAATGGTCTAAACAGCGACTAACGCCTAAACAGCGACTAACGCCTAAACGGCGACGTCATTATAGGGCATCTGCGCCGCTACCCAGGGGAAAATCACCTCCATGAGCAGGAAGAAAACCCCTACGGCGAGGGCCAGAGCCAACAACGCCTTGACCGCGGTGGGGCCGGGCAACAGGTTCCAAAGTGCGCGATACATTAGTTCTCCTCCAAGACGGCGGGGCGGGCATTGTCATCTGCTCCGGGTGCTTTAGCCTCGCGGTCAGTCTCCATCGCGTGAATGATCATGCGCTCTGCATTGGAGAACTGCGGGTGGCAGGTGGTGAGGGTGAGCAGGGATTCGCTGGGGTCAGCCCCTTCCATCCCGGGAACAGGCTGGAGCACGCTCACATCACCCGGCAGGGTGATATGGCGCCCCTGTACAGCCTGGTATTCCGGCTTGGCTTGCTGCTCTGGGCTGAAGCAGTCCCCCGCAGCCCCCTCGATAGGCAGCACGCGGTAGGTAATCCAGTCCGTCGCGGTTTCGATGACGATGGCATCGCAAGCCTGCAGGTTTCCCAGGTCATTGAAGGGAGCGCCCTTGCCCACACGGTGCCCGGCTACCGCGAAATTGCCCGGCTCACCAGGCATCTGCGTGTCGGTATAGTGCCCCGGCCCGCGCAACAAATCGTCTTCGTCGGTTCCTTCGAGAACCGCGAACGCGAAGTCCGAGCCGAAGGCCGGGATATAAAGGCGCGCAAAGGCCTCACCGAGCTTCGGGGCATGGCCCGCTCCGCGTGGGTTGTGCCATTCTTCCTGCAGCGTCTCGTTGGCTTGGTCCTGCTTGTGACCAGACTCGATGTTTGTCCAATAGGACTCATAAAAGGCAAAGAGAAGCAGAAGCACGCCGGCCGTCAGCATAAGCTCACCGATGACGGTCCCTACGGTCGGCCGAGTGCGCGCGGTGGGGTGGGGCATACCCATACCTTAGCCTCCCGGTAACGTATAAGTGCCCCATCACCCTGCAGAAAGAGGAGTAGGCGATGATCAACATCTTCATGTACCCGGTCTCCGGAATCATGAAACTGTGGCACTTGCTTTTTGGTTCCTTCCTTGACGGCTCGACTGCGTGGATCCTCACCATCGTCTTCCTCGTGCTCACGGTCCGCGGCATCATCGCTCCGCTGAATTGGCTCTCCGTGAAACAGGGCCGCATCGGCGCCCTCATGCGCCCGGAGATGACCGAACTCAATGAACACCTCACGCAGGCCGATTCGGTCGATGAGGCTGTCGACATCCTCACCCAGCAACGCGAGCTCAAGGAGCGCTTCCAGCACAACCCGCTGGTGGGTTGTTTCCCCGCCTTCCTCATCATCCCGGCTTTCATTGGCCTCTACCAGGTGGTTCTTCGGGTGTCAGGCTCCGCGAATGAACCGGTGGGGATGCTCACGCTTGGCGACGTCTCCTCCTTCCGCACCTCCACCGTCTTCGGCGTCCCCCTCACCGATTTCGCGCGCGAGCATCACGACTTGGTCCTACCGATGCTCGTGGCGGCTCTCGTGTTCACCTCCCTCAACACGCTCATCACGCTCTACCGTGGCTTTCTTACCACGGTCTTCGATCAGAAGATTCCGCGCCGCTTGCTGTGGTTCATGGCGCTCATGGTGGTTCTCATCCCCTGGATGCTGTGGAAAGTGGCTTGGCATGGCCCCATCCCCGTGACCATCATCTTCTACTGGGGCTGCTCCTACCTCTTTACCCTGCTACAGACCTTGGTATATGAATTGATCCTGCACCGTCGCTATCCCCTACCGGAGGCCGTCCACGAACAGCGGCGCGACAGCATCCGGCGGTGGCGGGCTAAGGAAAAGAAGAAAGAGAAGAAAGCCGCTAAACAGCGCCTTAAGGAAGACCCTGCCCACAAAGAGGAGGTTGCTGCTGCCCGCAAACGCCACTCGGCCATCGTGGCGGAGGCACGCAAAATTGTTAAATCGAATAGTCAGCAGGAGGCGCCGAGAGAAGCTGAATAGCCAGCTGCTTCGCGGTTACTAGTGGAGCGACGTCGCGGGTAAGGCGAGCGCCGGCAAGGCCGCCATCGAGGAAGATGAGAATTTGGCTCGCCTGCTCCTCTGAGGGGTAGCCGTTCTTGGCGTTGAGCAACGCTGTGATTGTGGAATGAATCCACGTGCGGTGTTCCACACAGGCGGCCACGATGCCCCGCTCGGCATCCGTCTCTGGACGCGGGTATTCACCGGCCGCGTTGAGGAAGTGCGAGCCCCGGAACTCCATGGAGGGCTGTTCCTCAATGGCCTTATCGAAGAAGGCCAGGATTTTGCTCTCCGGATCGGTCGCGTCCTCGGTGCGCCTCTGCCAATCAGCGCGGTATTCCTCATCGAGGGCCTCAACGTAGGCGATAACGAGGGCATCCTTGGAGCCAAAAAGGGAGTAGAGCGAGGCCTTGGCCACGTCGGCCTCGCGCAGGATACGGTCGATGCCGATGACGCGGATGCCCTCGGTGGTAAAGAGCCGCGTGGCGGATTCAAGTAGTCGGCTGCGCGGGCTCGGGCGGTTGCGACGCGACTTCTTTTCGGCCATTTCTTCTCCTTACATGACAAAACCGGTTCATCTATACAATATAGACAAACCGGTATGTATGCGAATTTTTACTTCTTGCGGCCCGTAATGGCTCCCACGATCCACAGCAAGATACATGCACCGACCGTTGCCGTAATGATCATCAGGAACCAGCTATCGCCGACGCTCTTGTTGAAGAGCGCTAGCAATCCGCCACCGATGAGGCCGCCGATAACACCAACGATGAGGTTGGTGAACAGCCCCTGGTCACGCTTCATAATCTTCTCAGCGAGCCAGCCGGCAATGATGCCAACAACAATCGAACCAAAGAAACCGAGACCGAGTCCCATGACACTCACTCCTTTGAATAACAGTAAATAGCGTTTATCTACGTACCCTCCCACCGTACGCGTTAAAACACCAAAACGACCCGGGCCCACCACATATCCACTGGATGGTCCCGAATCGTTATAGCGAGGTTATGCGATAGTTACTCCGAGTCTGGGCGAACCACCATCATCGGGCACGGCGCGGACTGCAGCAGCGCGCGGGAGGTAGAACCCAAGAGCATGCCCTTGAAGCCACCGCGACCGTGGGAGCCCACAACGAGCAGCTGCGCACCTTCGGAGGCCTCCGACAGCGCACGGACCGGGCGGTCACGGGCGATAACCTTCTTAACCTGCACTTCCGGGTACTTCTCCTGGAACTCCGCGAGGCGTTCAGTCAGCAGCTCCGCCTGCTCCTTCTCCACCTCAGCCCATTCAGCCTGGGCTGCCGAGAGGCCGGCCAGGGAAGCCTGAACCTGCATGTCCATCCAAGTGTGAACGGCAATCAGCTCTGCGCCGCGGGCATCTGCTTCCTTGAAGGCGTAGTCCGTTGCCTTCTGGGAGACCTCGGAGCCATCGACACCGATAACAACGGGACCGTACTTCGTGGATTCGGTGACGTGGTTATCCTCACGGACCACGACCACCGGGCAAGATGCGTGGGAGACCACAGATGCAGATACCGAGCCCATGACCATGCCGGACAGGCCGCCCATGCCGCGGGAGCCCATGACAATCATGGTGACGTCCTTGGACATCTCCAGCAGCATGTCGATAGGGGAGCCCTCAGCCACGGTGTGGCCGATCTTCAGATCCGGGGCAATCTTGTGAGCCTCGGCGCGGGCCTCCTCGATCTTCTCTAGGGTCTCCGCCTGGAGGTCATCAAAAAGCTCCTTCGGCGGGACCATGCCTTCGGCGTAGAGGAACTGCGGCATCGTGTAACTCGATGCGATACGTAGCGGGATACCCCGTTTCACCGCAGTATTTGCAGCCCAGCGGACGGCGTTCTTCGACGCTTCCGAACCATCAACGGCGACGACGACAATGTCTTCCTTTGCCATGACCTTTCCTTTCGAAGTGCTTACACCTCCAGTCTAATACCTACTGGCCGACCTGTGGGGCGGTAGCGGCATCAGCATTCGCTGGGAAAAGAATGTTGTAGGCAGCCACAGCAATATCACGAATGACGGCACCGATACCATTAGAGAAGAAATCGATGACGGGCGCGAGAATAGAGTTGAAATCCATGGGGCAAAGAATATCGCAAAAAGGGCGTGGCGCAACACCACTTCCTATCCGCGATGGACTAAACCCCACTCACGCCCGCGTTGTCGAAGGCCCCATCACCGCGTGGGACTTTGTGCACGACCTCATCGTGACCCAACGTCACCGCCACCCCGACGATAACGACGCGGCCCTCCAAGCCCGCTTCACAGCGAACGAGGTTGTATCCCAAGACGGCACCCCGCTTAGTCCCGACAGCACCCTCGCCACCAACGCGATGGTGTACTTCTACCGCATGCCGGCTCCCGAAACACCCGTCCCATACGACATCCCAATCCTGCACGAAGACGAGCACCTCTTGGTCGTCGACAAGCCGCCCTTCATGGCTACGATGCCTCGCGCCCGCCACATCACGGAGACTGCCACCGTTCGCCTTCGCCGAATGACAGGCAACAACGAGCTTTCCCCCGCGCATCGCCTGGACCGGCTTACCTCGGGCATACTCGTCTTCACCAAGGACCGCACCGTTCGGGGCGCCTACCAAACGCTCTTCGCCGAGCGCCGCGTCACCAAGACTTACGAAGCCATCGCCCCGCTTGCCGACGTCTCCCCCGGCACCGTCTGGCGCTCCCGTATGGAGAAGACCCCAGGGGAATTGCAAGGTCGCATCGTCGAGGGCGAAGTCAACGCCATCACCGAGGTCGGCGGCGTGGAACCAGTAGATAAGGCACCGTACGAAGCCATCCACGGTTCACTTCCCGAGATAGCGAAGTACACTCTCAAGCCACAGACCGGCAAGACTCATCAGCTCCGGCTACACATGCTTCAGGCGGGCATCCCTATTATTGGTGACCCCATATACCCGGTCATTTTCCCTGCAGAGGCCGAAGACATGCGGATTCCCATGCACCTGACGGCGACACACATTTCTTTTGTTGATCCATTCACAGCCAGACCCCGAGAATTCTCCTCTCAACTACCGCTTGGAACCCACCATTTATTGAGCCCGTAATTAGGAACATTTAACCATTGTCAATGGCCTTCGACCTACCTTTCGAAGGCCGGGATCTCGCGTTCATTTCCAAGCGGACGCCCGGCCGCCTCCCACCAGGTGCCCGTGTCCCGCGCGCCCTTCCACCCGGCAACGTAGGCCACCACCAAGCCAGCGACCGGAACGACGACAGCGCCAATCGGACTGAACAGCGACGCCGCAAAATCAATCACATGGTCAATCTGGAAGAACTCAAACACCATGCCGTAAAACTCACCCCGGCTATGCAGGTCCGAAACGCGCTTAGCCACGGGTTCAATCACTGGTTCTAGTCGGTCACGAATCGCCGGCCCGAAAAGCAAAAGAAAAAAGGACAGCGCCGCCAATGCGAACTTCTTACTGAGTTCCCACGCGCCCGCGCGGTGGGGATGTGTGGCTAAGTCAACGCGCCTCTTCCGTGCTGACTCGTTGGCAACCGGAAGAAAGTCGATCCGCTTAAGGTCATCACCGAGTCTTACCCGCGCTGAACGACTATCGGGCTCAAAGACATCTACAGTCTTGCCCGCAAAGAAGTGGCTCAGACCGTCCTCTTCCCACCCTGGGGCCGGCTTCTCCCTCAAGACCAAAGAATGCTCAATATCTTTCACCCGAGAGACAACCTGTCCCTCACGTATCAGACATGCAGCCGGCACCTTATCCATCAATCCACGGGGTGTAGGACACTGCGAAACCCGCGTCTGAATCTCATCCGAGGTAGCAAGACTTTCAGCACTTTCTGAGTCCGCCAGAGCAGAAACTTTGCCCCGTGCTGCAAGCAGGACATAGACGGTCTTTCCCTCATAGGGAAGTTCCCACAGGTCAAACTTGTCGGTCAAACGCAACGCCCCCAACTTTGACAGTCTGCGCGAACAACACCAATAACCACAGCCTCTACTGTAACTGACCCTGCCAAGGAAGACGAACAGAACAACTTCACCCCAGCATCGACAGACGTGGTGCCGAGGAGGGCCCTCATGACTCGGTCACTAAAAAGCTATTTGTTCAGACCTGGAAGTGCAGACGTGGTAACGCATGCCGGTAGTGCTGGCAAAACGAAAAAGAGACCGTTGAAGCAATCGTGCTTCAACGGTCCTTGTCGTTGTATTGAGTTGTTGTTTGTTGTTTGGTGTCGG
>NZ_KV802454.1:0-499 GCF_001810695.1 Corynebacterium sp. HMSC065D07
GTTGTCACCGGGACAAAGGCACGCGGTGAAATCCCTTCAATGCCCATCATGCGCATCCGCTTCGCCACAGTCTTACGGTTAAGCGAAATGCGGTAGCGCTCGGTAAGTTCTGCGGTGATCCGCGGAGCACCATAAACCTCATCAGAGTCTTTCCAAATCTGATGAATCTTTCGGTCAACATCATCGTAAAATGCTGCACGATCATCTTTTCCGGATAGTCGTTTCTGCTGCGCATGGGCCCATTTGTAGTATCCAGACCGAGATACTTTTAATAGTCGTGCCATGCGTTTGATGCTGTAGTTTGCCTTCTCCTGCTGCATTAGTTCGAACTTTTCTGCTCGCGTTGCTTTGCGGCGAAGAAGGCTGTCGCTTTTGACAAAAACTCGTTATCCATCTTGGCTTCTGCCAACTCACGGCGCAGACGCGCATTCTCAGCACGAAGATCAGCCTCGCTCATCCCATCTGAGGCTCCTCGGCGTTCACGCTCGAGTTTGACCCA
>NZ_KV802455.1:0-324 GCF_001810695.1 Corynebacterium sp. HMSC065D07
TAAAGCCTTTCAGCCCCATGGATTTCATGATGCGTGCGACCTTCTTGTGATTTATCGGAGGAAAGTCCGTATCGTCGTTAAGGCTTGCAGCGATGCGTTTAGCACCATAAAGCCCGTGCTCATCATCGAAGATGGTCTTGATTCTCGCCCCAAGAAGAGCATCGGAACACGTCTTTAACCTGCGTTTTTCGCGGGTGTTGACCCATTTGTAGAACGAGGAGCGATTGAGCTTTAACACGTGGCACATCCGCTTGACCGAGTACTCGGTTCGATGGTCATAGACAAACTGGAAGCGGATTACCAGCGTGTCTCTTCGGCAAAATA
>NZ_KV802456.1:0-221 GCF_001810695.1 Corynebacterium sp. HMSC065D07
CCAGGCCAGGCATCAAACCTGGTGACCATACTTGTTGACCTCACCCCGCTGGTGGACGGGCGTGGGCCTGCTCGTTTGTTAGACATGCGACCGGGCAGGTCCGCAGATGTGCTCAGCGGGTGGCTTAAAGAGCGCGACCCCAGCTTCCGGGAGCAGATACAGGTGGTGACAATGGATGGGTTCACCGGATATGCCACCGCAGTCGAGGAACAACTACCACA
>NZ_KV802457.1:0-488 GCF_001810695.1 Corynebacterium sp. HMSC065D07
ACTAACCGGTCCTCTTAACCTTCCAGCACCGGGCAGGCGTCAGTCCATATACATCAACTTAACGTCTTCGCATGGACCTGTGTTTTTGATAAACAGTCGCTTCCCTCTATTCTCTGCGACCCCACAACCCACAACACTTGCAAGAAGTGTCAAAGTCGTGTGGTCCCCCTTCTCCCGAAGTTACGGGGGCATTTTGCCGAGTTCCTTAACCACAGTTCACCCGAACGCCTTAGTATTTTCAACCTGACCACCTGTGTCGGTTTAGGGTACGGGCCATACATCCACATCGCTAGAGGCTTTTCTCGACAGTACTAGATCACCAACTTCACCCACATTTGGGCTACGCATCACGCCTCAGGTTAAACGGTGTGCGGATTTGCCTACACACCACCTCACACGCTTACACCAACAATCCACTAAGCGGCATGGCTACTACACTGTGTCACCCCATCACTTGAACCACACATCAGGCCCCACGACATCAACAA
>NZ_KV802458.1:0-213 GCF_001810695.1 Corynebacterium sp. HMSC065D07
CGGGGGCTAGAAGATTGCACCAGGAGTGTCGTCTACGGGTGTTGTAGCGCATGCACCATCGGAAGACTTCTTGGCGGCAGCTGATGGGATTGTCAAAGACTTTCCCATCTCGCAGAACTTCACGCTTTAGGGTGGCGTTAAATGATTCTGCCAGGGCATTATCGGCACTCGTTCCCACCGCTGAGGTTACCCTCGTTTAGTGGACACCCTATT
>NZ_KV802459.1:0-18308 GCF_001810695.1 Corynebacterium sp. HMSC065D07
GGACTCCGTGTCCAAAAAGTCCCTAGACATCACAAGTGGGAAACTATAGCCTGTCTGTGCTGTCCTCTGGCGGTAGCGCAAGTGACTCGCCGTCCTTGACTGTCGGGTCGTCGTCGGTGTATTCGCCGGTTTCGTAGTCATAGCCCACGGCGTGTCCATCTTCATCCGTGCGCGCGTACCACGAGGTAGCTTCAGTTACGGTGAAATTGGATTGGTACTTTAGAGCTATCAACCAGCCAAAGCCAAACCAACATATTATTGTTAAATTTTAGAATTCTACTATGAAGCAACTCTTTAACAAGATTGTCCCACAGAGAAGAATGGGACTGATCCGATCATTAATTCTTGTAGCTCTGGTACTTGCGACCACGGTTATTGTTTTTAGCCAATTTCGTGCAACACCACCCAAGAAAATCACCAATGCAACGATCTCCGCTGCTGAATGGGACCCGTATATCGGCCCGAATCTACGTAATGACGGTCCAGTAGCGGAAATGATCCGAGACATTTTTCGTATGCAGGGGATACAAGTTAGCTTTAGCTACTCCGACTGGGCATCAGCGGAACGTGAGGTTTTGGACAACGTTTCGATAGGCGTAGCCCCTGTCGTCGATGCTCCCCACAGAAAAGAATACGGAAGCTACAGCGACCCAATCCTTTCCTTCTCATACGTCTTATTCGGTAAGCAAGGAAACAGCATTAAGGAGAAAACCAAAAACGACCTCAGCGATATACGCATTGGAAGAATTTCTGGTTACCAGTACTGGGACGAGCTCGACAACTCTGGAGCCTCATTCTCCACTTTCAACGACGGCTATGAGGCGTTTAACGCCTTAGCCAACGATCAAGTGGATCTCGTTGCAGAAGGAAGCATTGCGGGGAACACAATTCTAGAGAGCCCCACGTTCGAAGACAGCGCCGATCTGTATGAAATCGTCGAGCTGGACCCCAACTTAAGCTCCGATACCAGAGGCTTACACCTTTTCATGAATAGTTCTAACGAATCGAAACTCCTCATGTCCCAATTCAATGAAGGATTAAGAAAATATAAACAGACAACAACATATAAGACTCACCTAAAAGAAGTCGCAGACGCAGATACCCAAGTTAGTCTCTCCACCGGAGATAATCGAGCAGTTGAAGTCTATTCCGCGCAGAACGAAATGCTGATCGGCCGCACTCCACGCGGCACGGAAGGGATCCTACGACATTGGCCAAGTTCGGACGGCGAAATGGCCGAGGTTAAAATCACCTCAGGTCCTTTTTCCGGCCGCATTGCCAAGATTCATATTGATAACCTAGAGGTAATTAATGGCTAAGTTTAGGTGGATGGCACCGATTTACCTCGGCATCACGTCTTCGCCAGGAATTCGTGATAGGGCTAAGACTGATTACCTTGCATTCCTAAAAAACACGGTCCAGGAAACTGAACTGGATTCGCTCGTCTCACCACGCTCGGCCGCGGATCAACGATTAGCAGGCTGGGCAAAGGCCGCAGCCTCAGAACATCCTTGGTCACAAGAAGTGCTTGAAGGTACACAGCGCATCCAGCACCCCGAAGCCGCTGATGGAATTGAACTAGTCGGTGAAATCGCAGAATGGACTTTGTATGACCATGGCGTTCTGATCGCGACTGGCCAGGTCGATGTAGATGACTCATTGATTCGCAAATGCGTAGAAAGTGGCGACATAAACCCGGTCGAAGATCAGATTCGGGAATACTGCGAAGCAACGACCAAAACTCTAGCCGAGGACATCAGCAGAGCCCTCATTGATACCTGGTCTAAAAAGCTCAACAAGAATGCAGAGCAATTCGTAGCACTAGACTCCTATGTGGCTGCTGAACCACTCTGGGTGACACGTGCAATACAGCTCCCCCGTTCGAACGACTTACTTACTAGGTTTGCTCAGCTTTGGGTATCGGGCGTGGATGACGAGAACATAGCTGAATTTGATGAACTCAAAAAGGGCACACGCGCACAGGTTGCACGATGGATGAATCATATTCACGCTTTAGAGTATCCCGAGACAAACAATGCAAAATGGTCAGCACTAAAGCATGCTCAGTTCTTTTGGGCAGCCTTACAGAAGGTAGACCACCGCTTACGCAGTATATTAAATACTTCTATGGCTCCAAAGGGTGAAAATGCGCTACCTAAATTGCGCCATGAACTAAACGACTCCGTTAATTCAGCTATAGAGTTCATACTTATGTACGATGAGTACCGCCAATACTCATCCCGACAAAAAATGAATTATGTAAATCAATACTTGAAAGCTTGGAATTTCGAAGATGACCTTTACACACCGGTCAATCGAAAGATAGAGCTATGCAAGGCACAGTTGGATCACCTTGCAACTCAGCAGCAAGAGCAGTCGGCAGTTGTAACTGATGTTATACTTCTCGGAATTGGCCTTACCTCACTACTAGCCACTGCGGTCGGGCTAGTTCAATTTGGCCGCGACGCAGCTTCTGACCCTGAACAAACCATGTTCGACCTTGGCAGCGGCAGCATCACTTCTTGGCTCTCTTCCCAACCGATGGATGCTGTCGTGCTGCTATCGCTGGCGATATCCATGCTGCTAATGTTTCTATTCGCATGGCATCGTCGACAAGGTCTATAAGATGTCTACAGCTCTTTTGACTGCTGGTCTTCGGTTTTGTCTTGACGTGCAGTTCTGGTTCCCGACGTGGTTTTTTCTTCTAAAGCACCAAGGTTTTAGCACTTCTGAAGCCGTTCTCGCCGATGCGGTTTTTCACGGGGTCTTACTTATTTCAGAAATACCGGCGGGACGACTCGTCTCATCACTTCGAAGAACAACAAGCATTAAGCTCGTATGCGCCTTTACGACAATAGTGTTTCTCCTCCTCCCATTCACCCCGAATCTACCCGCCCTAGTCCTCACCTGGACGGCATGGGGATTCTTGTGGGCTATGGCGTCTGGCCTAGACACCGCTTATACCTGGGAACTCGCCGAATCTAATTACGTCGATTTTCCACCGCACAAATTTCTGTCTCTCATGAAGATTGTCAGCGGTACTTCGGTTGCACTCTCGATAATTTTTGCGGGGTTTCTCTTTGAAATCTCTCCACCGCTTCCCTTTTTGCTCACTGCTTTCTTATCAGCGATGGGTCTTACATTATCTTTTTGGTTACCTAACCCACCAAGCGTTAAGTCAAAGACTAATCATTCGCATTTTAACGAAATAGTTCGGGGAGAACCCCTACTCCAGTTTGGCATCTTAAGTTTATCTAGCATTATTACTGTAAGTATTTCGATTAGGATTTTGTTCCAACCTGTGGCTCATGACGAATCAATTCCACCATCAGTAATCAGCTTTTTCTACGTATCGATCGCTGCCGCCTTTTCAGCCGGCCAGGCCATAGGAGCTTGGTTTTCAAGCCATACGGTCAGACGTACAGTAATGTCTCACTCAGTTCTATTAATCGCTATCTCTTTCGTCTATGTATCATCTGGGTTGCTGTCAAATTATAGCATCCCGCTGGGATCCCTTTTTATTATTTTAGGTTCAGTAATTTGTGGATTTTCTACCACGTTTAGCGAGATAGTTATCGCCACCTACTCCTCTTCAGAGTTTCGAGTTACTGCCCTTTCAATTGCGTCCGCCATTAGCGGAGCAGCACTACTAGTTTTACGACCAATCCTGGTATGGCTTTATGATTCTTTCGGAGTTGTTTGTGCGTTTATGACTTCTGGTTTAATGTGCCTCGCCTTGTTAATCGGCACACGACTATTTTGGAAATGGAGAACAACTAGATTTGAACATCCTCCTGCGTAAGCTTGAGACAAGTCCGTCGATTCCCATCTGACCCACGAGGTGACTGTCGCAACCATGGCGCTATATCCGCTAGCTCCTTCTTATTTTGGTGTCGAGCACGTCGCGGTTCTTGAGCACGTGAACTTCTCCACCGCGTTGAGCATCCCTGGGTTGGCGCAGGAGCCTGCGCTCGTCGACGTTTCCTTGCTCCCCGACCCCACCACCGGGGGTTGGCGCGTGCATTCAGATTTCGGCTTCTTGGGCTCACTCGATGGCGAGGAGTCCGCAGAGTATCCCGCCCTGAATCGACTGCGCATGGCGGCAATGAACCCGGCGACGCATGCCACCGTCGACATTGTCGACGGCGAGGTGGAGATCGCCATCGCTTTGGGGCTCGACCCGTGGATGGTTCCCGCCAACAACCAACCGGCGGGTACCGCGCTGCTCAACGGCGGACAGGGCGCGCTTGTTCGCGTCGCGGAAGGCGAGCTCACCGCATATCAGCTCCGCACGATGGGCACGGAACAGTTCTTCGTGACGCTCGTGCTTCTCGACGACACCGTCCTCGCCACCCACGACAACCTCGTCCTCGGTCCGTGCGCGGGGCTCTCCGATGCCCCAGCGCTGGCCGCCGCGTTCGCGGCCGCCACCCAATCCGGTGCCTCCCTTGCCGCCCGTGCTTATGCTGCCGCGGGCCGCATCGCAGTGGACCTTCCCCTCGACCCCGAAGACCCTGCTCACCCTGCTGAACTCTTCATGCCCGCGGCCCCACCTCTGCCAATCGACCCAGACAAGCCTGCCATCCCGCCAGTGCTCAACCCCAATGCCGATTGGGAGTTCACTGCCCCGGCCGATCCCCTTGCCTCACCGCTGCCGACCGGTCCACGCGCCTTCACGTCCCCCAAAGACACCTTTTAACTAGCACCATATGCACAGCAGCTAATACGCTGGCCTGGGCTTTCTCCGAAAACCGGCCACAGATGGTGCCTTTACTTTGGTTCCTTTGCCCCTGCCGCGCGCACGAATCGCTTTCCGTCGACTAGGCGCGTCGCACCCGTGGCGTCGAGGTGCTCCAGCAAAGGGATGGCAACCCGGCGCGTCGTGCCAAGTGCCTTGCGTGCCTCCGAGAGGGTGAAGGGCTGTTCCAACTGTGAGACCACGGCGAGTGCCTCGCGCGGAGCTGAAGGCAGAAGCACCACACCGTTAGCCAGCCGGAGCAGGCGCCCAGCGCGTTCGGCAGCGGCCAGCTCTTTCGGGCCCAAGCCCAGCTCTTTGAGGTCTTCCGCTTCCGGGGCAGCAAAGGGGTCCTCGCGCAGTCGCCGCTCAAGCTCCGCCACTCCCCTCTCCGCGGGGCCAAGGTCGACGGTCTGCCCGGGCATGCGCAGCACGCCATCAACTGTCTCGAGCTTGGCAGCTGCTACCGCTAGGCCTAACAAGACCGGCTCGGTCAGTCCCAGTGCATCCATGGCCGCTGCCTTAGCTAGCCCCGGGGAGAGCGGATTCGCCTTGGCGTGGGCTTCCACAGCCTGAATCAAAGACC
Organism: Corynebacterium sp. HMSC065D07; assembly: GCF_001810695.1. Classification (NCBI taxonomy): domain Bacteria; kingdom Bacillati; phylum Actinomycetota; class Actinomycetes; order Mycobacteriales; family Corynebacteriaceae; genus Corynebacterium; species Corynebacterium sp. HMSC065D07. The sequence continues at coordinate 5,322 of NZ_KV802459.1, forward strand.
TTTTCCACGCAGTGACCTGGCTGGCGGCGATCCACCACTCGCGGAACTCAATGACTCCCGTCGGCTTCTCTGCCACAGAAAAGCCATCGCGCACAAGACCACGCAGCTCCGCGTAGCCACAGCGCTTGAGCCACTGGGTCGGGTTCGTTGCTTCTAAAGCTTCTAACTCAACAGCGCGCTTCTTGGCATCGCCGCGCCTATTCAATTCAGCTGGGTGTACATCGACCACTACTAAACCGGCCACGACGTGCCGCCCGCCCGGACTGCGCACCACAAACCTATCGAGCAAAGTAAGTGGTAGCGGGCTTTCCAGCGTCAAACGCGCGAACTCACCTCCTAAAGGCCGCAGCCGCGCGCCCACTCCCGCGGTGCCGATGTGCACAACGAGGTTCTGCGGAAGCTCGCTCATGTCAGTACCGAACGTTCGCCGCACATCCACGGTGCCGAGCACACGCCAGCACCCAGGGCTAAGCAAAGCATCTCCGCGATGAACCTGGTCCGCAGCCACCCCGCGCAGGTTGAGCGCTACGCGCGTGACGGGTGCAGCGCTGTCCACTGCCCTGTTCTCACTGTGCACCCCACGCACCGTGGCGCGTTGCCCACTGAGCTCAAGGTCATCGCCTACCGATACCGTCCCGGCCGCCAGCGTTCCCGTCACCACGGTTCCAGCGCCCTTCACGCTGAAGGCGCGATCCACCCACAATCGCACGCGCGCCTGCGGATCCGGCGCGGGCATAGCAGCAAGCACGCTATCCAATTCGGCACGCAGCTTCTCCACGCCTTCGCTGGTCTTTGCGGAGACGTAGACAATGGGGGCGTCGGCAAGCGCTGTTCCAGCCAGTTCTGCTTTGACCTGTACGGCGACCTCTGCCCGGCGGGCAGTATCAGCCCTATCAGCACGAGTCAGCGCCACCACGCCGTGCTCGATTCCCAGGGCACGCAACGCGTCACGATGATCGGTGGACTGCGCCTGCCAGCCTTCATCGGCCGCCACCACAAAGAGAACCACCGATGCCGGCCCCACCCCGGCCAGCATGTTGCCCAAGAACTTCTCGTGCCCCGGCACATCGACAAATGCGACGTCCGCGCCCGAGCCCAGCCTCGTCCACACAAATCCTAAATCGATGGTCAATCCGCGCCGCTTTTCTTCCTCCCAGCGGTCCGGTTCCATCCCCGTCAGCGCCTTGACCAGGCTCGACTTGCCGTGATCCACGTGCCCCGCAGTGGCCACTACATACACCTAGATCACCGCCCGCAATGCCGCGATGAGCTCGGCATCCTGTGCCTCCGGCACACACCGCACATCCACCAGGCAGCGCCCCTGATTCACGCGCGCCACCACAGGAGGCTCACCCAACCGCAACGGCCGTGCCAACTCCTCTGGCAACGCCACGGCCCACCCCGGTAGCGGCACCTCGGGTGCCCCGCCACCGCCGACGCGTCCGGCGTGTTCGACGACCTCACCGCCAACTGCCGCTGCCACCTTCTCCGTGCGCTCGCGGTGGCGCTGCGGATCAATGTGGAGCGCGTCCTGCACGGCGTTGGAGGGCGTGGACAGAGAGGCCTCGAGCGCGTTGAGCCGTAGCTTATCGATGCGCACCGCCCGCGCCAACGGATCTTTCTTGCACGCAGTAATCGCTTCCTTTGCACCGACGAGCACCCCGGCCTGCGGGCCGCCGAGCAGCTTATCCCCTGAAAAGAGGACAACGTCGGCGCCATCGCGAAGAGCCTCGCTGGCGGAGGGTTCTGCCGGCAGCGCGTCATCTGGTCTAAGCAACCCCGAACCGATATCCACGATGAGCGGCAAGTCGGTGAGCGCACGAAGCTCAGCAACCGATACCGAAGAAGTGAACCCACTGATCAGGAAGTTGGAGGGATGCACCTTCAAGATGGCTCCCGTGTCCTCCCCCATCGCCCGCTCATAGTCCGCCAGGTGAGTGCGGTTCGTAGCGCCGACCTCGCGCAAGCGGGTGGCCGTGGACTCGATGAGCTCGGGCAAGCGGAATCCCGCGCCAATCTCGATGAGCTCACCGCGGGAGATGATGACTTCCTTGCCAGGGGCCAAGGCCGCCGTAGCCAACAGCAGCGCGGAGGCACCGTTGTTCACTATCAGCGCATCCTCCGCGCCGGGGCATGCAGCCAATACCGCATCAACGGCCGCGCGGCCCCTATCGCGTGAGCGCAGGCCGCTGTCCAGATCCATCTCAACGTCCGTATACGATGCCGCGGACACTAGCGCATCTACCGCAGCCGGCGGTAAAGGAGCCCTGCCCAAGTTCGTGTGAATGATGACGCCCGTGGCGTTGATGACGTGGCGCAAGGAATATGGCTGCACAGCATCGAGCCTGGCGGCCAGCTCCTCCTCAATCTGGGAGGGGGCGAGGGAGCCGGAGCGGGCGTCGGCAAGCACGGCGTCGATGATCGCGCGCACCGAGTGCGGTGCCAGGCGGTGGTGGGCATCCTGCACCGCCGGGTACTGGAGGATCTCATCCATCTTCGGGATAAAGCGGCGGGGGTCAGTCATCAAAGTTCCTCCTAGCTGCGCACATGGCGGAGACGGACAGGAATCGAACCTGCCAGACCGAGATGCTCGGCCTCACCGGTTTTGAAGACCGGGGCGCCCACCAGGACACGTACGCCTCCGTCTGCTCACCTTACACGGGGCTAAAGTAGGACTTATGACTGACATTAAACTTACGTCCTTTGCCGCCGGTGGCGGTTGCGCCTGCAAGATTCCCCCGGGAGAACTCGAGTCTGCTGTGGAAGGCCTCGTGGGCACCGCAGACCCCAACGTGCTGGTCGGGCTTGACGACGGCGACGATGCCTCCGCCGTGCGCATCCCCAACGGCCTGGCGGTCATCTCTACCGCGGATTTCTTCACGCCGATGCTCAATGATCCCTACGACTGGGGCCGCGTGGCTGCTGCCAATGCGCTTTCCGACGTCTACGCCATGGGGGGCACCCCCATTACCGCCATCAACCTGGTTGGCTGGCCGCGCGAGGTGCTTGGTCTCGACATTTTGCGCGAGGTCCTGCGCGGCGGCATGGACGTGGCATCTCAGGCCGGCATCTCCATTACCGGCGGTCACTCCATCACTGCACCGGAACCCACCTATGGTTTGGCAGCCACGGGTATCGTCCACCCGGATAAAATCCTGCGCAACGACGCCGCCGAAGCTGGACTTCCCATCACGCTGACCAAGCCGATTGGCGTGGGCATCCTCAATAACAAGCACAAAACCACCGGTGAGGTCTCCCAGGCCGCGGTGGACTCCATGACCGCGCTTAATCGGGATGCCTCTGCGGCAGCCGTGGCGGCCGGGGTGCGCGCGGCAACCGATGTCACCGGCTTTGGTCTTCTGGGCCATCTCTACAAGATGTGCCGCGCCTCCGGTATAGGCGCAGAGCTGGACTTCTCAGCTGTTCCTGCGATTGAAGGTGCCAAGGATGCCTTGGCGGATGGCTTCATCCCGGGTGGCTCGCGCCGCAATCTGGATTGGGTGCGCCCCCACCTCGACACAGATTTGAGCGAGGAAGACTTGATTTTCCTCGCCGATGCCCAAACATCCGGTGGACTCCTCGTCATCGGCGAGGTTCCCGGCTACCCAGTCATTGGCCGGACTGTGCCGGGCGATGCACGGATTTCTATCCGCTAGTCACCGTCGAATGGCTGAGGCCCTCTGCCCTGCGGCGGGCTTCAGCGCGCCGCTTTTGGGGGCCAATGCTTGTCGACGGATCCTTCACCGCCTCCAGCCCAGCGTTGAGCACGCCAAAGCGCGTGCACGCGGATCCCGCCATGAGCGCCACGCCGGATACCACCGACACCGCGCGCGACTTTGTCGCCGACGCGATTACGGTTCCCACCCCACCCGCGGCGATGAGCGCCTCAGAGGCCTTCATGAGTTTCCCGGGCGTGCCTTCGTGCAGCGGGCGAAGAGGCTCAGGCTCCATGTTCGCTTCCATGACACGGGTCGCGGCCAGATCGGCCGCTGCGGCAGTAATACCGAGCGCTCGTGCCGCGCCCGCATTCTCCACCGGGGTAAAGACCATGACAGCACCCGACGCCGCTGCCGAGGCCGAGGACACGAACACATAGGGCAGGTGCTTCTTCGCGTCATTCCACGTCGGGTTTGATGTGTTGGCCAACAGCACCGCGGTGTAACCCGCCAGCGGTCCGCCAAGCACGCCGGCGACAGCGCCTGCTGGGCCCGCGGCCTTATTGAGGAGGCGGCGAAGCGGCTCCGGCAGCACACCACCGACCAGCTCGTCCGCTTCCACGACCGCGGGCAGGGCCGCGGCGGAAGCGAAGCTGCCCAGGATCCACGAGCCGATGGACATCGGCGAGGTCACCTTGAAGACGCGGAACATGTTGAGCAGGCGCTCTGGGCGGCCGAGGTCCAGCACCAAAAAGACCGAACCTACCGACGCCGCGGAGAAAGCCGTCAACCGCGTCGAGCGTTTCAGCGGTGCGTTCCCAGTGGCCTGGGCACCGGCGGCCAACATCGCAGAACCGCCGGCCACGCCGCCGAGGAAGAAATAGCCGCCGATGGGCCACTCCCACGGCGGGGCCTTGACTACTGGCTTGCCGTAATACGAGGAGAACTCGAAGTCCTCGGCCATGCGCTCTTCTTTGGAACCATCCTGTGCGCCGGCTCCGACTCGTCCACGCCGGCGCTTCTTGCCGCCGCCACGCCTGCGCCTAGGCTCCTGCGGCGGGCGGTACTCATCAAACTCGCTCACTTGCGGCCTCCCAACATGAATGCCCCGGCCACAGCCAGCGCCATTCCTCCGATAGCTTTCGCTGCGGTCTTGTACATCTGCGGCAAATCCGCCGTGGGCACGCGCGGATCCGGCGGCAGCCCATAAACCTCAGGAGAGTCGAGCAACAAGAAGATTGATCCCGTTCCCCCAACACCATCTTGCGAGTTTGCTCCGTAGAGACGAGCCTCCGTCAGCCCTTGCTCGTGGAGGACGCGCACGCGCTCCCGCGCTGCGGCAAGCATCTCCTCGTAGGGGCCGAATTGGATGGAGTCCGTCGGGCAGGTCTTGGCGCAGGCAGGCTGCTCACCAATTTTCAGGCGGTCATAGCACATGGTGCATTTCTGGGCCACGCCCAGATTCTTAATGGGCATGGCCTGTCCCGGTGTATGGTCGGGGCCCTGCGGCTTGAGTTGCTTCAGCTTTGCCAACACGTTTACGCCCGCGTGGTCCGGAACCTGGTAGTCCACGGTGGCCGTTTTATCCGCCTTCAGCGTCACGCCGCCGTCATCGCGGCGCTCAATCACGCCGAACGGACAACCGGCCACGCATGTCCCGCAACCATTGCACACATCATCTTGGACCACGACGGTGCCGAATTCGGAACGGAACAGCGCGCCTGTCGGGCACACGTCCAAGCATCCAGCGTTGGTGCAATGCTTGCACACGTCGGAGGACATCAACCACCGGAAATCATCGGTATCCGGGGTCATGCTTGGGGCGGAAGCTTTGGGCATGCCTAGCGAAACAAGTTTCCGTCCCTCCTCGCGAGCCTGTTGAATACGCTCGTTGCTTTGCTCAATGAAGGCCACGTGGCGCCAAGTATTGGCGCCCAGCGAACCAGTGTTGTCATAAGAGTCACCGGTGACCGCGTACCCCTCAACCGGGTTTCGGTTCCACTCTTTACACGCCACCTCGCAGGCCTTGCAGCCAATGCAAATCGAGGTATCCGTAAAGAAAGCCATGCGCTGATAGGACTCATAGCCGTGCTTATCAGCCTTTTCGGTCAAAAGATTAGCCATTGGTCCTCCTTAGCTTTCTTTGCCTTCATAGTCGGCGACGTTTCCAGCAGTCGCATCATCACCCGTGTTGTCCTCGGTAGCTGCTTTCTCAGTGCTGAAGGCATCGTCAACATCCAGGATCCGGTTGCCGGAGTCCACGGTGAGGTGTGCTCGTTCTTGGTACTCGTGCAAGAGCTGAAGACGTGCCTCGCCACGCGGGCGGCGGCCCGGCTGGATATCGCACGCGCCCACCTTGGAATTCTGGATGAATACGTTTGGTTCCAGGGTCAGGCCCAACAGGTCGTTGGCGCCATCGCCGGCTACCTCGGTGGTCTCCGATTCTCCGTAGTGATACGGCAGACCGATCTGGTGGAAGTCCTCACCATTGATAGTAAGCATCTCCATGCGGTCCGTTACCAGAACCTGTGCCTCGATGACACCGCGTGGGGACACGATGGTGGCCCACTCACCGTTGACCAATCCACGCTTGGCGGCCAGCTCCTTGTCCACCTCACAGAAGAGTCCCGGCTGCAGCTCCGCCAAATAAGGCAGGCGGCGTGACATCGCACCCGAGGTATACATCTCCGTCAGGCGATAGGTGGAGAAGACGAACGGGAAAACATCAGCACCGCGCTCCCCCGGCTCTGGGCGGGAGAGGTTGTCTTCGCGCTTGATTGTCAGGCGCGTCGGCGACTGCTGCTGCTTGTACAGCGCATTGTGTACCGGTGACTCCTGCGGCTCGTAGTGAGTCGGCAGCGGGCCGTCAGACAATCCCTTCGGCGCGAACAGCCAGCCCAGGCCGTCGGCCTGCATGATAAACGGATCGTCACCATCGAGGGCATCGGGGCCAATGGCGTCGACAGGCGCCACGTAGTCCGGGCGCTTCGTCAACGGGAAGTCGGGAACGTCATCGCCAACCCACTTTCCTTGCTCTTCATCCCACCAGATGTACTTCTTGCGCTCCGACCACGGAGTTCCATCCGGCTTTGCGGAAGCACGGTTGTACAGGATGCGGCGATTGGCCGGCCAGACCCAACCCCAGTCGAGAGCAACCTCGTTTTGCTCCGAACCCGGAACCTTCTTCGCAGCATGGTTGATGCCGTCCTTGTACACACCGGTGTAAATCCAGCAACCTCCGGAGGTGGAGCCATCGGTGCGCATTTCTGTGAAGGCAGGCAAGAGCTGCCCCTTTTTCGGGCCGTCGAGATAGTAACCGTTGATCTCCCGCAAAATCTCATCCGAGCTCGGATCGCCGTGCTCATCTTCGGTGTAATCCCAAGTTACGGACTTGATTGGCAGGTCGCGCGGATCAGTCGAATCCGCGAGGCGCTCCCTAATCTTCTTGCCCAGCTGGTAGAAGAACCACGCCTCGCTGCGCGCTTGCCCGGGTGGCGGAACCGCTTGGAAACGCCACTGAACCATGCGCTGGGTCTGTGTAAAGGTTCCGGACTTCTCCACGTGGGTAGCTGCCGGCATGAGGAAGACCTCAGTAGCAATGTCCTCAGTCTTCAGCTCGCCATTCTTAATCTCCGGCGAATCCTTCCAGAAGCTTGCAGTCTCAATCTCTTGGAAGTCGCGAACAACCAGCCACTTCAGGGAAGCGAGACCGCGGCGCTGCATACCACCGTTGGACTGCGCCACCGCCGGGTTCTGGCCGAAGACAAAGTAGCCCTCTACCTCATGGCGCAGCATGGCCAGCAAGGTCTCATAGGTCGAGTGCGCACCAGAGAGACGCGGCATGAGGTTAAAGCCCCAGTCGTTCTCCTTAGTAGCGGCATCGCCCCAGTAGGACTTCATGAGCGAGACCGCGTAGTTCTCACCCAATTGCCAGAAGCCCTTCTGGTCCGCCGCGCGGAAAGAATCCAGGTAATCCGACCAGGTTTCCTGGTCCACATGCGGCATGGGCAGGTAGCCCGGAAGCGAGTTGAACAGGGTCGGGATATCCGTCGAACCCTGAATCGAAGCATGCCCGCGTAGCGCCATGATGCCGGAACCGGGGCGGCCCACGTTACCCATGAGCAGCTGCAGGATTGCCGCGGTGCGGATGAACTGTGCACCCAGAGTGTGCTGGGTAAAGCCCAAAGCGTAGGCGAAGCACGTCGTGCGCTCCGGGTTAGAGTTCTGCGCAATGGAATCCGCCAAGTAGTAGAAGTCCTCCGGCGAAATGCCGCACGTCTCCTCCACCATCTCCGGGGTGTAGCGCGAGTAGTGGCGCTTGAGAATCTGGAAGACCGTGTTCGGGTCCTCCAGCGTCATGTCCTTCTCCACGTTCCACGAGGAGCCCTCGGGCTTTTGTACGTATTGCCACGAGTCCGTGACATACTTGCCCTTCTCTGCGTCGTACCCAGAGAACAGGCCCTCCAAATCCTCGGTGTCCTGGAAATCCGGCGAAATTATCGACGCCGCGTTGGTGTAATTCACCACATAATCGTGGAAATACAGGTCATTATCCAACACGTACTTGATAATCGCGCCGAGCAACACCACGTCGGTGCCACCGCGAATACCGATGTGACGGTTCGCAAAGGCAGACGTACGCGTATAACGCGGATCAACGTGAATAATGCGCGCGCCGCGCTTCTTGGCTTCAACGACCCATTGGAAACCAACTGGGTGGCATTCCGCCATGTTTGAACCCTCGATGACGATGCAGTCCGCATTCGCCATATCCTGCAGCGGTTGGGTTGCGCCGCCGCGGCCAAACGAAGTTCCTAGACTAGGAACGGTGGCGGAGTGTCATATGCGCGCCTGGTTTTCCACCTGAATGGCGCCGGTGGCAGTAAACAGCTTTTTGATGAGGTAGTTCTCCTCATTATCCAGCGTCGCACCGCCCAGTCCAGCGATACCCATCGTGCGGTTAAGGGGACGCCCCTGCTTATCGACGTCCTCCCAGTGCCTTGCGCGCGATTCCACGAAGCGGTCCGCGATCATGTTCATCGCGGTCTCTTCATCGAGCTCCTGCCATTCGGTGGCATAGGGTGCTCGGTACTTGATCGTGGTAATGCGAGTCGAGGAGTTAATGAGCTGCTCAGAAGCCGAGCCCTTAGGGCACAGACGCCCGCGGGAAATTGGGGAGTCCGGATCGCCCTCGATTTGGATGACCTTGTCGTCCTTAACATAAACGCGCTGGGAACAGCCCACCGCGCAATAGGGGCACACCGATTGCACCACGCGGTCCGCATCTACGGTGCGTCCGCGCAGATCTTCGCTCTTAGCCGACTGCGTAGACACATCGCGACCGAAGGCATCCTTGTTCCGGATCTGGCGCACGACGGGCCAGTTCAGTGGGCTAAAACGTGACATACCTTAAACCTACTTGCTTGCCCCAGCGTTTTCCAGCTGCCACTACCCCGCCTCTCCGAACAGCACCGCTGAGTACGCTGACAATTATGAACCACACTAAGCACTTTGAGCTCAAGGTCCCCGGCGGCAAGTTGCTCGTCGTTGACCTCGATTTAGACACCAACAACACGGTCACCGCCGCAAAGGTTTCCGGTGACTTCTTCCTCGAGCCTGAGGAGGCCTATGAGGCACTAGCCCCCGCCTTGGTCGGCATCACCACCGCCACCTCGACAGAAGAGATCCAGTCCCGCCTCGTTGCGGCCCTGGCTCGCGTTGACGCCCCGGTAGCTCTCCACGGCTTTGACACCCACCACCTTGCCGTCACCGTTAAGCGCGCGCTATCTGGTGGCACCGATTTCACCGACCACCACTGGGAGATCCTGCGCCCAGGTGTTCTCCCCACGCCCGTAAATGTCGCACTTGACGAGGTTCTCCTCAACGAAGTTGCTGAAGGAAAGCGCGGGCCCACGCTCCGCTTTTGGGAATGGGAAGACCGTGCCGTCGTATTCGGTTCCTACCAGTCCTATGCCAATGAGCTGGATCAGGAGGGCGTCGACAAGCATGGCATTGTTCCGGTGCGCCGAATCTCCGGCGGTGGCGCGATGTTCATGGAGGGTGGCAACTGCGTGACCTATTCCCTGTACGCCCCGGAATCGCTCGTGGCCGGCTATTCCTACGAGGCCAGCTACGAATACCTGGACCAGTGGGTGCTCGCGGCGCTGAACAAGCTTGGCGTCAATGCATGGTACGTGCCGATTAATGACATCACCTCGGACGGCGGCAAGATTGGCGGCGCCGCCCAGAAGCGCCGTAAGGGCGCGGTACTGCATCACACCACGATGAGCTATGACATCGATGCGGACAAAATGATGGAGGTCTTGCGCATCGGCAAGGTCAAGGTCTCGTCGAAGGGCCTTGCCAGCGCAAAGAAGCGCGTCGACCCGCTCCGCCGCCAGACCGGCGTACCCCGCGAGGAGATCATCGAGACCATGGCGCGCGAGTTCGCCACCCGCTATGGCGCCGTCGACGCCGTGCTTTCCGACGACTCCCTCGCCGCCGCCCGCCGCCTCGTCGACACCAAATTCCTCAACGATGAATGGACCAAGCGTATCCCATAATTTGCGGGGGAATTTCTGGGCAGCGTACGGTGTTATAAGTTCAAGTGAACCGATCGGTATGATCGTACCGAACTAAATGGTCCATTTCTATACAACACTGTCTAGAAGGAAAATCTCGTGTCAGACACTTCCTCTCGTGCATCCTCACGCACGCTGCCCTCGTGGGCCACCGGCTTTGGCGCCCAAGTTATCGCCGGTCTCATCATCGGCCTTATTCTCGGCTTCATCGCCTCCGGCATGGAGTCCGAGTGGCTCTCCGATACCCTGTCCGGCGTCGGCGGCGCGTACGTCCAATTACTCAAGGTGATGGTCCCGCCGCTCATCTTCGCGGCTGTCGTCACCTCGGTTGCCAACCTGCGCAAGGTGGCTAACGCCGCCTCGCTGGCGATCTCTACTCTGGTCTGGTTTGCCATTACGGCCTTCTTCTCCGTCTTGGCTGGCATTCTCGTCGCCCTCGTGATGAAGCCGGGCGTAGGCACAACTGTCGATGCTTCCACCGCCGCCGACCCATCCCACATCGGCTCCTGGACCGCTTTCCTCCAGCAACTTGTCCCCGCCAACTTCTTCGGTCTCACCGCTTCGCTGAGCGAAGATGAAATCTCCCTCAGCTTCGGTGCCCTTCAGCTCCTTGTCATTTCCCTTGTGCTGGGCATCGCCGCGGTCAAGGCTGGCAAGGCGGCCGATCCCTTCCTGCACTTCACCGAATCTTTCCTCAAGGTCATCCAGGTGGTCCTCTGGTGGATCATCCGCCTTGCCCCGATTGGCACCGCCGCCCTCATCGGCAAAGCCGTGGCCACCTATGGTTGGGACGCGCTTAGCTCCTTGGGCAAGTTCGTCCTCGCGATGTATGTGGGCCTTGCACTTGTAATTTTCGTGGTCTACCCCGCCGTGCTCGCATTCAACCGGATCCCGGTAGTTGGCTTCTACAAGCGAGTCTGGCCCGTCTTTTCCCTTGGCTTCGTCACCCGTTCCTCCATGGGCGTCATGCCAGTTACCCAGCGCTTTACGGAAAAGGCCATGGGCGTACCCCGCGAATACGCCTCCTTCGCCATTCCGCTGGGCGCTACCACGAAGATGGACGGCTGCGCTTCCGTCTACCCGGCCATCGCCGCCATCTTCATTGCACAGTTCTACGGCGTTGATCTCTCCTTCACCCAGTACCTGCTCATCATCTTCGTTTCCGTCATTGGTTCCGCAGCAACCGCCGGCACGACCGGCGCTACCGTCATGCTGACGCTGACGCTCTCCACGTTGGGCCTTCCGCTCGCCGGCGTGGGTCTGTTGCTGGCCATCGAACCCATCATTGATATGGGACGCACCGCCGTCAACGTCACCGGCCAATCACTGTGTGCCACCATCGTGGCCAAGCGCGCCGGCATTCAAGACGAAGCCGTCTGGGATGCTGCTGGTAACGGAGTCTCACACATAATGAACGAGGACCAAGACGCAGACGAGCCCGAGACACAGCCGGTCAACACGACTGCATAACTCTTCCTGCCCCTCCCCAAGCCTTCCTAACACGCAAGAGCCGTGTAGGAAGGCTTTGGTATTTCTGCCCCAGGCGAAGGGCTTTACCCGTCGTTCTTTTCGACGGTGGGTGTGTTCTTGGTTTCTTGTCCTTTCGGTTGTTTGGAGTGGTGTCGTCGTTTGATTCGACGAGGGCTAGGCCCCTGTTCTTCGTCATCGTCGTCGTTTGAATCGACGGGGTTTAGAAGGGGATGTCCTCGCCGTTGTCGGTGTTGGTCTGGGTTTCGGCTTCGGTGTTGGCTTTGGTTTTGGCTTGTTGTTGTGCGTAGTCGTCGAGTTCTTGTTTGAGGTGTTGGGCTTCTTCGCGCACACGTTTCCTGGTGGCGGTGATGTGTTGGGCGACTGTTTGCGCCCACCGTTTTTGTTTTGGTGCCAGGGGTCCTTCTGCTTCGTTGATGGTCCAGGTACCGTCAGCGAAAAGCCAGATAACATCCCCACTGTAGGGGTCCAGCAGGTACTTTAAGGTGCCATCGGTTTTCATGTTGTGGTGTCCTTGGCATAAACATGCCAGGTTTTTCGGATGTGTTGGCCCGCCTTCAGCCCAGTTGTGCCGGTGGTCAAGCTGGGTAAGAAAGGCTGGTTTCTCACACCCGCCGACCCGGCAGGTCCCGTCGCGGCCTTCGACATGTTTGCGCATAATCAGGCCCGGTTGGTAGCCGTCTGCTTCGGCTACATCGCCGGTTAGATCCCGGGTTTTATCATGCGGCATGGGCTCTTGCCGCCAGCCGAAGCCTTCAATAAAGGTTGGGGCATTCTCAATATCGCAGGCCTGATAGGTGTGTAGCACCACAGCAGCTGGAGGCTCAATCTCACCGGACAGCAGTTTCTTGACAGCATCCGGAATCGTCAGGTCGTGCTTGGCAGCGGTTTGGTGGATGAAGGCATCGAGTTTAATGCCGGTATCTTCCCCAACCTGGAGTTCCAGCCACGCAGAGGTGCCATTAGAAGAAAAGCGGTAGGTGTCTTTGGGGCGGGTATCACGAAAAGCAATGGAGTCATCCAGGGTTTTACAAATATCGCGGACTTTACGCCTGATTTGGCTACGGGTAGGAAAAGCCTGATTCGCCTTAGTGGGGGTGAAGAAGTCGGCCAGGATGGTGTCGATAAAATCCAGGGTTTCAGCAGTCAAGCCGGTTAGTGCTGACATGGGTTGGTCAATAGCAATCAAGGACTCGATGTCCAGCAGGCAGTGGGTGTCTTGCAGGTGTTTGACTTTCGGCAGGCTATCAAGCCGGTGGATA
>NZ_KV802460.1:0-272 GCF_001810695.1 Corynebacterium sp. HMSC065D07
TCCAACGGAACCTCTGCCTGGCTGGAACTCCAGGTTGGGGAAGACACCGGCATTAAACTCGATGCCTTCATCCACACAACCGCCGCAAAAGAAGGAATCACTGTTGCTGAAGCGGTCATCAAACTCTTAAGCGGCGAAATACAACCACCAGCCACCGTAGTCTTACACACCTATCAGGCCTGCGATATTGAGAATGCCCCAACCTTTATTGAAGGCTTCGGCTGGCGGCAAGAGCCCATGCCGCATGATAAAACCCGGGATCTAACCGGCGA
>NZ_KV802461.1:0-638 GCF_001810695.1 Corynebacterium sp. HMSC065D07
TCACCCTTGAGCAACAACTCAACGGTGACGGGCTTCCTCGTCGTTTTCTAGCCTCCACCACGACCCGGTGGCACCACCAAAAGTACAGACCCGAATATACAGACACGCTGGTCACGTATCCCACCCCTACGAAAGGTAGTCTCCTGTGACCTGCAGGTCTGCACTTTTAGTGCCTGGACACGTGCACATTTGCCCACAGTGGCAACACGCCCCGATTGGGCCCAACCATATTCACCTGAAAACTCTGATAAACAAGACTCATGCTCTCCCTGGTAGCTGCCTAGTTCCTAACTACTGCGAAAGGGCCACGGAAGTATGATCTACCCCACCAATGCTCGGGCGTCTCGTCCTCATACAGAATTGTAAACTGGGCACCGAGCTTTCTGGCTAAGTAGCCAACCCGGTCCGGGATTAGGGTACGGAGAAGATGTTTGAATTCCTTTTGTTTCTCGTTCCTTCAGTGCTTTATATCATTTTTCAGCGCAAGAGAATTGGGGTTTCTCAAGCTCGGGCAAATGTGGGTTGGCGATTGGGAAATTGGCAATCAGTAGTATTAAGCATCATCCTTTTCCCCGTGCTGATTGGAATAGGATACGCTGGTATCTGAAGCGTCCTGGGTTTAGTTCCTACCTCAGCTA
>NZ_KV802462.1:0-21770 GCF_001810695.1 Corynebacterium sp. HMSC065D07
ACTCCGTGTCCAAAAACCCTATGGACATAACAGCTATAGTTTCCCACTATGGATCTAGCCACCATCGCCTTTGCTTTCAGCCTCGTGCTGTTGTCTGGCTTGTCGACGTCCATCGGTGCCGCCCTGGCCGTCGGCAAGCGCGAGCCCGGGCCGAAGTTTATGGCCGCAGCCCTGGGGTTGTCTGCGGGCGTGATGCTCTACGTCTCCTTTATGGAGATCCTGCCGCAGTCCCTAGAGAAGCTGGAAAGCACCCTTGGGGCAGAGGCCACTGCCACGTGGACGATGATGGCGGCGTTCTTCGCCGGCATTGCGGTCATCGCCATTATCGACCGCCTCGTTCCCGAGGAGATTAACCCGCACGAGCCGGCCACTACAGAGGAAGAAGCACGCCGCAAGAGGCTGATGAAGACCGGCATGTTCACCGCCTTCGCACTGGCCATCCACAACTTCCCCGAGGGATTTGCCACATTTCTTTCGGGCCTCGAAGCCCCCGAGATTGCGATCCCCGTTGCGGTGGCCATCGCCATCCACAACATTCCGGAAGGTATTGCGGTTGCGGTTCCCTTGCGCAGTGCCATGGGATCGCGCACGAAGGCATTTTGGTGGGCCACGATTTCTGGGCTCGCTGAGCCTGTCGGCGCCATTATCGGATTCGCTCTGCTCATGCCGTTCATTGGCCCGATGACGTTTGGCATAAGCTTTGCCGTCATCGCAGGAATCATGGTGTTCATCTCCCTGGATGAGCTTTTGCCCACGGCGGAGGAGACCGGCGAACACCACTGCGCCATCTACGGCCTCATCGCCGGTATGGCGGTCATGGCAGTGTCCCTCGCGATGTTTATTTAACGCGCTCCGCGGTGGCCTTGACCGCCATGATGATGGTGACGATAACGGAGCCGAGAACAAAGCCGCACAACATGGACAAGCCGGTGTCCGCCAACCAGGCGAGCGCGCCATTGCTGATGCTCTCGGTCACGTGGTGGATGAAGCCATAAGGCTGCTCAGCGCCGAACTCGCTCAAGCCCTTGACCACGATGTGGCCGCCGACCCACAGCATGGCGGCGGTGCCAATGATGCCGATGATGTTGAGCACGATGGGCATGCCCTTGACCAAGGCGGTACCCACGGCCGAATCGCCATCGTGGCGCTTGAGCAGGGCGAGGCCGATATCGTCCATCTTGACCAAGAGCCCGACGGCGCCATAAACACCTAAGGTCAAGAGAATGCCGACGGCAACCAAGGCGCCGAGGCGCAGCCAGAAGGGCTGGTCGATGACCTCGTTGAGGGAGATCACCATGATCTCGGCGGAGAGGATGAGGTCCGTGGTGATCGCGGATTTGACCAGGGAATCTTCGGCGTCGGCGCCCTTTTCTTCTACGGTTTGCTCCTCCTCGCCGCGGTAGAGGATAGCATGGAAAATCTTTTCCGCGCCTTCGAAGCATAGGTATGTGCCGCCGCACATGAGGATAGGGGTGAGCGCCCAAGGAGCGATCCAGGACAGGATCAGGGCAATAGGCAGGATGATGACGAGCTTGTTGATGAGCGAGCCCTTGGTGATCCGCCAAATCATCGGCAGCTCTCGCTGCGGCTCGACGCCTTGGACGTATTGAGGCGTGACAGCGGCGTCATCGACGACGACTCCCGCTGCTTTCACCGAGGTCTTTCCGGCCAATGCTGCTACGTCGTCGACGCTGGAGGCAGCGGAGCGGGCGATCAGGGCGACGTCATCAAGCAGGGCAAAAAGGCCACCGGCCATGGCTCACTTCCTTGTGGTGTAGGGGTAAGTGTTTACCCTAGGTTACTCGGCAGGAACGAGCTCCACATTTTCTGCCCAGGTAAGTTCCATGCCCAGCGTGCGCAGCCAATTCATGGCGTCATCGCCGTAGCGTGTGATGCCCTCGACGGCGGTAAGCGTGCGCTCCATGGCGCGCTCGGCCTCCTCGGCGCTGATGAGGCCGTTGGAGGTTGCGGCGGCTAGCTCGTCGATGTCGAGCACATCAACCGGCTCGCCGGAGGTGGAGACCAAGTCGACATAAAGATCGCGGGTAGTCCACACATCACCGTCGACGTCGATATCAGCGACGTCAATGTAGAAATCTTGGTGGACATCCACGCCCTCGCGGAAGTGGAAGATATTGGCGCGCAGGCCCAGCTCCGGCAGCAACCAGGATTCAAGGTAGCCGAAGCGCGGGTGGTTGGCGCCGCGGGCCATGTAAAGGCCAAAGTCGGTGACCCGGTAGGTGTCTACCTCCCGCTGAAAACCTTTCGGGTCGACATTGATGTTGTCGGTGGTGTTAAAGGTTTCTTGCTTGACTGGGTGCAGGTCAGTGCTCATTAGTTCACCTCGAGGTAAGCCGCGGTAGGTGGGAAAGAACACGAGGATTCAGTAGTGTTGACCGCGCCAGAGAGGACCGCCACGACGGTGCCCTTGCCCGTTGCTGCGCGGCCCGAGACCGTGGTCGGCCCATCGGCGTTGATGCCGTTGTTGAACAGGGGAGTGGTGCCGAACTGGAAGGTATCCAGGTTGAACCACTGGACGCTCATGGCACCCTGCTGCTCAGCGGCGGTGGGGGTGCCTAGCGCGGTGAAGAGGAAGACGGTTTCTCCTTCGCCTGCGCCTGGGGCCGGCATATCGGTCGGGCCAGGCACGGCGATGGCGGAGCCCACCGAATCGCCCTGCCCGCCGATGCACTGCGCGGAGACCGTAGGCCAGTAGAACTGGCGGAAGCCGGGGTTGTTTCCCTCCGGCAGGGCCACACCGCCTTCGCCGCCGTCACCGGCGGAGAAGTTAAGGGCGGTGAGGATGGCGCTGCGGGCCTCCTGCGGGATCCATGGCTGTGCCGCGAAAGCGCGAACACGCTCCTGCGTCTCCGGGGTGGGGCGGCCGAGGCTGTCCAGCGGGCTACTGCTCTGTGGAATGTTCACCAGCGAGGAGAGATCGGGGGCGCCGGCATGTGCTGGCGTGATGCTGAGGAAGCCCATCATCACGGCAGCAGTTAGTCCGGCGACGCCACGGCGGGCGGAGCGGGAAGAGCGCTGTTCGGAAAGGGCCATGGAAAATCCTTGTGTTTGGGTATGGGAACGTGGCGGCAGGAAACTAAATCACATGCGTCACAATAGTATCTGCTGCCACAATATTCACTTTTTTGGCGTAGTCAACTCTAAATAGAGACCTACTGTGCGGTATGTCGGCTGTTGATATCGTTTCGTTACATCGCGCGCTAATGCGTGCGATGCGCGCGATGCTGCACATGAAAGGGCTAGAGAGTATATTTAAGGGCCGTTCATACCGCTAACGCATCATGCTTTAAAGGAGCACCCCACACGTGAGTAATACTGAGTTCCGTAACGTAGCCATCGTCGCACACGTTGACCACGGTAAAACCACCCTCGTCAACGGAATGCTGGAGCAGTCCGGCGCTTTCGGCGACCATGGCGAACACTCGGACCGCGTCATGGACTCCAATGATCAGGAGCGCGAGCGCGGCATCACCATTCTGGCGAAGAATACCGCCATTCACCGCAAGGGCCTGGGCAAGGACGGCGGGGACCTCATCATCAACGTTATCGACACCCCGGGCCACGCCGACTTCGGCGGCGAGGTCGAGCGCGGTATCTCCATGGTGGACGGCGTCGTGCTGCTTGTCGACGCCTCCGAAGGCCCCCTCCCGCAGACCCGCTTCGTGCTCACCAAGGCACTGGAAGCCAAGCTGCCGGTTATCATCTGCGTGAATAAGACCGACCGCCCCGACGCCCGTATCGACGAGGTCGTCACCGAAGCGCAGGATCTTCTGCTGGAAATCGCTGCCGGCCTCGAAGATGAGGAAGCAGCCGCTGCCGCCGAGGAACTCTTGGACCTGCCGGTTCTCTACGCTTCCGGCCGCGAGGGCAAGGCCTCGACCGAAAACCCGGGTGACGGCAACGTTCCTAACGCCGACGACCTGCAGGCGCTTTTCGACGTTATCTACGAGGTCCTCCCTGAGCCCTCCGCCAAGGTCGACGCCCCGCTGCAGGCCCACGTGACCAACCTGGACTCCGACGACTTCCTGGGTCGTATCGCACTGCTGCGCATCTACTCCGGCACCATCAAGAAGGGCCAGCAGGTGGCCTGGATGCACTACGACGACGAGGGCGAGATGCACGTCAAGCAGGTCAAGGTGGCCGAGCTGCTGCGCACCGTCGGCTTCGAGCGCCAGCCGGACACCGAGGCCATCGCCGGCGACATCGTGGCTATCTCCGGTATCTCCGACATCATGATCGGTGACACCATCGCCGACGTCGAGGACCCGAAGCCGCTGCCGCGCATTAAGGTCGACGAGCCGGCTATCTCCATGACCATCGGCGTGAACACCTCCCCGATGGCAGGCCAGGGCGGCGGCGACAAGCTGACCGCCCGCATGGTCAAGGCCCGCTTGGACCAGGAGCTCATCGGTAACGTCTCCATCAAGGTGCTGCCGACCGAGCGTCCCGATGCATGGGAGGTACAGGGCCGCGGCGAGATGGCACTGTCCGTGCTTATCGAGAACATGCGTCGCGAGGGCTTCGAGCTGACCGTCGGCAAGCCGCAGGTGGTCACCCAGGTCATCGATGGAAAGACCATGGAGCCCTACGAGATGCTCACCATCGACTCCCCATCGGAATTCCAGGGTGCCATCACCCAGCTGCTGGCCTCCCGCAAGGGCCAGATGCAGTCCATGGACGTCCGCGAGGGCGACTGGGTCCGCATGGTCTTCCGCGTCCCAGCGCGCGGCCTGATCGGCTTCCGCACCCAGTTCCTGACGGAGACCCGCGGCTCTGGCATCGCCAACTCCATCTCCGATGGTCTCGACGTGTGGGCCGGAGACATCAAGGCTCGCCCGACCGGCTCGCTCGTGGCCGACCGTTCCGGCCAGATCACCGCTTATGCTCTGCAGCAGCTGGCGGACCGCGGTGACTTCTTCGTGGAGCCGGGCATGGAGGCCTATGAGGGCATGGTCGTCGGCGCCAACAACCGTGATGAGGATATGGACATCAACATCACCAAGGAAAAGAAGCTGACCAACATGCGCTCCGCCACCGCCGACGCCACCGTCACGCTGGCTAAGGCCAAGACCCTGTCCCTCGATGAGGCGCTGGAGTTCTGTGGCACCGATGAGTGCGTCGAGGTGGGCCCGAAGGTCCTGCGCGTGCGCAAGGTTGAACTGTCTGCCACCGACCGCAAGCGCGCGGCCGCACGCGCTAAGCAGCTCAACAAGTAGGCCGCTGTGGGCGTCGCCAAGCGGCGCCCCACCGCTAGGACCACCTGCCCCGGGGTATTAAAATAGCGCGGAAGAGTTTTCCGGACGTAAAGGTTGTGTGGAGTGGACCGTTTCCTGCCCCGGCTCGGAGTCATTCTCGCAGCCGCCGTGCTGACTGCATGCCAAGCCAACCCCGGGCCGCCGCCGGTTGTGGACGAGGAAGATCGCAGCGCCACGCCCACGAACTCAAGCACCACCAGTCCGCCGCCGGAGAAAGCACCCGAGGAAGACGCACTGCCGAAGCGCAGCACCGTGGCCATTGGGGTGGACCCGCTGCGCGGCGGGCTTAACCCGCACCTCGTGGCGAATAATTCGGAACTGGTCAACCAAATCGCGGAGCTAGTGCTGCCCTCGGCCTTCCACGGGGACCAGATGGACACGGATGTCCTCGAATCCGCCGAGGAAATCGACGCTCCGGGCAGCATTGCCATGCGAGTGCGCTACACCATCGCCGCGCCAGCGCAATGGTCCGATGGGACGCCGATCACAGGCTCTGACTTCAATTATTTGTGGTCCCAGATCACGCGCACTCCGGGCGCTAAAAACGTGTCCGGTTACCGGGCAATTTCGGCCGTGCGGACTTCCGGTAATGGGCGAGTGGTCACCGTGGACTTCGACCACCGCGTGGAGGACTGGCACAAGCTCTTTGCCCACCTATTGCCCTCCCATGTGCTGGAGGACAAGGACTTCACCTCGGCCTTAGCTGAGGGTATCCCAGCCTCTGCTGGACGTTACCTCGTCGAGGGGATGGACCGCGGGCGAGGGATTATCACGCTTAACCGCAATGACCGGTTCTGGGGAGAGGATCCCGCACATATCGACGTGATCCAATTGCGCGCTGTGCGCGATACCGCACAGGCGGTGAACATGCTGCGCTCGCACCAGATTGGGTTTGCTGACTTCACCCCGCAGCAGACCACCCTGGAGAATCTGAGCCTGCTCAGCAACGTCAATACCGGTGTGGTGACCCGGCAGCGTCAGCTCCGCCTGGAGATGTCGGCCGCCGAGGGCGCACTCGAGGAACAGCCGCAACGCCGCGCCTTGGCTTCGCTGCTCAACACCGACCAGCTGGCCCGGCTTGCCACCGGCCGCGCTTCGGAGCTCGAACCGGGGGAGAATCCCTTCGATAGCAACGCAGAACTTGCCCCGCTGCGTGAGCGTGCGGGCCGCAAACCCGTGCGCATCGCCGCGGATCCCCTCAATCCAACTGCCCTGGCTGCGGCCACCACCATCGTGGACGTGCTGCAAGCCAAGGCCATCGACGCGGAGGTCGTCACCGAACGCCCGACTACCATAACCTCTGACTTGCTCCCGGCTGGCAAGGTAGATGCCGTGGTGGCGTGGGACGAAAACGGCATCGATGCGCTGAGTCTGGCTAACTACTTCGTGTGTGCAACGCCCACACGGCCTGCGGCAACGCAGTCGGGGTTCTGCCCTGAAGAGTCCGCGAAGACTGCTACCGATATTTTGTCGGGAAAGCTCGACTCCGCAGCGGCTCAAGAGCAGGTGGAGCACCTCAACAAAGAAGAAGTTCTCTTCGTCCCGTTGCTTAATGAGGTGCGAATCCACGCTTTGGGCAAGGGTATTGTTGGCCCCGGACAAAGCATCAAGGACTGGGACTCCGGTCTGATTAGTGCACCGCAGTGGAGGAAAGACGATGAATAAGGATCTCACCGGCTACCGTGTCGTGGCCGTTCACGCGCACCCGGATGATGAGGTGCTCTTTACAGGCGGCACGTTGGCGGACTTGTCCGCGCGCGGTGCGGAGGTCACCGTGATTACCGCGACGCTGGGGGAGGAGGGCGAAATCATCGGCGAGCCCTACCAAGGCCTCGCGGAAACAGATCAGCTGGGAGGGTTCCGCGCTTGGGAGCTTAAGCACGCGCTCGACGCATTAGGCGTTGATGGCATCCAGCTAGGCGGCTTCGGGCATTTTCGCGACTCCGGGATGGAAGGTTCCGCCGCCCATGATCACCCGCGGGCCCTGGTCAACCGTGTGGAGGAAGCAGCAGACCTGTTGCGCGGCCACCTTGAACAACTGCGTCCGCACGCGGTGCTGACTTATGGCCCGGACGGCGGCTACGGTCACCCAGACCACATCGCGGTGCACAAGGCTGTGCATGCGGCCGCCGCACCAGAGCAGCGCATTTGGTGGGCGGTCTTCGAGCGCGCGGCGCACTATCGGGGTCTGGAGGTCATCACGCCGCCCGAAGGCTGGAGCCTGCCGGACAAGGCGTACCTGGACAACTTCACCAACGCCGGCTGTGACGTGACCTATGAACTTCGCGACGCGGCACGTGCTGCCAAGCGCGCAGCCATGCTGGCGCACGCCACGCAGATCTGGCTTGCCGACGGCTCCCTCACCACCGTCAACCCCTACTCCGCCCAGGCGGGACTTCAGGACCCCGCCCAAGTCCCCGCCGCTTATGCCTTGTCCAATCTGCTCACGATGCCGCTGCTGCGCCAGGAGTTCTACCAGCTTGGTCAGGGAGAGCCGCAGGACTCATTGCTGGGGGAGAAGTGACCGAGCGCGCCATTCGCACAGACTTCTCTCGCGGCGAGCAAATAGGTGGCCTGGTGTGGCTGGTCGTGGGAGCGCTCTGCTCGCTGACGCTCGAGGTGGTCTACCTTACCGCCCGGGTGCCGTGGTTTGACGGGGCCAGCGTGGCCTTTCCCATCACCATCCTCATCGCCTTCTGGTTCAACGGGGTGTTGACTCGCACAGCGCGTCTGTGGAGTGAGAATCCCTACATCGCAGGCGTGCCAGGACTGGCCTGGGTCGCAGGTTTTCTCGCGTTCATGCTGGGAGCCGCCTTCGGGGAGGGCAGCCTGCTGGCCAATAATATTCTCAGCCTGCTGCTGTTCGCCGCGGGAATCGCGGGCAGCGTTTGGCCATTTTTCGCCTCGGAGTAGCATACTGTTATTCGTAGAAAACCCGTGACACACAGGAGTTTAAACACCTTATGACTTACACCATCGCGCAGCCCTGCGTCGACGTGATGGACCGCGGCTGCGTTGAAGAGTGCCCGGTCGACTGCATCTACGAGGGCAAGCGCATGCTCTACATCCACCCAGACGAGTGCGTGGACTGCGGCGCCTGCGAGCCGGCTTGCCCGGTGGAGGCCATCTTCTACGAGGATGACGTCCCGGATGAGTGGTTGGACTACAACGACGCCAACGCTGCCTTCTTTGATGATCTCGGCTCTCCGGGTGGCGCAGCAGCACTTGGACCGCAGGACTTTGACGTCCCGATGATCGCTAAGCTCCCACCCCAGAACCAGGAGTAGAGTATGAGCCGCACGCCGCTTGGACGCACGCTTCCGGATTTTCCGTGGAACTCGCTTGCCGGTGCCAAGAAGAAAGCCCAGGCGCATCCGGACGGGATCGTTGACCTATCGGTGGGCAATCCCGTTGATCCAGTTGCCCCTGGCGTGCAGTTAGCGCTGTCCGCAGCGGCCGAGGCTCCCGGCTATCCGCAGACTCAGGGCACTCCGGAGCTGCGCGAGGCCATCGCGAAGGCACTTGAGCGCCGCTACACCATGAACGTGGACGCGGTGCTGCCGGTCATCGGCACCAAGGAGGCCATCGCCTGGCTGCCCACTTTGCTGGGCATGCGCGGTGAGACCGTGGCTTTCCCGACGGTGGCTTATCCCACCTATGAAGTCGGTGCGCTCTTGGCCGGTGCTAAGCCGTTGCGCGCCGACGAGGATTTCCAGGATGCGTCGCTCGTGTTCATCAACTCGCCGTCGAATCCGACGGGCAGGGTGCTGGGCGTCGAGAAGCTGCGCGAGATCGTCGCTTGGGCGCGCGTGAACAATGCCATCGTGGCCTCGGACGAGTGCTACATGGGCTTGGGTTGGGATGATGAGAACCCGCCGGTGTCCATCTTGGACCCGCGCGTGACCGATGGCGACAATACCGGGCTTATCGCCATGCATTCGCTGTCCAAGAGCGCGAACATGGCCTCCTATCGCGCCGGTTTCTTTGCGGGCGATGCCAAGCTCATCGCCGAGCTGCTGGAGCTGCGTAAGCACGCGGGGCTCATTGTTCCGGGCCCCATCCAGGCGGCGATGGTTGCCGCGCTTGACGACGACCCCTCCGAAGCCCTCCAGCGCCAACGCTACGCCGCGCGCCGTGTGGATCTCATGCGGGCGCTGACCGGAGCTGGTTTTAGGATCGAGCACTCCGAGGCTGGGCTCTACCTGTGGGCAACGCGCGGTGAGAACTGCCGCGAGACCGTCGACTGGCTGGCCGAGCGCGGCATCCTCGTTGCACCGGGTGATTTCTATGGCCCAGCGGGCGAGCAGTTCGTGCGCATTGGCCTCAACGGTACGGACGAGCGCATTGCAGCGGCCGTCGCGCGCTTGGCTGAGTAAGTGGCTTTTCGCCCGCCGGCGCGGGAGGGGATTAGCCCGCGCAAGGTGATGCTCACCGGCACTGTGCCCGCCACACCTACCTATTGGGCAGGTGAGGCGGGCGATTCCGCGTTTTCTCCTGGCACTCGCTTGGAGCCCGGCACGGTGTTGCCTGGCCCTACGCTGGCGTGGTATCACCCCTCGGTACCTTCCGAAGAGCCCATTCCCTTTGATTACCGGGTGGTATATGAGGACGGGGACCTGATAGTCGCGGACAAGCCGCACTTCTTACCCACGACGTCGAATGGTCGCATCGTCCGCGAGACGCTCCAGACACGCTTGCGCGTGGACTTTAATGAGGACTCCATCGTGCCGCTGCAGCGGCTGGACCGGTTGACTTCGGGGTTGGTGCTGTGCTCGCGCAATCCCCGCACGCGCGCTGCGTATCAGCAACTCTTTCAGGAGCGTGCGGTGGTGAAGCACTACCGGGCTCAGGTGGCCGCGCCCTTCTCCTTCGACGGCACTGTACGGCTGGGGATGCGGCGCGTGCGTGGTGAACGTCAGGTCCTCGTGGATTCCACCGGTACGCCTACGGTGACCCGCGTGCGTGCTAGTGGAACGACTGCCGATGTATGGCCGCTCACCGGCCATACCCACCAGATCCGCGTGGTACTTAACCACCTGGGACATCCGATTGTGGGGGATGATACTTATCCCGTGGATCGAGGCTTGGATCTTTATGATTTCTCCACGCCGCTGCTGCTTTCCCATGTCGCTTTGAGTTTTAGCGATCCAGTTACCGGCCGCAACCGGGAGTTTCAGCTGTGAGATTGGGCGCTAATGCGGCGTGCGTTTTAGTTTGTGCTGAATGAGGGACTAAACTCAAACGAAGTTTTATTCATCATATTTGAGCATTTTGTACGAAGGGCGTGTCCATGGCGGATCTGAGCTTTGCTCGCTTTGCCTCGAATTTTGGCCAGTTCATTAAGTTCGGTCTGGTTGGCGGTTCGGGCGCGTTGGTCAATATTGCAGTTTCAATCCTGGCCGCAAAGTGTGGATTGTCCTGGTTCGGCGCTACGCCGCATGACGCGATGTTCAACCTCTTCGGCACCCAGTTTCACGTGCGCTGGTTCATGCTCTTTTCCACCATCGCCTTCCTCGTTGCGAATACGTGGAATTACCAGCTCAACCGCATGTGGACTTTTAAATCCGTTAGCAAAGTCTCGTGGTTGCGGGGTTTCTTCCCGTTCCTCATTACGGGCATTGGCGCGTATTTGGTAACTCTTGCTGTGCAGTACTTGCTGATGAATCCGACCTCGCCGTTGCAGCTGCCGCCGCATATTTTCGACGACTCTACCGGCTTCCGCACGATGTACTACTGGGCCAATGCCATTTCAATCGTGGTAGCCATGCCGATTAACTTCATCTTCAACAAGCTGTGGACCTTCCGCTCGAAGCCCAAGGCGCCGGTCGTGGTCCACGAGACGGAACCGGCTTAAAATCGACCCTTCGCCCCGCCTGCCCTTCGCGCTCACCAGCGACGGCCGGTGGGGTCTTTTCGATGCTGCGGTGAGCGGGAAGGGGGGCGTCGGCAAGCAGATGCTCCCTTCGCGCTCACCGGAAACACGACGAGGCAGCGCTCCATCGCCCTGGTGAGCGCTTAGGGGTAATTGGTGGAAATGCCTCCTTCGCGCTCACGGGCGTCCAATAAATTCGGTAGCTACTGCTACCGTTGGGTGCGAAGGGGCGTGCTGGCGGTTTGACCGGTGAGATGGCGGGGTGAGATGCACTTCGACGCCTGGTTCGGCGTGGCCCTATTCTCCCTTGGCGCTCACCGGCGCCTGCAAAATAGAGGAACCCGCCGTCCGCGGTGAGCGCGAAGGGCGGGATGGAGGAAGGTGGGCGGGGAAGAGCTGCCTAGTCGTCGAGCTCGGCGTCGAGGCGCTCTTGGTCGCGGCGGTGCTGATGGCGGCGGATGAATGGGGCGAGGATGAGGACGGCGATAGCGCCAACTGCGGTGCCGGCTAGATAAGCGGTGGGATTGTGGCCGTCGGCAGGCGCATAGGCGTTATAGGCGATTCCCGCGAACATCGCGATTGCCGGTATTAAGTAAACGGCCATGGCGGACCAATTACGACCCACAAGCGGGGTAGCGACGCGTTTGCGTAGCCATGCCGTGCCGATGGCATTGCCGATGACAGACGGCGCGATGGCGAGGAAGCAGAGCATGCTCATTTGACCAGGGAGGACCCAGGCAAGGATGGCTGCTGCAACGAGTTCGAGGAACATCGTCGGGGAAACACTGATGGCGAGGGCCTTGTAGCAAGTTTCGCGTTCGAATTCGTCGTGGGAGGCGCGATCAATTTCGCGGAGCGTGTAGTTGGCAAGGGCGTTAATCATGTTGTTCATCTCCAAAGATTTCTTCGACGGTCTTTCCTAGTTCACGGCAAATATCGAGAGCTAGGTACACAGATGGGGAGTAGTTGCCGCGCTCGATATTGGCAATTGTTTGGCGGGACACGCCCGCCCGTTCAGCGAGGTCAGCTTGAGACATCTCGAGCCACCTACGCCATTTACGGACCATATTCTGGTGCTCGGCCATGTGGTCTCCTTTACGGCGTGTCGTGCTTACATGTCTTAGTGTAAAGAAAACTTGTCATGAAGGCAAGGGTTACATGCAAACATGCCATTCCCAGAAGGGCTGCATCACCACAGCCGGCAGTTTCGGTTTACGCCCTTTAAGCTGTTCAAGTGTGGTTTTGATGAGAAGTACGGCATCGTCGAGGTGGTAGCGGATATCGTCGGCAGTAAAGCGCAAAACCGTATATCCATGAGCCACCGCGGCGTTCTGCTTCGAGCGGTCTGCTTGAAAGGCACGACTATTTTTGTGGTGCTCCCAGCCGTCGACCTCGACGATGAGCTTGCCCATCTTCAGGTCAAAGCGGTAGTTCGCAATGAGCGCGTTGTGCTCGGGAAAGATCCCGTCCGCTCGTAGCCTTCGGCTCAGCTGGCGCTCCGGCACGCTGTCCGCGCCGATGGGCGTGTAACGAATAGCCTCCTTCAAACGCCGGGGAATCTGACGCATTCTCCGCTGGTCTTTGTTCAAGCGCTCAGGCCCAGTCTTGCCTCGATAGTGTTCTTCCAGCAGCTGCCCGCAAGCGGGTGCTAAACGACGTGCAGCCCACAGCACCTGGACCACAGGCAGGTCATTCACCTTGGTTGTAGCCGAAAGCCGCGAATGTGTCACCTCAAAGTTTTTCCCTTTGAGCGTGCGCGGCCCCTCGGCTTCCAGCGGAAACGTCAACTTCCGCCCCAAGTGAATTTCCCGCGCGGTCTTACCCGTGAAATGTATTCGACTCAGCCCGTGAGCCAGGGCGCGTGCCACGGCCAGCGGCGACCACTCATCGCTGTAAATTCCCCGGTGCACACGAAAGAGTTTTCCCGCGCGGAGCTTCCGCCTGATTGCCTCCTTGCTCAGTCCCATCTCACGGAGCTCCGCGGTTGTCCATGCCTTCATAAAGCTCAAGGTATGCAGTGCTTATCGACGAGTCGATAGTCAACTCCCTACCTGTGGATAACTCGGGTTTGAAGCCCAGTTTTCCGGGGGTTATGTTGACGCGTCGCTAATTTTCCTGCGGTATTCATCTTCATTATCTCTTGGCTAGCCCCATTGGGGACTCCGCCAAGTAGCAAATAGCACAACTTGGCTGCTCAGCCCGGCCCACGCCTGTCGTGTGGATACTGGCCCCCACCCTTCGCGGCCATCGGAATCGATTCTGTGCGCTTAAAGCATTCGCTGGTGAGCGCGAAGGGCGGGTGGCGATGTGGTGGGGCGGAGTTGCGGGGCGGAGAGGACCGCTGCCTAGACCCTACCCCTGGCGCTCACCGGGATCGCTGATTAGCTGCTAGAGCGTTCGGCGGTGATCGCGAAGGGCGGTGGCTGAGGGGGAACTCATGTCCCGCGCCCTTGCCGGCCACCGAGAGCGGAGAACCGGTGCTACATCGTGCGCTGGTGAGCGCGAAGGGGGTGGAGCGACAGCGAGGAAGGGGCGCGGTTGCGAGATGGGGCGCAGAGGCGAGCAGGGCGGCGAGGAGCGGCTAGCGGGTTTCGAGTTCCTCTGCGGTAGGTAAGGGCAGCCGGGCTGTAGGGGAGATGCCGCGCGCCTTGGCATTGATGACGCCGGCGATGGCGAGTACCGCGAACATGGCGGCGGCGGAGAAGAGTTGGATGCGGGCGGAGGCGTCGCTAAGCATGAGCACTGCGATAGCTGCAAAGAGCGCCAATGCGAACCACGTGAGGTAGGGGTAGGCCCACATGCGCACCGGCAGTGGGTGGATGGCCTCGAGCCGGGGGCGCAGGCGCAGCTGGCTCACTGCAATGAAGACCCACACGATGAGCAGCGAAGCACCAGCGGCGTTCAGCATGAAGGACAGCAGCCATCCGGTATCCGCATAGTTGAGAACAACCATGACTGCGGAGAGGATGACCGACAGCGCAATGGCGGCAGTCGGCACGCCGCGGCGGTCTGTCGACGCGAAGAGTTTGGGGGCTTCGCCGCGGCTAGCCAGCGAGTGCATCATGCGGGAGGAGGCGTAGATCTGCGCGTTGAACGCGGAGAGTAGCGCGAGCACGATGACCACTTCCATGATGGCCGCAGCACCAGGGATTCCAGCCCGGTCCAAGACCATCGTGAA
The DNA here is from genome assembly GCF_001810695.1 of Corynebacterium sp. HMSC065D07. Lineage (NCBI taxonomy): Bacteria > Bacillati > Actinomycetota > Actinomycetes > Mycobacteriales > Corynebacteriaceae > Corynebacterium > Corynebacterium sp. HMSC065D07. The sequence continues at coordinate 14,327 of NZ_KV802462.1, forward strand.
CGGAGACTCGGCGGCAGACTGCGCGGAGCCGAGCGAAGAGTAGGGCAGGAGGAAGGTGATGACGAGGACGGAGCCCAAGTAGAAGACCGAAATGCGAGTAATGGTGGTGCGCACCGCGTTGACAAGGGACTTCTCGGGGTCCTCGGATTCCGCCGCGGCAATGGCGACGACCTCGATGCCGCCGAAAGCAAAGGCCACGGCGAGCAGGCCGGCGGCCACGCCGCCGAGGCCGTTGGGCATGAAGCCGTCGGCAAGGAAGACAGACGTGCCGATGAAGGTGTGGCCAGGAAGCAGCCCGAAGATCAGCAATACACCGATGATGAGGAAGGCAATGATGACCGCGACCTTGATGAAGGCGAACCAGTACTCGAACTCGCCGAACAGACGCACGCGCAAGAGGTTGATGGTGCCAAAGAGCGCCACGCAGATGGCCGCGGGGATCCACGGCGGGCAGTCGAACCATGCGCCGATGAAACCAGCAGCGCCCGTAATTTCCGCGCCGAGGACGGCGACGGTGGCAAGCCAATAAATCCAGCCTTGCGTGAAGCCTGCCCAGCGTCCGATTCCGTGCTCGGCGTATTCAGAGAAGGAACCGGAAGCGGGGATGACCGTGCCCATCTCACCGAGCATTTGCATGACCAAGATGGCAAGGAAGCCAGCGATGAGGTAGGCCAAGAGAACCGCGGGACCGGCGGCGGAAATACCTACGCCGGTGCCTAGGAAAAGACCGGCACCGATAGTGGAGCCCAGCCCCATCATGGTTAGGTGGCGGACTTTCAAGCCGCTGCCGAGTGAGCTAGGAGAGGAATCGTTTTGAGCAGTCACCTTTAGCATTGTAGGCAGCTGCCAAGGCGTTTGGGCATAAAGGGGCCATTTTATAGCGCTTGTGCACAATGCGGAGGGCTTAAGTCCACGATCGCGAAAGGCCCCCGCAGAAACGGGGGCCTCAAGCAACAGCGCTTAGTTCTTGTGCAGATCCTCGTTGAGGGCCACAGCCTCAGACTTCCAGTCCACGGCCTCGACGGCGCCGGTGACGGAGTTGCGGCGCAGCAGAACGCCGGAGACGCCGGAGAGCTTAGAGCCCTTGACAGTCTCGCCCTCGGACAGACCCAGGGCCTGAGCAATCTTGCCAAAGACCGCAATCTTGGTGCCGGCGGTGACGTAGAGGCCGGCTTCGACGACGGAGTCGTCGCCAAGCGAAATGCCTACACCCGAGTTCGCGCCCAAAAGGCAGCGCTCACCGATGGAGATGACCTCCTTGCCGCCGCCGGAGAGGGTGCCCATGATGGAGGCGCCGCCGCCGATATCGGAGCCATCGCCCACGACAACACCTGCGGAGATGCGGCCCTCGACCATGGAGGCGCCCAGGGTGCCGGCGTTGAAGTTGACGAAGCCCTCGTGCATCACGGTCGTGCCCTCGGCGAGGTGGGCGCCCAGGCGAACGCGGTCGGCGTCACCAATGCGAACGCCGGACGGGACGACGTAGTCCACCATGCGCGGGAACTTATCGACGGAGTAGACCACGACCGGGCCGCGGGAAGCGAGGCGGCCGCGGACCATCTGGAAATCGGCAACCGCGCAGGGGCCGTAGTTGGTCCACACCACGTTGGCCAGCTTGCCGAAGATCCCGTCCACGTTCAGGCCGTGAGGCTTGACTGCGCGGTGAGAGAGCAGGTGCAGGCGCAGGTAAGCGTCGTAGGTATCGGCGGGCGCCTCGTCAAGGTCCGCAATCTTAGTCTCCACTGCGATGCGGGCGACGCCGCGCTCCTCATCAGGGCCAACCAGGTCAGCGAATTGCTGCGGAACCTCCTCCAAGCGCTCGGTGCCGCTGGCGTCTACAGAAATATCGGTGTGAACTGCCGGGAACCAAACGTCCAGGACGGTGCCGTCGTGGGTAATGGTTGCCAGGCCGCGTGCGGATGCTGAAGTCATAGGCTCACACCCTAGCAGCTACGCCTCTGTCGTGCGCCGTGAGTTACCCGGTAGTAGGTGAAAGATCACAACCAGGGCCACGGTCAGGATGAGGACGGCGAGGACTTGGTTGCGGGCGGAGGCGTCGAAAAGCATAAGAATTGTGAGGCCGACCAGCGCTAGGGCGGTGAGCCACGGCAGCCACGGGAAGCCCGGGACGCGCAGCGTGGTGAGCTCGCCGTTGGCCTGCATCTGTGGGTGCAGCTTGATATAGGAGGCCACGATGAAACACCAGATGACCAGCAGGCAGCCGCCAACCGCGTTGAAGAGGAAGGCCAACAATCCCGGCGGGTTCCAGTACTGCAGCACCACCGATGCAAAGGCGAAGATGATGGAGAGCACCACCGCAAAAATGGGGGAACCGGAGGCGTTCGTCCGAAGGAAGATGTGGTGCGCGCTATGGTCCTTCGCCATGTCATAGACCAGACGGGAGGTGGCGTAGATCTGTGCGTTGAAGGCAGAGAGCAGCGCTAGGGCGATGATGGCTTCCATGAATCCTGCAGCGAAGGGGATTTTCGCGGCGGCGAGGACCAGCGTGAAGGGCGAGTCCGCGGCGACGTCGGCGTCCTGGATGGAGCTGAAAGGCAATGCCAGCGTGATAACCAGGATGGAACCGATGTAGAAGACCATGATGCGCACGATAATGGCGCGCACCGCAGTGGCGACGTTGTGCGCTGGATCCTCGGACTCGGCTGCGGCAATGGTGACCAGCTCGATGCCACCGAAGGCGAAAGCCACGGCGAGCAGGCCGGCAGCAAAACCGGGGCCGCCGTTGGGCAGGAAGTTCTCTGTGAAGTTATGACCTGCCAAGGAGAGGTCCATTCCAGGCAGGATGCCCAAAGCCATGAGCACGCCGACGCCCAGGAAAGCCACGATGGTGGCCACCTTGATGATGGCGAACCAGAACTCGAATTCGCCGAAACCACCCACGGCGGCAAAGTTGACCACGGCGAAGAACACCACAGCCACCAAAGCCGGTATCCACGGATCGACCCCGAACCAATTCGAGATGATGGCCGCAGCACCGGTAATCTCCGCGCCCATCACCATGACCAGCATGAACCAGTAAATCCAGCCCAACGTAAACCTGGCCCACGGCCCAAAAGCCTGTCCTGCATAAGTGGAGAAAGCGCCCAGCGAAGGGCGTGCGGCGGCCATCTCTCCGAGCATCCACATCACCAAGGCGATGAGCGCGCCAGCTACCGCATAGGAGATGAGAACGGAGGTGCCGGACACCTGAATGCCTAGGCCCACGCCCAGGAAGAGTCCCGCACCCACTGCGGATCCGAGCCCCATCATGGTGAGGTGGCGGGTTTTGAGTTGTGTGGCCGCTGCCATAGGGTGATCACCTTCAACGCTATTGATTGTTTGTAATGGGAAGTACTTTACGCAATGCGCTGAGCATCCGGGGGCGCTAGCATGGCGGGTTGTGACTTTAAATCTCTTCTCCGATCCCATCGAGCTGACCAAGGCCTTGGTGGATATCCCGAGCCCTTCCCATCACGAAGAGGCGATCGCCGACGCCGTCGAGGAGGCCCTGCGCGGTCTGGACCAAGACACGGTGGAGGTGCAACGCTATGGCAACACCGTGTGTGCCCGGACAAACCGGGGTTTTGAAAGCCGCGTGGTCCTAGCCGGCCACATCGATACCGTTCCTCTGGCCGATAACGTGCCCCACACCATGTCGGAGGACGGGGAGATCATGTACGGCTGCGGCACCGTCGACATGAAGTCGGGCATGGCGGTCTACCTCAACGCCTTTGCGCAGCTGTACAACTCCGATGATCTCAAACACGACCTCACCGTCATCGCCTACGAGGGCGAGGAGGTTGCCACCGAGTTCAACGGCTTGGGCCACCTGCAAAAGGATCACCCGGAATGGCTGAAGGGGGACCTGGCACTGCTGGGGGAGCCTTCCGGCGCCATGATCGAGGCCGGCTGCCAGGGCACCATTCGCGTGCGCGTTACCGCCCACGGCACCCGCGCGCACTCGGCCCGTGCTTGGCTCGGCTCCAACGCCGCCCACACCTTGGCACCGGTGATGCTCAACGTGGCCAACTACCAGTCACGCGACGTGGAGATTGACGGCTGCACCTACAAGGAGGGCCTCAACATCGTCCACCTCGAATCCGGCGTGGCCACCAACACCATCCCGGATGAGGCCTGGATGTTCGTCAACTTCCGCTTCGCCCCGGACCGCAGCTCCGAGGAGGCGCTGGTGCACCTGATGGAGGTCCTCGGCGAACACGAGAACATCACCGTGGAGGTCGATGACATCGCCGGCGCCGCCCTGCCCGGCTTGGGCCAGCCGGCGGCACGCGCGCTTGTCGACGCCGTCGGCGGCAACGTCCGCGCCAAGTATGGTTGGACCGACGTGGCCCGCTTCTCCGAGATGGGGACCCCAGCCGTCAATTTCGGCGCTGGAGACCCAGGCTTTGCCCACAAGAAGGACGAACAAGTGCCCGTCACCCAGATCACCGAAGTCTCGACCGCACTCTTGAACTACCTGAAGGGATAAGACCACCATGACGCCTGAGCAACTGCGCACCCTGCGCGGACCACTTCTCGTGCGTACTGCTGGAGAGCAGTCCTCCACCTTTGACCAACGGCTGCTGCAGTCCGGCGCGGATCACGAATGGCAGCACGCCGATCCCTGGCGCGTCCTGCGCATCCAAGGCGAGTTCGTGGATGGTTTCGACGCCCTGGCCAAGCTGCCGAAGGCCGTGACCGTCTTCGGTTCCGCTCGCACCCCGGAGGAGGATCCGAATTATCAGCTGGCCGTGGCCTTGGGGCGCCGCCTCGTGGAGGCTAAGTATGCCGTCATTACCGGCGGTGGCCCCGGCATCATGGAGGCGGCCAACCGCGGCGCGCACGAGGCCGGAGGGTTGTCTGTGGGCCTAGGCATCGAGCTTCCGCACGAGCAGGGCCTGAACCCCTACGTGGACTTGGGCCTGAACTTCCGCTATTTCTTTGCCCGCAAGACCATGTTCCTCAAGTACTCCCAGGCCTTCATCTGCCTGCCCGGCGGCATGGGCACCATGGATGAATTCTTCGAGGTCATGTGCATGGTCCAAACCGGCAAGGTGACCAACTATCCCATCGTGCTCATGGGTACTGAATACTGGTCCGGCTTGGTGGAGTGGATGAAGAAGACCCTGGCCGAGGGTGGATTCATCAGCGCCGAGGACCTCGATCTTTTCTTGGTCACGGACGATATCGATGAAGCCGTCGCCCACATCCTGGCCGCGCACAAGGTCATGTCGGACAAGCGCCTGCGGGAGCAGGAGAGCAAGTGACCCAAGCGCACAACCTCGCGCGGGTCATGGCGATTGTGAACCGCACCCCAGACTCCTTCTATGACAAGGGCGCCACCTTCGAGCTCGACCCAGCAATCCAGCGCGCGGAGCAGGCGCTTGACGACGGCGCCTCCATCATCGACATCGGAGGCGTCAAGGCCGGCCCGGGTCAGCATGTCGACGCAGCCGAGGAAATCGAGCGCGTCGTGCCCACCATCGCGGAGCTGCACCGCCGCCGCCCGGAAGCGCTGATTTCGGTGGACACGTGGCGCGCTGAGGTAGCAGAGGCCGCGATCGCTGCTGGTGCCGGTCTAGTCAATGACACGTGGGCCGGCTGGGACCCCGAGCTCATCGAGGTGGCTGGCCACCACAAGGTAGGCTACGTGTGCTCGCACACCGGTGGCGTGACCCCGCGCACCCGCCCGCATCGTGTGCACTTCGATGATGTGGTTGCCGATGTCATCAGCGAGACCACGCGGCTGGCCGAGCGCGCCGCCGACCTCGGTTGCCCGGAGGAGCTGACGTTTATCGACCCCACGCACGATTTCGGCAAAAACACCTTCCACGGCTTGGAGTTGCTGCGGCGCATCGATGAGATCGTGGCGACCGGCTGGCCGGTGCTCATGGCCTTGTCGAACAAGGATTTTGTGGGTGAGACCCTCGACCGCGCCGTGGACCAGCGCGTCGCGGGCACGCTGGCAGCGACGGCATGGTCGGCGGCACGGGGCGTGGCGGCCTTTCGGGTCCATGAGGTGGCCCCGACTCTCGACGTCATCCGCATGACCGCCGCCATCCAGGGCCAGATAGCTCCCTTGGCCACGACGCGGGGGCTAGCCTAAGCCATGACCGACAGCGTTTCTGTGGTTATCCCTGCGCTCAACGAGGAGCGCACAGTCGCGCACGTGGTGCGTGCTTGCCTGGCGGATGAACCTCAAGAGGTCATCGTCATTGATGCGGACTCGAGCGATGAAACTGTGGCTGAGGCGCAGGCGGCAGGGGCTCAGGTGCTCAATTGGCGGGAGATCCTGCCTGAGGAGCCCCGCCCCGGCAAGGGCGAATCCCTCTGGCGCGGCGTGGCGGCAGTTGAGGGCGACATCGTCGTCTTCATCGATGCGGACCTAGAATCCGCCGCGTCCGGAATGGTCACAGCGCTCAGCGAGCCCTTCGTAGATCCGCACGTCCAGCTGGTCAAGGCCCGCTATGCGCGCAGCCTTCAAGGAAAGCCTACCGGTGGTGGGCGCGTGACCGAGCTGACCGCCAAGCCGCTTTTGCGACAGTTCTTCCCAGAGCTCGCATACATTGACCAACCACTCGGCGGCGAATACGCCTTAAGACGCGCGGCCGCCATGGAGCTGCCGTTCGTGGAAGGGTACGGGGTGGAAGCGGGCCTGCTGATAGACGTCGCCAAGCGCTATGGCCCCTATGCCCTCGCCGAGGTTGACCTGGGCACCCGCACCCACCGTAACCGACCATTGGAGGAGCTGGCCCCGATGGCCGATGTGGTTGCGCGCACCATCCTGTCCCGTGCTGGCGTGGTTGGGCCTGTTGCCCAAAGGCCACCATTGCTGGGTAGGATTTAGCGCATGATGTCCTGGATTCTTCTTATCGTGGTGCTCATTGCCCTCATCATCATCGGCACGTGGGCGTGGGGAAGCTTCGTGGGCCGGGGGCCTGTCATGGGCGCTCCCGACAAGGCCGTGGATACCGATCGAGAGAATCTTCGGTCCCTCGAGGAGGGGCGCTTCGATGACCTGCGCTTTGACGTGGTTGCGCGCGGCTACCGCCAGGACCAAGTGGATGCCCTGTTGGCGGCAGTGGAGCGCCATTGGGGTGCCAAGGCGGCGTCATCGGGCGAACCTTCAGAACCTTCGGTTCAGGCCTAGGCCGAGCCTACAGCGACGAGTCTGCCGCCGGCGGCCGAAAAAGAGCTAGACTAGAAGGACGTACAAAATACAGTCGAAGGAGACTCAATATGGCAGCGATGAAGCCCCGTACCACTGGTGGAGAGATGGAAGCGGTAGAGGAGTCCCGCAAGATCGTCATGCGCATTCCTTCTGACGGGGGTGGGCGCATTGTTATTGAGCTCAGCAAAGAAGAAGCAGCGGAGTTGGGTTCACTCCTCGTAGCAGTTTCTAGCTAGTCTTGTGATGTCTAGGGACTTTTTGGACGCGGAGTCC
>NZ_KV802464.1:0-2282 GCF_001810695.1 Corynebacterium sp. HMSC065D07
TGTACCGGCTCAACACCGGGGTCAGCTTCATCCCGCCCTGGGGAGCACCAATTACCGCAATGCCCGAATACCAAGAAGCAGTAGCCAGACTCAACGCTGAACAAGCAGGACAGCCACCAGACCCACCACCCGACAACAGTTAATGTCCCAGACATCGAGAGGACAACGCCAACCACCGATCCCGCCAACCGAAAGATGGTTGACGGGCACATCGGTGATCCCCGCAAACCGCAGCATGGTGCGCGGGGAAATCGGGGATCCTGGTCGCGATTCGCCTGCCGTTGGATGCAGTAGGAGCAACGGGACGCTTAGCCCTTAAAGAGCGACGCGGATTCTAAGGATCGTGGAAACACCTGACCTTGATTGGTGGTGTTTGTGGTGTCGAGTCGTTGGGATCCTTCGCCGGATGTGGTGGAGCGGCTATGTTGCTTGGTTTCAGGTGGTCGTAGTGTGCGTAGTGCGGCGTTGGAACTGGGGCTTAGCTTGAGTGTTGCGTATCGGCTGGCTCGTGAGCATCAACTTCCTGTGCGCGTTCATAAGTCGACTTCTGCTTCGGCTACAGAAAGCATTGAAGCGCTATGGAAGCAAGGTGTGAAGCCGTCAGATATTTCAACGCGACTTAATGTAGGAACCAGCGTTGTCTACCGCATTGGTATTGAGCTTGGTTTGTGGCAGCGCAATCCGCATGGCCGTCGGGCTAGTGCCACCTCGCGTCGGTGCGAGTATTTGATGCTGCGTTCTGGTGCGATGAGCCGAAAAGACGCAGCAAAAGCCGTCGGTATTAATCCACGCGAAGCTCTGGACATCGATAAAGGAGTAACCAAGCTCAATGGTGTCGGGCGTGTGCCGTTTGTTCCCGATGGGCCAGACACTGAGCTTTATAAAAGACTTATGCAGGTCTTGCCTTATGTTGACGGCCGCCAAGCAGTACCCGTCGAAGTTCTCCCACAGCACGCGATAGACAAACGCATTAGTTCTCGATATTTATCCGTCGAGGAACGTGAACTTATCGCCGACTTGAACCGTCAAGGCCTAGGCGTGCGTGCTATTGCCCGGCGTTTGGGGCGCTCACCGGGAACAATAAGCAAGGAAATGACACGCAACCGTGATGAATTTGGGTTGTATCTGCCGCATGCAGCTCATCGGAAGTCCGTGCTGCGCAGATTCCGGCCTAAGCCACGCAAACTGGACACACATGCAGCATTGCGTGATGTGGTGTGGGCGATGTTGAAGAAGCGATACTCACCGGTGCAGATTTCTAGAAGGTTGCGTCTGGACTTCCCTGACGATGACACTATGAGGGTGTGTCCTGAAACCATCTATATGTCGTTGTTCTTCCAAGCTAAAGGCGAGCTGAAGAAAGAAATCGCCGCATGTCTGCGCCAAGGCCGTGCTGTGAGAAAGCCACGCAACCAGCGCATTGCCCGCCAGCGATTTAGCGACCCCATGGTAATGATTTCCGAACGCCCAGCAACGGTTAATGACCGCGCTGTTCCAGGACATTGGGAAGGCGACCTGATTTTGGGCAAGGGAAACAAATCAGCTATCGGCACACTTGTAGAACGCAGCACCAGATACGTCATGCTGCTGCATCTGCCCAACGGGCATGGCGCTGTGGAAGTGCGCAACGCGCTCGTCGAGACTATCCAACAGCTACCAGCACACCTTCGTGGCTCGCTGACCTGGGATCAAGGAAGCGAAATGGCTGGCCATAGGTCATTTACCATTGCCACCGATTGTCCGGTGTACTTCTGTGATCCAGCATCACCCTGGCAGAGAGGAAGCAACGAAAACACCAACGGACTTCTGCGCCAGTATTTCCCCAAAGGCACTGACTTATCCGTCCACACCAAAGAAGACCTCGGGGCCTGCCCCCCGGAAAGTAGACACGTCGGGGGTTAGCTATGCTGCTTGGGTCAGTGTAGCTGATGTGAGTGCTTCGTAGTCATCGGGGGCTAGAAGATTGCACCAGGAGTGTCGTCTACGGGTGTTGTAGCGCATGCACCATCGGAAGACTTCTTGGCGGCAGCTGATGGGATTGTCAAAGACTTTCCCATCTCGCAGAACTTCACGCTTTAGGGTGGCGTTAAATGATTCTGCCAGGGCATTATCGGCACTCGTTCCCACTGCTCCCATGGATTGGCGTACACCAAGCTTGGCGCAGTGGTCCCTAAATGCCTGTGAGGTGTACACACTGCCGTGATCGGAATGGAAAATTGCCCCTTTAAGGCTTCCTCGGACTTTTCTGGCATGAGATAAAGCTTCGATAACCAGCGATACCC
>NZ_KV802465.1:0-583 GCF_001810695.1 Corynebacterium sp. HMSC065D07
CTTCCTGACCTGGTTAAACGCATGTTTGATACTGGTGAGCTCAACCGGGTGTGGATGTCGGATATTACCTACCTGCGCACCGGTGAAGGCTGGCTGTACTTATGTGCAGTCCGCGATGGCCATTCCCGCAGAGTATTGGGCTGGGCTATGGATAGTGTTCAAGATACATCCCTGGTCGAACGGGCCCTGCGGATGGCGCATACGCTGCGCGGTGACGTTCCTGATGGGCTGGTGTTTCACGCTGACCGCGGAACTCAATTTACCAGTGAGAAGCTCTGGGAGGTGTGCCGCAGCCTAGGCATTGCTCAGTCTGTGGGGCGTACCGGCGTGTGCTTCGATAACGCGATGGCTGAGTCGTTCTGGTCGACGCTTAAAACCGAATTCTATGACCGTAAGCATTGGGCGACCCGTGATGCCGCGCGTAAGGCTGTTGCCTACTGGATTGAAGTCGTCTACAACCGCCGGCGCCGGCACTCCGCACTCGGGATGGTCAGCCCCGTCGACTTCGAGAACCACGCCGGCTCAATCAACAGCAGAAAAGAAATAGCTGCCTAACCACTAGGTAGCTCCACTACGTGTCCAC
>NZ_KV802466.1:0-255 GCF_001810695.1 Corynebacterium sp. HMSC065D07
TGAGCAACAACTCAACGGTGACGGGCTCCTTCGTGGTTTTCGCATACAGCCTACAAGTACAGACCTGAAAATACAGACCTGCAAGTAGGCGTCGTCAAGCACCAAGGGGCCAGGATCGGCGACCTGCGAGAATGCACTTCCAGGTCTGCACTAATGCCCACACATAAACACACCAGCCCAGCTTCAAGATTCCGGAGCATATATCCATTCAGATGGAGGAGTGAAGCGTCCTGGGTTTAGTTCCTACCTCAGCTA